>JAZOLJ010000099.1:0-16718 GCA_045652845.1 Eubacteriales bacterium | reverse complement strand
GCGGATATTTACTACCGTTTCGGCACTTTTCCTTATCCTTGCGGTACTATTTGCCAGCGGCGCGCTGATACGGAGTGCGGTCCCCGTGCGCTTTGTGTGGGCAACGGTGTGCGTTGCCTTGACGGTGCTTTTTGCTCTGCTTTGTTATATAGAGGCAAGAAGGCTACGCGTGCTGCGCACAGCACTCCTGCACAGCGAGAGCGAGGCGCGACTTTGCTATGAAGCTGCCAAAAGTGCCGCAACGGTACTTGAAAACGGGATAGATCCTGCAAATGAGCACGTGCTGCGCGCGCGTCGTGCCGCACTCCCTTTGCCCAATGCCGACGGTGTAACGCTTGACAACCGACAGGCGCACTTGCAAAAGGCTGTGCGCGATCTGCGTGAGGCACTCGCTGCGGCAGAGCGTGAGGAGATTGCGCTTGCGGCAACAGCACGTGACCCAGCCGCCTTGCTTGCGCAAGGAAACGAGATGCTTAGTGCCCTTACGGGGGCGAAAAACAGGCTTTCTGCAATCAAAATGGCGAGCGAAGCATTGCAAGAAGCAGACAAGGAGCTGCGCGAGGGCGTGCTTCCGCGTCTTGCCGCACGCGCCTCGGAAATATTTGAAATGCTGACAAACGGTGCGTGGAAAACGCTTTATATCGGCGAACGCTTTACGGTGTTTGTTGGCACGGCGCGTGGGTCGATACCGCTTTCCCATTTTAGTGCAGGCTGCCGCGATGCGGCTCACTTGTCACTGCGTGTGGCACTGATCGACCTGATCACGCGGGAGCCGCTGCCGCTTCTCTTCGACGAGGTGACGGCACGCCTTGATGATGCACGCACGGCAAAATTGCTTTCGTTTCTCGAGAGCCTTTGCCGAGAAGGCGCGCAGTGCCTGCTTTTCACTTGTCACACGCGGGAGGCAAGGCTGCTCGCGGACGGCACCTACACGCGCATTGCCCTTTAAAAGCCGTACCGTTTCTTGCCATATTGCTTGACAAGACACGGGGGCAATGCTATAATAAGTGTAACGAAAAACCGAAAGTATTGCTATAAAAGAGGTAAAGAATGGCACATATTGACGTTCATACCGTCAGCACGGCGGCACTTGCGTATTTTGGGGATAGTGTGATCGAGCTGATGGTGCGCCGCCGTCTGGTGGTGGCGGGATACTCCTCCTCAAAGTCACTCAACGCAAAGGCAAGACGCTTTGTTTGTGCCCCTGCGCAGGCGGCAGCGATGGAGCAGCTGCTGCCGCACCTCACGGAGGAGGAGGCGGCGATCTTTCGTCGCGGCAGAAACGTGGGGCACACCAACACCCCGAAAAACGCCACGGTTGCCGAGTATCGCAGTGCCACGGGTATGGAGGCGTTGTTTGGATATTTGTATCTCACGGAGCAAGAGGCGCGCGCCGAGGTGCTGTTCGCGCTTGCTTACCGTGAAGAGGAGGAGAAAACATGAAGATCGCTTACGGTTACTATAAGGATGGGAAGAAAAAAGCGCTTACCATGAGCTACGACGATGGCAAAGCCTTTGACCTGCGCCTCGCGCAGATCTTTAATCTGCACGGCATTCGCGGTACGTTCCATCTCAATTCCTCGAAGCTGGGGAAGGAGGGCTTTATCACCCCCGAGGATGTGCGCGACAAATTTGCTTTTCACGAGATATCGTCGCACACGCTCAGGCACCCGTTTCTTAGTATGATACCAAACGAGGAGCTTGTTTTTGAGGTGATGGAGGATCGCAAGAATTTAGAGGCCCTTTGCGGTTATCCCGTGCGCGGGATGTCTTATCCGTACGGTGTGTACACTCCTGAGGCTATAAATGCACTTCGTGTGCTTGGCATGGAGTATTCGCGCACCACGAAGGCAACCGAAAAGTTTGATATGCCCGAGGATTTTCTCGCGTGGCACCCCACGTGTCACCACGATCATCCGAAGATCTTCGAGCTGCTTGAAAGGTTTAAAGCCCACAAAAAAAGCAACATGCCCGTTTTTTACGTGTGGGGGCACAGCTACGAATTTGATAAAAAGAACAACTGGGATCATATCGAGCGCTTTTGCGCTGAGGCGGGGGGCGACCCCGACGTGTGGTATGCCACCAACATTGAAATCTACGATTACGTGATGGCACTGCGCGCACTTAAATTCACCGCCGATCGCACCATTGTCTATAACCCAACCGCCACCGACGTGTGGATCTCGGTGGATAAAGCACCCGTTCGCATTGCCGCGGGCGCTACCGTAGACCTGAAAACACTTTAAAATAAAAAAGAAAGAGGAATAAAACGATGAACCATCCCATTATTAAAATTCACGTGAAGGACTACGGCACGATGACCGCCGAGCTCTACCCCGAAATGGCACCCCTCACGGTTGCAAACTTTCTTTCTCTGATTGAAAAGAAGTTTTTTGACGGGCTTATCTTCCATCGCGTGATCGCAGGCTTTATGCTGCAGGGCGGCGGCTACACCACCGAGATGGAGCACCGTGAGTGCGATGCTATCAAGGGCGAGTTTTTGATGAACGGCTGCAAGACCAATACCTTAAAGCACACGCGCGGCGTGCTCTCGATGGCGCGCACCAATGACCCGAACTCCGCCTCCTCCCAGTTTTTTGTGATGCACGAGAACGCACCGCACCTGGATGGCCAGTACGCGGGCTTTGGCAAGGTGATTGAGGGCGTAGAGGTGATCGACAAGATCGCAAGCGTTAGGACGGGCAATTACGGCTGGTATATGCAGGACGTGCCGCAAGATCCCGTTGTGATCGAAACTATGGAAATTGTTTCGGAATAATTGGAAAAACAAGAATAAAAATTGGAAAATTCTATAGTATAATTTAGAAAAAATAAAAAAGAGAGAACGCTTCGGCTTGTGACCGAGTTGTTCTCTCTTTTTATTTGTACAGTGGAGCGATCAAATGCTAAAGAGGAGATCGCCGTAATTGGGCATGGGCCAGTAGTTAATGGCGGTGAGAGTTTCCATTTCGTCTACCGTTTCGCGCAATTCGTTCATCACGGGAATGACGTGGTTAAGGAAGTATTCCGCCATCGCCTCGCCCGTCATAAGAGATTTTGCGGCATCATCCTCACGGCGCAGGTTGCCAAGGATCTTGTACGCCTTGCCTGTGAGTGCCGAAAGGCGGGTAATAATATCGGTTTCAGCCGAGATGTCTGCCGTGGGGATCACGGCAATCTTGGCGGCTGCAGCCTCTGCCACCTCTTTTACGTATTTGCTAACAGCAGGAATGATCTCACGCCCTGCCATTTCGATCATGGTTTGCGCCTCAATGTTGATCACCTTGGCATAGTTTTCATACATGATCTCCTCGCGCGACCTTATCTCTACCGTGCTCATGACACCGTGGCGCGAAAGAAGCTCGATATTTTTCTCGGAGCAGAAGGTCTTAAAGGCGTCAACGGAGGTTTTGAGGTTAGAGAGCCCGCGGCGTGCTGCCTCCTTCTCCCATTCCTCGGAGTAGCCGTTGCCGTTAAAGAGGATGCGACGGTGCTTGGTAAAGGTATCCTTGATAAGGCTTGCCAGTGCTTTGTCAAAATCCTCGGCACCCTCAAGAATATCCGCAAATTGGCGGAAGCTTTCAGCCACGGCGGTGTTGAGCACAACGTTTGGCATTGAAATATTTTGCGAGGAGCCAAGCATACGAAACTCAAACTTGTTGCCCGTAAACGCAAAGGGAGAGGTACGGTTGCGGTCGGAGGTATCCTTGGTGAAGGTGGGGACCGAGGGGATACCAAGGTTCATTTTGCCGCGCGCTGCACCCTTGAAATCGGTGCCGCTGACGATCGAATCCACAACCGCCTGCAGCTCATCGCCGATAAACATCGAAATGATGGCGGGGGGAGCCTCGGAGGCACCAAGACGGTGGTCGTTGCCCGCGTGTGCCACCGAAACGCGCAGCAGGTCCTGATACTCGTCTACCGCCTTTACAACGGCTGCAAGCATCAAGAGGAACTGCTTGTTTTCAGCAGGCGTTTTACCGGGCTTAAAGAGGTTTTTGCCGGTATCGGTGCCAACCGACCAGTTGTTGTGCTTACCCGAGCCGCTAACGCCCGCAAAGGGCTTTTCGTGCTGCAGGCAAACAAGCCCGTGCTTTTCGGCAATACGCTTCATGTAGATCATGATCAGCAGATTTTGGTCTACTGACATGTTGGTGGTGGTATAAATGGGGGCGAGCTCGTGCTGTGCGGGGGCTGCCTCATTGTGCTTGGTCTTGGAGAGAATGCCAAGCTTCCAAAGCTCCTCGTCAAGCTCGGACATGAATGCCGCAATGCGCGCCTTCAGCGGGCCGAAATAGTGATCCTCCAGCTCCTGCCCCTTGGGTGCGGGTGCACCAAAGAGCGTACGACCCGTATAAATGAGATCCTTGCGCTTGTCGTACATCTCTTTGTCAATGATAAAGTATTCCTGCTCGGCGCCGACGGTGGTCGTGAGGCGCTTTGCGGTGGTATCGCCAAACAGGCGCAGAATGCGCACGCCCTCACGGGAAATGGCGTCGATCGAACGGAGCAGGGGGGTTTTGGAGTCAAGTGCCTCGCCCGTGTAGGAGCAAAACGCGGTGGGAATGTAGAGCGTGCCATCCTTAACAAAGGCATAGGAGGCAGGGTCCCACGCGGTATAGCCGCGTGCCTCAAAGGTGGCACGAAGACCGCCCGAGGGGAAGGAGGAGGCATCAGGCTCGCCCTTGATGAGGCATTTTCCCGAAATCTCCATTACCACTTGCCCACCGGGGGCGGGGGCGATAAAGGAATCGTGCTTTTCGGCGGTGGCACCCGTTAGGGGCTGAAACCAGTGCGTGTAGTGCGTGGCGCCCTTCTCGATTGCCCAGTCCTTCATGGCGTTGGCAACAACGTCGGCAATAGAGGGGTCGATCTCCTTGCCCTCCTCCATTGTTTTCATCAGCGATTGAGAGACCTCGCGCGGCAGTCGCTGGCGCATGACCTCCTCGTTAAATACCATATTACCAAACAGCTCGGGTACGTTTTTGTTCATGGATGCTCCAACCTTTCAAGTAGCCTTGGGGGCGCGTGAAAAACACTCCCCATAATAGTATATGATGCAATTATAACGCCGAAAGTGAAATTTGTCAAGTATTGGCGAGCCCTCAAGGAAAATAAAAACAAAAAAACACCGTGTAACGGTGTTTTTTTGCTTGTGCTACGTTTATTTTTTATCATCAAGTATGCCGAGGAAGCAAAGAATGCAAAGCACAATGCCAACAACGGCATAGGCATCCATCAGTGCACCCACGATTTTGAAAATGATGCCTACGATCGGAACACCGGAAAGCACTCCCATCAGCACGCTGAATACAGCCACCACAATGAGGAACACGATCAGCTGAAATAAGAAAGAGCCAAGGCTGCCTTTCTTAATCTTAAAGGGTGTAGGCCAAAGTTTTTGCAGCATGGTGAATACTCCTTTATTAGATTTGTCGTATATCCGACAATATTATTATAGCATACAAAGCCTTAAAATGCAAGGCGTTTGGTATAAAACGCTCAAAAATCAATTAAAAAAGCAGATGCCGTAGCATCTGCTTTTGTTGTTTGTTTAAAATTATTCAGCGTCCTTTTCTGCGGCAACGGCGGCGGAAGCGCGTGCGGCTTCCTTGGCTGCCTTGCCCTCCTTCGCTGCGGTTACAACAAGCGAGCCGAGGGCTACAAGAGCGATGACGTTGGGGAGAACCATGAGGTAGTTGAAGAAGTCGGTGAGCTCCCAAACAAGGTCGTTTGAGAAGATAGAGCCGAGGAATACGAATACAACTGCGATCACGGTGTAAACCACGGTGTACTTCTTACCAAAGAGGTACTGGAAGTTGATCTTGCCGAAGAAGTTCCAGGAAAGGATGGTAGAGAAGGCGAAGAAGAACAGGCACACGGCAACGAAAATGTTGCCAAAGGCTTCGCCAAATACCTTACCAAATGCCAGCTGTGCAAGGTTTGCCTTGCCGTAGCCCGAGAGAAGCAGGCTGCCGTCTGCGTAGTTAAGCGCGTCGCCCAGCACACCGTCGCCGGCGTAGAGGGTGGAGATCACAACCAGTGCGGTCATGGTCAGCACGATAAAGGTATCAATAAACACACCGATCATAGCGGTAACGCCCTGGTCGTGCGCGTTCTTTACGTTTGCCTGTGCATGTGCGTGGGGGGTAGAGCCCATGCCTGCTTCGTTGGAGAACAGACCGCGCTTTGCACCCTGGCTGATGGCAGCCTTGAGCGCGTAGCCAATGCCACCGCCGATGAGGGCGTTTGCATTAAAGGCGTACTTGAAGATCATACCGAAGGTTTCGGGCACGTACTGGATGCGTGCAAAGATCACCACCAGCGAGCCGATGATGTAAAGGCAAGCCATGATGGGAACAAGCTTCTCGGTAACGGATGCCAGACGGTCGATACCGCCAAGGAATACCAGACCTGCAAGGAGTGCCACAACGATACCGATGATCCAGTAAAGGTTCTCGCCCATACCGATTGCAGTACCCATGGTGCCCGCGATCGAGTTCGACTGTACCATCGAGCCCATAAAGCCAAGGGCAAGCATGGTAGCCACTGCAAAGAATACGGCAAGGAATTTGCCGAAGCTGCCCTTAAAAGCGGTCTTGATGTAGTAAACGGGGCCGCCCGCAACGGTGCCGTCCTCATTTACCACGCGCGTTTTCTGCGCCAGCGTTGCCTCGGCGTAAATGGTAGCCATGCCAAGGAATGCGATCACCCACATCCAGAAGATGGCACCGGGGCCACCAATCAGGATCGCGCCGCAGGCACCAACGATGTTACCGGTACCAACCTGCGCGGCGATTGCGGTTGCAAGCGCCTGGAAGGAGGAAAGACCGCCCCCCTGCTTGCCACCCTTCAGGGAAAGGCTGCCGAAAACCTTTTTCATACCCTCGCCAAAGCAGCGAACCTGTACGAATTTTGTGCGAATGGTGAAATACAAACCAACACCGACAAGCAGAAAGATTAAAATGTAGTCGGTGAGGTAGGAGTTGATCGTAGCTACGACCTTGAGTAATGCTTCTTGCATTTTTGCTTACCTCCAAGTAAAAAAATAAAACTGCCCCCAATGGGTGGCAGCTCCAAAAAATAAAAGATAGCACAAACAACCAAAAAAAGCTTGATGCCTGCTCCGTCCTTTTGCCTGAGAGATTCGGCGGCTTTGCCGCCTTGCACCTTCGGCACTCTTGCGAGATTCTCCGGAACTTCCTCCACTGTCGGTTGCTTTCACTTCCGACAACTTCACTGGGAATGAAAACACTTTAGCACAAAAAAGTGCGCTTGTCAAGTAGATTTGTGAAAAAAAACGCAAAATTTTGTGTTTTTATAAAAAATTTGTGTTTTCGGGGTGAAACGGGGTGCTTGCGGCTTTATTTTGATGTTTTTCATGCGTATGTTTTTGATGCATCGGGGATTGCGGCGGCACCAAGGCACCGCCCTACGGGATAATGCATACAAAGTGCGCGATGTTTGCACCCGTTTTTATTTTTCCAAGGATTTTGCGGTTGGGGGTGTGAATGTTTTGCCATAGGCAAAAACAGAGCGGAGGGAAGGTGCTTTTGCAAAAGCACCTTCCCCCCGCTCTTCGTTATTCGTCTTTCTTTTCCCGCTTCTTCTTCGGTCTTGGCGGCAGGGGGGCAAAGCCATCCACGTCGGCGCGCTGAATGGCACCGAAAATGCGGTGACGGAGCCCCGGGCTTTTGCGGTCAAGGCTGTTGATCAGGTCATTCATTTCGGTGCGCTGCGTGTTGCCGTCGGCAGGGCAGGCGGATTTTACCACGGGGATATTTTCCTTTGCCACAAAGGTGCGCACCTGCTTTTCGGGCAGATAAATGAGGGGACGGATCACGCGCACGCCCACGCGCGAGAGGTCTGTTACGGGCTGAAAGCAGCCCACGCGCCCCTCGTAAAAAAGATTGAGCATAAAGGTATCCACCACGTCGTCGTAATGGTGCCCAAGTGCCACTACCTCGCACCCCAGCTCGCGCGCGGCGTTGTGCAGCGCGCCGCGCCGCATTTTAGAGCAGAGCGCGCAGGGGCTTTTTTCTTTTCTTATATTAAAAATGATATCGTAGATATCGGTTTTAATAATATGGTAGGGGACGTTTAGCTCGTCGCAAAGTGCCTGGATGGGTGAAAAATCGGTATCGGGGAAGCCCATATCAACGGTAATGGCAACCACCTCATAGGGGTTTGGATAAAAGCGGCGCATTTCGGCAAGCGCGCAAAGGAGCGTTAGGCTATCCTTACCGCCCGAAATGCCAATGGCAATGCGGTCACCTGCCTTGATCATATCGTAATCCTCGCAGGCGCGGCGCACGTAGCTTAAGACACGGCGCACGTCCATTACACCTCACCTCCCAGCAAAAAGGCGCGGGCGGCGCGCAGCTCCGCCCGTGCGCGCTCCTCAGCCGCCGCGTTGCGGTCGGCGCGCAGAATGGCACGCAGCATCACGTTTTTGGGTGTGTCGTCGGGGTCGATCAGCTCAAGGGCTGCCACACGGTAGCCGTTTGCCTCCAAAAGCTTTAAGCGCAGGGCATCGGTTGCCGCGTCACACAGCTTTTGGCGCAGCATGGCGTGCTCTGCCACAAAAGAGAGGGCGGGGCAATTTAGCGTGTGATTTAATTCGTGGTGGCAGCAGGGGGTGGAAAGTATCACCTTTGCGCCCCATTCAAGAGCTTTTTCAAGCACAAGATCGGTTGCGGTGTCACAGGCGTGGAGCGAGATGACCAGCTGCGGCGGCTCGGGGCTTTGGTAGGCGGCTACGTCGCCGCACAGAAATTCAAGCCCCACAAAGCCAAGCTTCCCCGCTACCTCTCCGCAGTAAGCGATCACGTCGGGCTTGAGGTCAACGCCGGTCATGGATACCTTTAGCCCCAATACGTTTGCAAAATAGTGATATACGGCAAAGGAAAGATAGCTTTTGCCGCAGCAAAGATCGCAAATGCGGATTTTATCCTTTGGCAGATGGGGGAGCGTGTCGCGAATGAGCTCAAGAAAGCGGTTGATCTGACGGAATTTGGCACCCTTTTTATCATACACACGCCCATTCTCGTCGCTCACACCAAGGAGCTTCAAAAAGGGCTCGTCACCCGTGAGAATGCGCTTTTTTACCTTGTTGTTGCCAATCACTGCAACGGTGGTGGCGCACCCTGCCTCAAGCTTGCGGCGCAGCTTATCGGCGCCAAGAAACACGCGCTCGCCTCTTTTGTTGGTGCGCAGCTCGGCGTCGCCTGCGGTGGTCAGCAGATGGATACGGCTGTAGCCTGCGGCGATTTCTGCCATACGGGGGGCACTTTTTTCGCCGATGGGCAGGTTTTCGTGCCGTGCCTTGCCGTCGGCATAAAGGGTTTCAATTTGAATATGTGTTTTTCCGCCCACGCGGCAGAGCGTGCCAACGGCGCGCAGGACCGAGGAGTCAAGCGCGCCGGTAAAGACGGATTTTTTCAGTGCCTCACGCTCTCCTGCCAGCAGGCAGAGCGAGGCAAATTCGCCGGTAAGCTTCATTTTGTATCCTTTTCTGTCTTTTTCTTAAAGAAATAGGTTTTGCGCTCGGTGTGATCAAGCAGCCGCTTGATGTTGGCACGGTGACTCCATGCCACGAGCGCGGCAATGGCAAATGCAAACAGAGTGCCGACGCCGTATTGCGTATAGGCTTGGTCAAAGGAGCTTAAAAGCACGGGGTAAAACGCCGCGGTTACGATAGAGCCAAGCGATACGTAATGCGCCCCCAGCACGAGAATGAGAAAAATAGCGGCAAGCAGCAGGAAGATGACGGGATTGAGCACAAGCACCGAGAGAAAGAAGGTTGCAAAGCCCTTGCCGCCGCGAAATTTTGCAAAAATGGGAAAGATGTGCCCGATCACGGCAAAGAGTGCCGCCAGATACGCGGCGGTGATCAGATGCGTGTATTGAATATCGTATCGAAGCACGCCGTCTACCTCGCGCGCGATCAAGGGAGATCCGAAAATAGCACAGGCGAGCAGGATGGCAAGCACGCCCTTGAGGCCGTCGCCGAGAAAGGTGAGTGCTGCTGCCTTTTTTCCGTAGGTGCGCAGCACGTTGGTGGTGCCCGCATTGCCGCTGCCGTGGTCGCGCACGTCCTCGTGATATAAAAGCTTTGAGATCACCAACGCCCAGTTGATGCTGCCAAGCAGATAAGAAACGATCACAACCGCCAAAAAGCCGCAGCCCGTGAGCACAGCCTCCCCAACCTCATCGGGTTGTATGGCGGTGCGGATGGCATTCAGCAGCCCGTTTTCAAAGAGATTGTATATGCCCCATACCCAAAACATATCGGTTCCTCCGTTTCAAGGATTTTAGGTCGTTATTGCAAGTTATACGCGACTATTATACCATAAAGCAAGCATATCCGCAAGTACCGTGCCGAAATTTGAAACAAAACGGGGCGATTTGTTATACGCTTTTGCGTGTTAGCACAGCAAGAAGGGCTGCCACGGCAGGGCAGCCCCTATTTGGTCAAGCGTTTTCTTTCGTTGATCTTTTCAGCGACTTCAGCCACGCCACAAGGTCAAAATCGAGGATGAAGCGACAGAGCTTGTTTTCTCGGTGCAGCGAAAGCTTTTTGAAGATCAGCCGTGTGAGAAAATATGCGGCAACGCCGCCAAGCGTACCAGCCACAAGCCCTGCCAGCACGTCGGAGGTGTAGTGCACCATCAAATAAATGCGCGAGGCACCCATCAGCAGCGGAAAGAGCAGCACGGGGAAGGTGTATTTTTTGTTTTTAGAGGTAAGAAAAAGCCCTACCATTGCGGCGGTTGCCGAGGTGGTGTGCCCTGAGGGGAAGGAGGAAAATATACCCTCGCCCTTGCGTGCCTCGCCAACCATCACCCACCACTCGTGCACGGTGGTGGCAAGGTGGTCAAAATTCGCATACGGTCGTATACGTGCAACAAGCGGCTTTACGGTAATGTTGGTAATAAGACCGCCGCAGCAAACGGCAAGAAAAACGCACGCGCCCAGCTTTCTTGTGCGCCGAAAGAGCATTAAAATGATGCCAAGGGCAAACATGCAAAGCCCATCGTGTGCAAAAAAGCTGATCAGCTTCATCAGGTGCGTGAGCCACGAGGTGATTTCGGCACCGGCATTCTCGCCCGTGGCAACGGCGAGGCTATGCATAAAGGAAAACATAGAAAGGTCGATATTTTTAAATACCGCATCGATCCATTCTGCCATTTTATCACATCCTTTTCGTTGTTCTTCTCTTATTGTAGCATAGTTTGTCCGCTTTTGCAAGTGTTGCCAAAAGCAGTGTGAAAAATGGAAATTTTACTCCGCGCGTGCGAAACACTTGCATTCCGCGGGGGCTTGTGTTATAATAGTTTTAAATATACGGTCATACGATATGTTGCTTTAGCTGCCGTGGCAGCAGAAGGGAGGGCACGTGAAAACCGAATATCTTACCCTCCACGATCTTGGGGCAATTCTCAAAAAGCGCATTTTGCCGATCCTGCTGGCGGTACTGCTGCTGGCACTGCTCGGCTTTGCCGCGCGCGTGCTGCTCCCACCAAAATACAGTGCCACCGCCACCTTTTACGTGCGAAATCTGCAATCTGAAAGGTTTTTGGAGGCAAACGGGCTTACCACCTCACAGCGTGCCGCCGTGCAAACGCTTGCCAAGGAATACGCCGCGCTGCTCACCGAGGGTGACGCGCTGCTTGACCGCATGATAGCGCGCCACGCGCTCCCCCTCACGCGCGAGGCGTTGCGCGATATGCTGACAGCAGCACCGCACGATACCGCCTTTACCGTGACCGCAACGGCAAGGGAAACGGCGGTTGCCGATGCCGTAATCGCCGCGGTGCAAAGAGAGCTGCCGCACTTTATTCAAGAAACCGCTTGGCCGCAGCTTGAAGCGGAATATCCCGTTGTGGTGCTGTTGCGCGCGGCGGCACCTGCCGCAAGATCCACCGCCTCCCCCCTTGTGTGGGGCGCGCTTGGCGCACTTGGCGGATTTTTGCTGGCGTATCTCTTTTTTATCCTGTATTTTCTCTTTTCCAATCGCCTCGCTGATGCCGCCGAGATCGAGCGCGTGCTAACCGATACGCCGCTGCTTGGCGTGATCCCCGAAATGAAGCCCCCTGCCGATGCCGCCGAGCCCTTTTACGCCTTGCGTGAGCGCTTGCCGCGCGCCCGCGACAATCGGGCGGTAACGCTTGCCGTCACCTCGCCGCAGGTGGGGGAGGGGAAGAGCTACGTGCTTGCAGCTCTTGCTAAATCACTGGCTGTGGCGGGCAAGCGCGTGCTGGTGATCGACGCGGATCTCAGGCGCGGCGGCAAGGAGGCGTTTTTCCTACCGGAAGCCGAGCCGGGGCTTTCCGAATATTTGGCTGACCCGTCGCTTGACCCCAAAAAGCTGGTGCATCCATCTACCTGCAAGGGTGTTTGGCTGGTGCCAACGGGGATAGTTCCTCTTTCCCCCTGTGATTACCCCATGTCCGATCGCATTGCCGCATTGCTTGCGGCGTATGCCGCCGATTACGATTATATATTGGTAGATTTTCCCGCCGTGACACATGCCGTGGATATCATTGCTTGCGTTGCCGATTTTGTGGGCACACTGATGATAGCGGCAATCGGTCGCTGCGGCGCGCGCGAGCTGCGCGCCTCGCTTTCAACCCTGAAGGCGGCAGGCGGCACCGTGCTTGGCGTTGTGGCAAACACGCCGCCAAGAGATGCTTTCATAAAGCCCCAAAAAAGCCTTTAAAAAATAAAAAATACAGTGAGAACGCAGTTCTCGAAAGGAGAAACACGTGAAGACCAGTCTTGTCATTATGGCAGCGGGCATCGGCTCCCGCTTCGGCAAAGGCATTAAGCAGCTTGAGCCCGTAGGCCCCGGCGGCGAGATCATTATGGATTACTCCATTCATGATGCGCTTGAAGCAGGCTTTGATCGCGTTGTCTTTATCATCCGTCGCGATCTTGAGGCAGATTTCCGCGAGATCATCGGCAACCGTATTGAAAAGGTTTGCCCCGTTTCATACGCCTTTCAGGAGAAGGAGAATCTGCCCGCAGGCTACACCTGCCCGCCCGACCGCAAAAAGCCTTGGGGCACGGGTCAGGCTGTGCTTTCCTGCAAGGGTATTGTAAACGAGCCCTTTCTCGTGATCAATGCCGACGACTACTACGGCAAGGAGGGCTTTCGCCTTGCGCACGATTTCCTTGTGAAGAACGCAGAGAACCGCGGGAAATACTGCATGCCCGGCTTTATCCTCAAGAACACCCTCAGTGAAAACGGCGGCGTAACGCGCGGCGTTTGCAGGGTGGAGAACGGATACCTCACGGGCGTTGTGGAAACCGGCGGTATTGTGCACGACGGCGAGGGTGCTGCGGTTGAGGCTGACGGCAAGAAGACTCCCATTGACCCCAAGTCTATCGTTTCGATGAATATGTGGGCACTTACCCCCGATTTCTTTGAGGAGCTGGAGGGCGGCTTTGTAGATTTCCTTGCGGCACTGAAGCCTGAGGATATTAAGGCAGAGTATCTCCTGCCTGTTGTGATTGACGGTATGATCGGGTCGGGCAAGGCAACCGTTCGCGTGCTGACCACAAACGACCGTTGGTTTGGTGTCACTTACCAAGAGGATAAATATGCGGTGATCGACAGCTTCCGTGCTCTGCACGAGGCAGGCGTTTACACCGAGCCGCTTTATAAATAAGAATAAATTCCCCCCGCTATAGCAGATGCCCTTAACGGACAAATTACGCTATAGCGGGGGGATATTTATTTAGGTTTCGTTCTTTCGCGGATAAGGCTCCTTTTGGTCGGTTAGCCCCGCGAGATAATCCATGCTGGTATCAAGTGCCATAGCAAGGCGCTTGCATTGCTCAAAGGTAAAATAGCGTTTGCCGCTTTCTATTTTCGAGTAATCGCTTTGGTCAATGCCTGTCAGCATTTGTATTTTTACCTGCGTGTAGCCCTTTTCAAGGCGAAGCTCCTTTATTCTGCTCATTTTTACCTCCGTAAATATGTCTAATTTCCCTATTTTAATTATGTCAATTTTCCCTATTGAAATTAGGGTGAAATTGACCTATTTTATAGGGGAAAGTAAGCATGGAAAAAACGCCCGTGAGGGCGTTTTTAGGGGGATAGTCAGATTTAGGCGAGAAGCGTTCATCGTGGGGCGTTGGGCGTACTTGGTACGTCGAGCCTCACGAGGGACGCCAGAAAAAGTCCGTTTTAAATCTGAATGAACGCCAAAGGCGTTCTTCATGCGAGAATTGCAAAGCAATTCCTCGCAAATGGAAGAATTTTGAAGAAATTCCACCTATTTTTACATAGCAATCTCATTTGTTGCTTTTAGGGCAAATGAGATTTTTCTTTTTATATGTGCGGACTTTTTCGGTCGCGCCAAATATGACACCCCCCTTAATCCCAAAGCAGGAGAAGCAGCAGGAAGGGAAGCAGGTCGTTTTCGGGCGCCTCAAGCAGCAAAAAAAGTGCAATGCCGAGAATTGCCCATTCGGGCAGGGTGTCCCGTTCTCCGCGTTTTTTGCGTGGCGGTGGCAACAAAGAGGAGAGAAACGGTATTTTTGAAAAAATGCCGTGCTCGCGGTGTCGGTCGCCCTCTTGCGCGAGAAACGCCTCGGTCGCTTTATCGGGGCTTTCCTCGTTTATTGCTTCTGCCGTATCCTCGTGGGGGGCGGGCGTGGAGGCATTTTCTTCGCTTGTCGCTTCCTGCGCCGACACAGGTGTTTTGGCTTCTTGCGGTGTGGCAAAGGCGTTGCCGCTATACCCCTTTGGCAGCGCAAAGGGCATACCCTCTGAAGGTTTATTTTGAATGTACATAGCTCCCCCCTTTTAGTAAAGTGTGCGCAGCGCGTCACCCAGTCTTGCAATGCGCACCAAATAATCCACTGCCTCGCAGCGCGCGGGCGAGAGATAGGGCTTGAGGGATAACAAAAGGCTTTCCCGTCTGCAGCAGGCCTGTGAGCGTTTGCCGCCAAGCACGCCGCCCAGCCCCCCTAAAAGCGGCGCTACGGTGTTGATGCTGTCAAGCAGAGAGGAAAATTCCGCATCCGAGATGCCCTCGCCCTCGCTCTGCTCGCGCGGCAGATCTGCGGTATCCCCTTCACTCATGACTTTAGCCTCCCGTTTTTCAGCTGCTCACCAAGTGTCTTCAGCGTGTCGTCATCGGCGCGGCGCAGGGCGGCGCGCAGCTCCTTTATATTGTTGGGGTCAAGGCTTATTTTGGTAAGGTCAAGCCCATAATCCTCGGCAAGCTTTTTGATGACCGTTTCAAGCTGCTTGTCACTTAGCATCAGCAGGCGGTTTAGCGCGGTTCTGTCAAATTGCATGGTATCACCTCCATAGGCATTGTATGCGGTAACAGAAAAAAAGGCATCTGTGCTTTTCGCGCAGATGCCCTTTTGGCAGTTATTTTGTTGTAACGTGCTCCAGCACAAAATCCTCTCTTGCATCGGGGCGGTAGGTAGTAACCGTTACGTTATCAAGCGTCAGTCCGTTAATGTAGCGGAAATAAATGCCCTTGGCAGGTAATATCTTGCCGTATACATAGACCTCGGGATAGGCAGGGGGAACGTCGGGCACGCATCTCTCATACTCCTGCACGCCGCCATCCAGCTTCATATGTACGTTGCGCAGGGTAATATTTTCAAGCGGACGCTCGGCAAGGCCACAGCAGTTGGAGGTCATTTGCCAGTCGGTATATCTGCCGCTGATCGCCTGGTCTGCCGTTTCGGGTCTGATGCCCTTAAATACCCAAGGGTACTGGTAAAAATCGTTTGCCTTGAAGGCGAAATAATTGGGGGCGGGGGCGGTGTAGGGCTCGTAGGGGCCATCCACGGTGATGTTTTCAAGGGTTACGTTGCGAATGGCACCGACCTCGAGACCCTCCGGGCCGCGCAGGCGCTTGCCGATGTGGATAAAGAGGGGGGCGTTTGCGTTTGTGATCTGCACGTTTTTGATGGTGAGATCGTCAATGATCGCGCCGTCCACGCTCTCAATGGCAATTGCAGAAATGCGCGTATCGCGAATTTCGATATTTTCAATTTCGGTGTGGTAAAAGCCGCCGTTTGTTTCGGTGCCGAATTTGAGTGCGTTGCAACGGCTTTTGATTCTGCAGTTTTTCACGGTGATATCGCGGCACACGTCAAGACGGTTGAGGGTATAGGAGGATTTGAACACAATGCCGTCGTCGCCTGATTCCACGTCGCAATCGTAGATGCGCACGTTTTTCGAGTTGTCGGGCGAGATGCCGTCGATATACACAAACATCTTAATGCCGTGGATATCCACATCCTCGCAGCCAGCAAAATAGATTGCGAGGTCAGTGACGTTGTTGATATCAAGATCGGCGATCACCACGTGGTTGCATTCCTTCAGTGCAATGCACTTGGGGCCTCTGTGGCGAATCGCCTTGCCACGCACGCCATCCTCATCCCAAACCGAGCGCATATCTATTTTTGCCTTGCCCGTGAGCGAAATATTGTCGCAATTTTTGCCAACGAACATCGAAAGGTCAAAATAGGTGTGCGAGGCATCTTGATAGGCGGGGTAATCGATCTCCTCCTGCTGCGCATAGGCGTAAAAATCCAGCGCACCGAGAATCAGCACACCCGCCTCAAACTCAATGTGCACGTTGCTTTTCAAAAAGACGGTGGCAAGCACGTAGGTGCCGCGGGGGAAGTATACCTTACCGCCGCCCGCTGCTGCGCAGGCATCCACCGCCGCCTGCACTGCG
>JAZOLJ010000098.1:0-16523 GCA_045652845.1 Eubacteriales bacterium | reverse complement strand
GCGCGATCGGATCGTTGCGCGCGTCAGTGCCTACTATCGCGGTGAAAAAGCCGTTTCCGTGCGTTCGCTAAAATACCGCCTATACGTTTTCTTTCACTGCATCATGCCACTGCGCCGCCTGCGCTTTTTGCCACGCCGCGCAAAAGGATTTTTGCGTCGTATATTTAAATAATTGATGGAATACATCAAACAACAAGGGGCTGTCCCAAATTTGCATTTGGGACAGCCCCTTCAGAGAGTGGGGGGCGCCAGATTTAGGCGAGAAGCGTTCATCGTGGGGCGTGAGGCGTACTTGGTACGTCGAGCCCCACGAAGGACGGTAGAAAAAGTCCGTTTTAAATATGGAAGAATTTCGAAGAAATTCAACCTATTTTCGTGAATACTGTCTCATTTGCTGCTTTTAGGGCAAATGAGATTTTTTGCTTTTCGTGCGGACTTTTTCGGTCGCGCCAAATGTGACAACCCCTATTTTTGCGTTATGCTACGTAATACTGTGTGAGGGGTGCCACCGCCTCGGTTTTTTCGGGCTCTTCGCCTTCTTTTTTTGCGTTTTTGATGTTATCTACGATCATGTAAATGGTATAGAAAGCCATGCTGACTACCATTAAAACACAAAGAACGATGGCAAGAATGCGTGCGGCTATTTTGGATTTCTTTTTGTTGCTCATTGTTTTTACCTTCCTAAATTAAAATGTGTCGTCCATGCGAAGCTGCATGGCGTCAATATTTTTTTCGTTTAACAAAACACCCACGGCGGGGAGCTTATATTTGCGATAGCCCTTGCTGTCACCAAAACGCTCGGTAAAGTTGGTCAGTGCCTCAACGATCCGTTTTTCTTTTCTGCCAAAGGTCATCAGGGTGTTGCCACCTGCCGATCTTGTTGTCATGATGGGAATCAGCGAGGATTTGATCACGATGGCGCGATCGGCATCGGAGAGCAGCAGCAGGTCGAAGGGCTCTTTTTCAACCTCGTAAAATGCCGATACGATCGGCGAGGTCTTGGAAAAGGCACCTGTCAGCTTGCGGCGGGTGCCCTTGGCAACGTATGCCGTGATGGGCACGCGCAAGCCCTTGCCGTTTTCAAAGATAAATACCATGTTCTCGCCCTCGGGATAGGTGTTTTGCACCTTCATAAAGATGGGTCGCTCGTCCTTATCCATGCCAAGCTTGGCGCTCAAAAAGTCGCCCATGGCAGATGCCTTTGTGGTATCAAAATCATCCACCGAAACGCGGTAGACCTGTGCCTGATCGGTAAAGATCAAGAGATTATCCTTGTTTTCGGCATCAAAGATCTGATGAATGCTGTCACCCTCCTTCAGCTTTTGCTCATCGTTGCCTCGCAGGGATTGGAAGGTGATCTTTTTGAAATAGCCCTCCCTTGTGAGCACCAGTCTTACGGGATAATTTTCAACTGTGGTTTCTTCCTCCTCCTCGGGGATATCTGAGGCAAAGATCAGCTGCGAGCGTCGCGGCTGCCCGTATTTTTTCTTGATCTCGTTGAGCTGTGTGGCAATTTTTGCGCGAAGCTTCAGATCATCGGCAAGGATCTCCTCGATCTCGGCGATATCCTTTTTGAGGGACTCCATTTCTTGGATACAGTTGAGAATGTACTTTTTGTTGAGATTGCGCAGCTTGATATTGGCAATGTAATCAGCCTGTGTTTGGTCAATGCCAAAGCCGCGCATCAGCTCGGGAACGACCTGATCGTCGCTTTCCGCGTGGCGGATGATACGCACAGCCTTGTCAATATCCAGCAAAATTTTGCCAAGACCCGTCACAAGATGGAGCCTGTCTTGCTTCTTTTTCAGATCAAAGCGCAGCTCGCGCCTCGTGCACTCGGTGCGGAAGGTGATCCATTCCTTTAAGATATCTACCACGCCAAGCTGACGGGGGGAGGAGTTGATCAAAATGTTAAAGTTGCATTTAAAGCTATCCTCAAGCGGGGTCAGCTTAAACAGGCGGTTCATCAGCTTATCGGGATCGGTGCCGCGGCGCAGATCAAGCGTCAGCTTGAAGCCGTTGAGGTCGATCTCGTCGCGGAAATCAACGATTTCCTTGATCTTGCCCTCCTTCACCAGCGCGGCAATGCTGTCAAGGATCGCCTCAATGGTGGTGGAGTAGGGAATTTGCAGAATGTCAATGCAGTTTTCCGCCTTGTCATAGCTGTAACGGGAGCGAATGCGGAAGGAGCCCTGACCCGTTTCGTAAATGCGGCGCATTTGCTCGCGATCGTAAATAATAAGACCGCCGCCCGAAAAATCGGGTGCCTTGATGATGTCAAGCAGCCTGTCGGTGGTGGTTTTTGGGTTTTTTAAAAGCGCGATCGCACCGTCACAGATCTCCGCTAAATTAAAGGAGCAGATGTTGGATGCCATACCGACCGCAATACCGACGTTGGGGGTTACCAAGACGTTTGGGAAGGTGGTGGGTAGGAGCACAGGCTCCTTCATGGTGCTGTCGTAGTTATCTACAAAATCCACCGCATCCTTGTCAATGCCCGAAAACAGCTCTTGACAGATGCTGTCAAGCTTTGCCTCGGTATAACGGGAGGCTGCGTATTTCATATCACTTGAATATTGCTTGCCAAAGCTACCCTTGGAGTCAACCAACGGGTGGAGCAGTGCTGCATTGCCGCGCGTGAGGCGCACCATCGTTTCGTAAATGGCGGCGTCGCCGTGGGGGTTCAGCTTCATCGTTTGCCCCACGATATTTGCACTCTTGGTGCGCCCGCCCGTCAGCAGCCCCATTTTATACATGGTATAAAGAAGCTTGCGGTGCGAGGGCTTTAAGCCGTCGATCTCGGGTATGGCACGCGAAACGATCACGCTCATGACGTAGGGCATGTAGTTTTTCTCAATCGTTTCGGTAATCGGCTGCGGGGTTGCGGGTGCGGGAATGATTTGAGACAGTTCGGTTACCGGTGAAGACTTTTTCTTTGCCATCTCATCATCGTCCTTTCTTTTTAAAGTTTCTTTATCGTATGAGCCGCCGCGCGGATGCATCGGTTATAAAGGGCAAGCCCCAAGCCTTCCTTTGGCGGCAAATGTGCGTAGAGTGTGGTAATATTGGGGTGCTCGTCCGCCTCGCGCAACAGCGCAAACAGACGGTGCGCCTGTGCTGCAAGATCGTGCTCGGCACCAACGGGGAAAAGCGTTGCCCTGTCATTCAGGTACGCTACCTCCTCGTCATAGCAAAGAATGCCAACGTTTTGCTGCCCGGCTACATCCTGTAAAAAGTCGGCAACCGCCTTTTTGCTGCCGTCAAGCAGCACCAGCCCCGCGCGTGGCGCGTAATGGCGGTATTTCATGCCGGGGGAGAGCGGTCGCTCGTTTTCACCAAGACCCGCCACCACCGCGGGGGCAACCGTTACCTCACGAAGCACACAGCAAAGCGCATCATAGGTAATGGCACCGGGGCGAAGGAGCGTGCCGCACTCACCGTTAAGTGCTACGATGGTAGATTCAAGCCCAACCTCCGCCTCGCCCCCGTCAATGATCATATCGACCTTGCCCACAAGATCCTCGATCACGTGCGCTGCCGTGGTGGGGGAGGGCCTGCCCGAAAGGTTTGCAGAGGGGGCGGCTATGCCAACGCCCGCAGCGGCGATCAGCGCGCTTGCCACGGGGTGCGCGGGGCAGCGGAGTGCCACGGTATCAAGCCCTCCCGTAACCTCTTTGGGCACGGTATCCTTTTTTGGCAGTATAACGGTCAGTGGCCCGGGCATAAATTGCCTTGCCAGCTTATAGTAGGTCTCGGTGGTCACGGCGTATTTCTCGGCATCCTCGGGCTTTGCCAGATGGATGATCAAGGGGTTGTCCGAGGGGCGACCCTTTGCACGGTAAATGGCAGCCGCTGCCGCGGCACTCGTGCCGTCGCCGCCAATGCCGTAAACCGTTTCGGTGGGAAATACGACAAGCCCGCCGCGCTGCAGGATCGCTGCCGCACGGGCAACGTCGTTTTTCTGCGCGATTGGATCGTTTATGATAAGTATTTCGGTTTTCAAGCGAAAAACTCCTTATTTTTATTGCTCTTGTTGCAATTTGAGTGCGGCATCTGCGGTGATCAGTGCGTCGATCACGTCGCCGATATTTCCGTTTAATATTTTGTCAAGCGAATAGAGCGTGAGGCCGATGCGGTGATCGGTCATGCGCCCTTGGGGATAGTTATAGGTGCGAATGCGCTCGCTGCGGTCACCCGTACCGACCTGTGCGCGTCGCGCTCCCGCAATTTCCTTTTCCTGCGCGGTGCGCTTGATGTCAAGCAGCTTGGTGCGTAGCATTTTGAGTGCCTTGTCGCGGTTTTTAAACTGACTGCGCTCCTCTTGACATTCCACCACAATGCCCGTTGGCTTGTGGGTAAGACGCACGGCGGATTCGGTCTTGTTCACGTGCTGACCGCCCGCACCGCTGCTCTTGCAGGATTCCATCACAATGTCGGCGGGGTTGATCTCCACGTCTATCTCCTGTGCCTCGGGCAGCACGGCAACCGTTACGGTTGAGGTCTGTATGCGCCCCCCTGACTCGGTTACGGGCACGCGCTGCACGCGGTGTACGCCCGATTCAAATTTGAAGCGGGAATAAGCACCGTCGCCCTCTACCATAAATACGATCTCGCGAAAGCCGCCAAGCTCGGTTTCATTTTCGCTTATGCGTGAGGTCTTAAAGCCCGTGCTCTCGGCATACATCGTATACATGCGGTAAAGCACCGCGGCAAACAGTGCCGCCTCCTCACCGCCCGCACCCGCACGGATCTCCACGATCACGTTGCGGTCGTCATTTTCATCGCGAGGGAGAAGCAACACCTTTAAATTTTGTTCAAGCTCGGCAATTTGCGCCCGAAGCGCTTCTACCTCGGCGCTCGCCAGCTCCTTTAATTCTTTATCGTGCGCCGTTTCCAGTAGCTCCCTTGCATCCTTTAGCTCTTTTGCGGCGGCTTGGTAGCTGCGGTAAGCGGTTACCAAGGGCTCAAGGCGGCGATATTCCTTCATAATGGCGGTAAAGGCGGCAGCGTCTGTCACGACCGCTTGGTCGGCACTGCGCTCCTCCAGCTCGCGAAATCTTGCCTGTGCGGCATTCAGCTTATCCAGCATCAGGCGCGGGAGAAGGCAACGAAGGCGCGGTACGCCTCATAAATATCCACCTTAGAGATCACCTCAAAGGGCGCGTGCATTGAGATCACGGGTACACCAAGGTCAACGGTTTCAATGTTGTGAGCTGCAATATATTTTGCCACAGTGCCGCCGCCTCCGCCATCTACCTTGCCAAGCTCACCCGCTTGCCATACAACGCCTGCACGGTCCATCACGCCGCGCAGCCAGCCAACGTATTCTGCGCTGGCATCGTTGGTAGAGGATTTTCCGCGCGAGCCGGTGTATTTGGTCAGCACAACGCCTGCGGAAAGTAAGGGGGTATTGCGTTTTTCGAAAGCATCTGCAAAGTTGGGGTCGAATGCTGCCGAAACGTCTGCAGAAAGGCATTTTGAGTTGGCACGCACCACGGCGGGGTTGCCGCCAAGGGCTCTTGCGATCTCGGTAATGAGATCGGGCAGCAGCGCGCACTTCATACCCGTGTTGCCCTCGCTGCCCGTTTCCTCCTTGTCGGCAAGCACGCACATCAAGGTGTTTTCGGGAGCATCCTCTGCCAAAATGGCAGTGAGCGCGGGGTAAGCGCACACGCGGTCATCGTGCCCGTAAGCACCGATGAGAGCGCGGTCAAAGCCAATATCGCGTGCCTTAAAGGCAGGGACAACGCAAAGCTCGGCACAGAGAAAATCCTCCTCGGTGATGCCGTATTTCTCGTGAAGGAGATACATGGTATTGAGCTTGATGCCGTCAGCCTCGGCTGCGTTGCCAAAGGGGCGCGAGCCGACAAGGACGTTGAGCTTTTCACCCGGAATGGCTTCGCCGAGGGGCTTTTTGTCGCTTTCGTGACCGAGATGGGGGAGCAGATCGTTGATATAGAATACGGGGTCGCCCTCGTCCTCACCTACGTTCACGGTTACACGCGTGCCGTCAGCTCTCATAATGACACCGTGCAAAGCAAGCGGCGTTGCCACCCACTGATACTTGCGTATACCGCCGTAATAGTGCGTTTTGAAAAAGCTCATGCCGCCATCCTCGTAAAGCGGGCACTGCTTTAAGTCAATGCGCGGCGCATCAATGTGTGCCGCATTGATGCGAATGCCCGTTTCAATCGGTTTACTGCCGATCACGAAAAGGTAAAGATTTTTATCTCTGTTGTTGTAGTAGTATTTATCGCCTGCCTTGACGGGTGTTCCCATCAAGAAGGGCTGAAAGCCCTTTTCCTCTGCCATTTTAATTGAGATAGCAACAGCCTCACGCTCGGTTTTGGCGGCGTCAAGATAAGCGGCGTAGCCCTTGGCGTAATCGTAAGCCGCCTCAACAATATCGTTTCCTGCCTTCTCATACACGCTTTTTTTGCGGTAGAGCAGCTTTTCGGATAGTTCCTTTGCGTTCATAATTACTCCTTAAAATTGTATTTTTCAAGATAGGTGCGATAAGCACTAAGCGTTACCGCAACGTAATTTTCCGTTTCTTCGTAGGGGATGGTGAGGAGCGTATTGCCGTCAGAGAGCAGGGGATCGTTTAGCCATTCCGCCACACGCCCCTCGCCCGCGTTATAGGCGGCAAGTGCCGTTTCCCACGCGCCAAAGCGTTCAAAAAGATAAGAAAGATAAAAGGTGCCGTAACGAATGTTTACCGCAACGTCCCACACAGCATCGTCGGCAAGAGCTTCCTTTAGTTTTTCATCACGCAAAAAAGCAAAGGTTTCGGGCATGAGCTGCATGAGACCCATCGCACCGACGGGGGAAAGGGCATCCGCGCGAAAATCACTTTCGGTGCTGATCACAGCAAGTATCATGGCAGGGGAAACGTGATAGGCAGCGGCGGCGGTCAAAACCGTATCGTAAACGGCATCCTCGCGCCGTTGGCGCAAGTGCCTGTCAATGCCCGCTATTCCCCCAAACAAAACGGCAAGAGCAAGCAAGCATGCCGCCACCGCCACAATACGTCCGCGCGGTATCACCCAATTCAATCCAATTTCACTCCCAATTCGACAAGCAGCGCGGCAACGGCGCGCCTCAGTGCTGCAAGATCGTTATTGTTTTCAAGAATGCGGTCGCACCGATCACGGTAAAACGCATCGGGCTTTTGTGCCTGCAGCCGCTTTTCGGCATGCTCTGCTGAAATGCCGTCACGTGCCATAATACGCTGCAAGCGCAGCTCGCGCGCGGCAAGCACGCCAACGGTCAGATCGCATTCAAGATGAGCGTTTGCCTCAAAAAGCAGCGGTGCATCGATCACGGCGGCTAACGCACCGCTGTTTTTCAGCATCGCAAGCATTTTCTTGATCTCGCTCATAACATATTTATGGGTGATCTTGTTCAAAGTATGCAAAAGAGCATCGGTGTTCGGCTTGCCGAATACGGCATCGGCAAGAGCGCGGCGCGAAACAAGACCGCTTTTGTCAAGTATTTGTGTGCCGAATGCCGCCGCAAGCTCCTCGGTGCAGGCGCCGCCCGCAGAAAGTATCTCATGATATACTGCATCGGCGTCGATCACAGGGATGCCCAACTGATGGAAAATTGCAGAAACGGCACTTTTGCCCGCGCCGCTGCCGCCCGTGAGGCCTATCACCTTCATTGCGGCACCTCCAAGGCTTTCCCCACGGCGTTTGGGGCTTCAAAGCGGCGGATGCTTGGTGTGCAAATATCAAAAAAGAAGGGCAGCTCTTTTGCGGTATGGGTATGCGCTTTGCCCATAGTGCCAAATTCGATCATGCCGATCTTGATCAAATCATTCTTCATAAAAGCCCTCCTTATAAAGTATTATTTATTATTATACTACATTTAGTGTTAAAATGCAAGAGAAAATCAAGATATATTGTGCGCAGCATCTTGAAAATTTTTTAAAATTCGGTTATAATGAATACAAAGCTTGAAAGGGCAGGTGAAAAGGTTGCCGTTTTACAACACCGTACTTTTTGATGCGGACAACACGCTGTTTGACTTTTGTGTTGCCGAGCGCGCCGCGCTGACAAGCACTCTTTTGCTTTGCGGCATCGCCCCTACCGAGGAGCGCGTTGCCGTTTACAGCAGGATCAACGACGACATGTGGAAGCGACTGGAGCGCGGCGAAATTACCAAAGAGGTGCTGCGTGAGCTGCGCTTTAGGGAATTTTGCAGAGCTATCGGCGCTTGTGCCGATACAAAGAAAATGGCGGAGCTGTACGTTGAGCAGCTTTCAGGGCGTCACGATCTGATCCCCGGGGCGGTACGGGTAGCAAGAGAGCTTTCGGAGCATTTTTCTCTGTATATTGTGACAAACGGCATCAAGACCGTGCAAAAAAGGCGGTTTGCCGCATCGGCACTGCAGCCGTTTTTTAAGGACGTATTTATTTCCGAGGAGCTTGGGTTTGAGAAGCCGCATCGCGGCTATTTTGCGGAGGTTGCACGGCGCATAAAGGGCTTTTCTGCCGAAAAGACCCTCATCGTCGGCGATTCCTTAAGCTCGGATATCAAGGGTGGCATTGACGCGGGGATCGATACCTGCTGGTTTGACCCCAAGGGGTCACCTTGCCCTAATGAGCTGAAGCCCACCTACCGTGTTGAGGCACTGGAGGATCTCGTGCCTTTGCTGCTACCCTGATGCGGGGGCGACTTGGGGAAGCTTTAAAAAACAGGAGCATTGCGTTTGAGGAAAACGTTGAAACGAAAAGACTTTGCACTTTTCAGATCGGCGGCACCTGCCGCTATCTGATCACCCCCGCTTGCCAAAACGAGCTGATAGCCGCAGTGATACTTTGCCAACAGCTTGCCGTGCCCTATCACGTGATAGGCAGGGGGAGCAACCTTTTGTTTGGTGACGGCATGCTGCCGCTTGCGCTGATCCGCACGGTAGGCTTAAACGCGATACGCATTATGGGCGACGAGGTGATTGCCGATTGCGGTGCCGCCTTGCCTGTGCTTGCCCGCAAAACGGCAGGGTGCGGCTATGGGGATCTCACCTTTGCCGCGGGGATACCCGGCACGCTTGGCGGCGGGGTGCTGATGAATGCCGGCGCGCACGAAAGATCCCTTGGGGAGCTTGTAGAGTGGGTCAAGGTGCTTGTGCCGCACAGTGGTAAAATAAAGACTTATTTTCACCAAGAATTGAGTTTTTCTTATCGAAAAAGTGATTTCCAAGCAAAAAGCGAGATTATTTTGCAGGCATGCCTTCGGCTACGCGAGGCGGCAGAGCCCGCGACGGTAGAAGCCGAAATGCGGCAGATGCTGACGCGTCGCGCTAAGACACAGCCGCTTGATTTTCCCAGCGCGGGCAGCATATTTTTGCGCACCGACGAGGGTGTGTCTATGGGTAAGATCATTGATGAGCTGGGGCTGAAGGGCACGCGTCGCGGCAATGCCATGATCTCACAAAAGCACGGGGGATTTATCGTTAATCTCGGTGGTGCTACGGCAGCCGACGTTTGTTGCTTGATTGATCTGGTGAGGGGGATCACGCAAGAAAAGCACGGCTTTGTGCCGAAAACAGAAATCAAAATGATAACGGGGAAAGAGGAAACATGAACTATTCACTTCGCCTCAAGGAGGAGCTGATCGCAGGTGCTGAACGAAAGCCCTGCTGCCGCCGTGCCTATTTACAGGGGCTTTTTGTCAATGCCGCACAAACCAAGGGCGGGCACGTGCTTTTAACGCTTTCCTCACTTGCCGCACGGCGCGAGGCAGCGCGCGTCTACCGTGAATTATATAAAAAAGAGGCACTGGTAAATCAAACGACGCTCTTGTTTTCCTCCGAGCGTTTGCTTGCCGATCTGATGGGAGAGCTCACCCTTCAGTGCCCCTCGTGCAGGGTGGCATATTTGCGCGGCGCTATGATCTCGGCGGGGTCTATTACCGACCCCGAAAAGGGCTACCATCTCGAGCTGCGCCTTTTTGAAACGGAAAAAAGAGATTTTATCACGGCACTTTTGGGTGATGGCGGTTGGATCGCCAAGCAGCGCGCCATCAAAGAGGGCTTCGGCGTTTATTTTAAAAGCAGTGAGATCATTGAGGAGATCTTAACGGCACTGGGTGCCAACAACGCGCTCTTTGCCCTGATGAACGCCAGGATCACGCGCAGCATCCGCAACGAGGAAAACCGTGCCACCAACTGCGTGGCAAAAAACATTAGTAAATCCGTGGGTGCGGCAGGGCGCGCGCTGGAGGCGATCTCCACCATTCGCGCCGCCCTGCGCTTTGAAGCCCTGCCCGAGGAGCTGCGTGAAACGGCACTGCTGCGTGAAGCCAATGCCGATGCCTCGCTGTTTGAGCTGGCACGCTTACACAATCCGCCACTGACAAAATCGGGGCTCAATCACAGACTGCAAAGGATCATTGCCTTTGCAAATACTTTAAAAAACACAAGGAACTAAAAGGGAGGGGAAAACGGTGTCTTCATTCGTACATTTGCACCTGCACAGTGAATATAGCCTGCTTGACGGCGCTTGCCGCATTCGCGATATTGCAAAGCGCGCCAAGGAATGCGGTCACAGCGCGGTTGCACTCACCGATCACGGCGTGATGTACGGCGCGGTTGCGTTTTATCGAGCCTGCGTTGACGAAGGGATCAAGCCGATCATTGGCTGTGAGGTCTACGTGGCACCGCGCTCTCGCTTTGGCAAGGGCACTGCCGATGCACACCCCAATCATTTGGTTCTGCTTTGCAAGAACGAAAAGGGCTATCAAAATCTTATCGAGCTTGTGTCGCGCGGCTTTACCGAGGGCTTTTATGCCAAGCCTCGCGTTGATATTGAGCTGTTGCGTGAGCACGCCGAGGGCCTGATCGCGCTTTCGGGGTGCTTGGCGGGGCGCATTCCGCAGGCTCTGGTTGCAGGTGATTTTGAGGGGGCATGCAGGACGGCGCGCGAGTATGCCGATATTTTTGGCAGCGATAATTTTTATATCGAGCTGCAGGATCACGGCTTGCCCGAGCAAAAGCAGATATTACCGATGCTTGCAAGGCTGGCAAGAGCATGCAGCCTACCCATGGTTGCCACAAACGACTGTCATTATTTGCGCCGTATGGATGCCGAAACACAGGCTGTGCTGCTTTGCATTCAAACGAACAGCCGCCTTGACGACGGGCGTCCGATCGGCTTTGAGACCGACGAGTTTTACTATAAAGACACCTCTGAAATGGAGATGCTGTTTGGGGCTTTTGAGGGCGCGATTGAAAACACTGAAAAGATCGCCGCGCGCTGTAATTTCTCGTTTGATTTTACAAAAAGCCATCTGCCGAAATTCCCGTGCCCCGAGGGCAAAAGTGCGCCGATGCACCTTCGCGCGCTTGCCGAGCAGGGCTTTTGCCGTCGGCGTGATACGGGGCGGCTCTCGCTTCATCGCTTCGGTGAGGAGGATTATCGCGCGCGTATGGAGTACGAGCTTTCGGTAATCGAGAGCATGGGCTATGCCGATTATTTTCTCATCGTGCAGGACTACGTGAATTTTGCAAAATCAAAGCAAATTCCCGTGGGCCCCGGCAGAGGCTCGGGGGCGGGGAGCGTTGTGGCGTATTTCCTTGGCATTACAGATGTTGACCCGCTTGCATTTGACCTCTTGTTTGAGCGTTTTCTTAACCCCGAGCGCGTCAGCATGCCCGATATTGACGTTGATTTTTGCTATAACCGCCGTGACGAGGTGATCAAATACGTGACAGCGCGCTACGGGCGTGAGCGCGTATCGCAGATCATTACCTTTGGCACGCTTGCCGCGCGCGCCGCAGTGCGTGACGTGGGCAGGGCACTGGGGATCCCTTATCATGAGGTGGATGCGGTGGCAAAGGCGATCCCGCGTGAGCTTGGTATTACCATTTCGGATGCACTCAAGCTCCCCGATCTCAAAAGCCTTTACCAAAGCAAGCCCGAAATCAAAAAGCTCATCGATCTTGCCATTGCCCTTGAGGGCATGCCGCGCAATATGTCGATCCATGCAGCAGGTATTGTGATCACCGAGCATCCGCTTTCTACCTATCTGCCCTTGGCGGCAAGCAACGGCGTGGTCGTAACGCAGTACGATATGGATACGGTGGCTGCCTTGGGGCTTCTCAAATTTGATTTTCTCGGGCTTCGTTATCTCACGATCGTGGATGATGCTGTAAGATCTGTGCAGCGCGAAAACCCGGAGTTTGATATCAATCGCATTCCGCTTGACGATAAGGCAACCTATAAGCTGATCGCGCGCGGTGCGACCTCGGGCGTTTTTCAGCTCGAATCCGGTGGCATGCGCCAGATGCTGCAAAGCCTTGCGCCGCATTGCTTTGAGGATATTGTTGCAGCGATCGCGCTGTATCGCCCGGGGCCAATGGACTCTATTCCGCAATTTGTAGAAAATCATCACCACCCGGAAGGAGTGGTATACAAGCTACCGCAGCTTGAACCCATTTTGCGCTCGACCTACGGCTGCGTTGTTTACCAGGAGCAGGTGATGCAGATCTTTCGCGAGCTGGCGGGCTACACCTTCGGTCACGCTGACGTGGTGCGCCGCGCCATGTCGAAGAAAAAAGCCTCTGTGATGGAGGCGGAGCGCGGCTCGTTTTTGGCGGGATGTGCTCAAAACGGCATCAGTGAAGCGGCGGCAGGGGAGCTTTTTGACGACCTTTCTGCCTTTGCTAACTATGCCTTTAACAAAAGCCACGCGGCGGCATATGCCGTGATCTCGTATCAGACCGCTTATCTCAAGGAGCATGCGCCAAAGGCGTATTTTGCGGCGCTGCTCACCTCCGAGCTTGGCAACATGCCCAAGATCGCCGCCTACATTGCCGAGGTTGGCAAGCGCGGCGTGCGCGTGCTGCCGCCCGATATCAACGAATCGGATATCAATTTCAGCGTGTCGGGCGATCATATTCGTTTCGGCCTTCTTGCCCTCAAAAACGTTGGCAGACAGTTCCTTGAAGCGGTGGTGGAGGAGCGACGCATTGGCGGAAAATACCGTTCCTTTGACGATTTTCTTGACCGCATGGCATCTCGTGACCTCAATAAACGGCAGGTCGAGGCACTTATCAAGGCAGGTGCCTTTGATACGCTTGGCGTATATCGCAGTCGCCTTATGGCGGTGTATGAGCAGATGATCGACACGCTGCAAAGCAAAAACCGCACCAATCTCACAGGGCAGCTTGATATGTTTTCTGCCGTGGTGAGCGAGGCACCGCGTGTTACCTATCCCGATTTGCCGGAATTTGATCTGCGCACGCTTTTAGCTGCTGAAAAGGAGGCGGCGGGTATGTATTTTTCGGGTCACGTGCTCGACGGCTTTTCGGATGCCCTTTGTGCCCCCGATATTACGGGCATTGATACGCTTTGTGATGCAGAGGGCGAGAGTGCGCTGACCGATAAACAGGCTGTTCGTGTTGCGGGGATTATCACGGCACTGACCGTAAAATCCACCAAAAGCAACGAGCAAATGGCATTTTTTACGCTTGAGGATAGACTGGGGGAAATCGAATGTCTGGCGTTTCCGAGAGTGCGCGAAAAATTTGCCGATCTCATTGTGACCGATGCCGTTGTGCGCGTAGACGGTCAGCTCTCCTTAAGGGAGGATGAAAAGCCGAAGATATTGATCTCACGCATGGAGGAGCTGCCGCAAAACGGCGCGACCGTAAGGCAAAAAGCCACGGCACAAGCAGCCACAAAGGGGGCAGGATCATCGCCTGTTTCCGCTAACGCGCGCGCACGCGTGCTTTATTTGCGTGTGCCCTCGCTTACCGATCCGCTTTGTGAACGCGTGCGCGCCGTGCTTAAAATTTTTGGCGGTTCGCTACCCGTATCTATATTCGATGCCTCTACCAAAATCTATCATAAAGAGGAGCTCGGCTTTGATCCGACTCCGAATGCCGTAGGCGAGCTTTGTGCAATTTTAGGGAAAGAAAACGTTGTGCTGAAATAACAAAATACGTGCATCTTCCCATTTTGAAGCAGGTATCTTTCACCCTCACTTGGCTGTATACTAACAGCGAGTGGGGGTGATTTTTTGCAAAAGAAAAGAATAGGCGGTCGGGTAGCAAGCTTTTTTCTTTCCTTTACGCTTGCCATACTGATCGCGCTTTGTGTCGCGGTGGCAGGCGGCGCACTGTGGGCGCGCACGGTGCCCGACGGTGAGCTGAAGGAGGAGCTGCTATCGATCGGGATCCGCGACGGTACCACAAGGCTTTATTGCTACGATAACGATGGCAATGCAAAAGAGCTGATCGACGATCGCATCAGCGGCTATGAAAACGCGCTGTATTGCCCGCTTGCCGATATGCCCGAGGATCTCAAAAACGCCTTTATCGCCATTGAGGACAAGCGCTTTTACAGTCACGGCGGTGTTGACTGGTTACGCACGGTGTCGGCGGTGCGCAGCTATGTTACGGGCGGGGGCGGCAGTACCTTTGGCGGCTCCACCATTACGCAGCAGCTTGTCAAAAATCTGACGGGGGAGAGCGAAAAAAGCATCAAGCGCAAGGTGGGTGAGCTGATGCGTGCGGCAAAGGTTGAAAAAAAGCTTTCCAAAAATGCCATACTGGAGCAATATTTAAACGTGGTAAATCTTTCGGAGGGCTGCTACGGCGTGAAAACCGCCGCCAATGCGTATTTTTCGAAGGAACCGCACGAGCTAACCCTGGCAGAATGTGCCAGTATCGCCGCGATCACCAATAATCCAAGCAAATACGATCCGATCAAGCACCCCGAAAACAACCGCGCACGGCGTGATCTCATTTTATCCGAAATGCTGGCACAGGGCATGATAGATGAGGGGCGTTATTTACAAGCGAGCACGCACGGGGTAGAGCTAAACGTGAACCGCGAGGCAATGTCGGGGCGCGTGAATTCCTGGTACGCGGATCTCGCGGTTGCCGACGTGATACGTGCACTGGTGAGGGAAAAGGGCTACACCGAGAGGGAGGCATCTCGGCTTGTTTATTGCGGCGGGCTGAAAATATACGTGGCGATGCACGAGGAGCTTCAAGAGGCGGTCTGTGAATATTATGAAAATGCCGAAAATTTTCCAACGCACAAAAACGGCGATAAGGCGCAAAGCGCCGTGATGATCATTGACCCGAAAAGCGGTGACATTTTGGCCGTGGCGGGGGCGGTGGGCAAAAAGCAATCAAACCGCATACAAAATTACGCCACAGATGCAAAACGCCCCTCGGGGTCGGTGATCAAGCCGCTTTCGGTTTATGCGCCTGCGCTCGATAGCGGCGTGATCACGTATGCAAGCGTTTTCGATGATATACCGCTTGCCTTCCGTCAAAGCGGTGCGCCTTGGCCAAGAAATTCCCCCGATATATATCGCGGTCTTACCAACGTTAACGCCGCGCTCACCCATTCGGTGAACACCGTGGCGGTTTCGGTGCTAAACAGGCTTGGCACCAGAAGTGCATACCGATTTTTGACCGATCGGCTGCATTTTACCTCACTTGATCAAGAAAAGGATCTGGGTGCGGCATCGCTTGCCCTCGGGCAGCAATATCAGGGGGTGACGCTGCGAGAGCTGCTTGGCGGCTACACCGTGCTTGCCAACGGCGGCGTGCTTGAAAACACCAGAAGCTATTATAAGGTGCTTGACGGAAAAGGAGAGCTTCTTTTGACAAACGAGCGCAAGGAGGAGCGTGTGATCGGCAGTGATACCGCCACCATTATGACCATGATGCTGCGGCATGCCGTGCGCGAGGGGACGGGAAAAGCACTGACGCTCAAAAATATCGTAGACGTAGCAGGGAAAACGGGCACCAGCAGCAACTCCTGCGATAAGTGGTTTATCGGCTACACACCCGAGCTGCTGTGCGGCGTTTGGTACGGGCATGAATATCCGCGGTCGGTATCTGACGTTGGCGGCAATCATGCGCTTGGCATCTTTGACGGCATCATGCACCGTGCAACCGATATCATGGGGATAAGCGTGCGGCAATTTCCAACCGACGGGAATGTGGTGGCGGTGCGATATTGCAAGGATTCTGGCCTGCTGCTCTCGGATGCCTGCGCAAGCGACCCGCGCGGCGACCGATCCGAGATCGGATATTTTAAGCGGGGCACGGAGCCAAAGGCGGAGTGCCGTTGTCACGTGCTGATCGATTACTGTGAGGCGGGTGGGGTCGCCACCGAAAATTGCCCACCCGACTGTTGCCATAAAACTGCGCTTTTGCGAGTTTCAAGAAGCTTTCCGCGCCAAATTAAGGTCTTGGATGCACCCTACACCTATGATGGACTTTATCTCGAAAAAGGACGGGAATTATCAAACAATGAGCCATATTATGCTAAAAAATATCAGGTAAAGCAAAATTATGGCATTGGCATGGATGTGGTTCCGTACAATCATGCTTGCACGGCGCACACCGCGGATGCGTTTTGGCGCCGCCGCGTTTGGTTTTAAAGATAAAGGGTCAAAGCCACGGCTTTGACCCTTTATCTTTATTGAATTTCACCGCCGCCGATCACATAATCTCCGTCGTAAAGCACCAGTGACTGACCCGGTGCGATCGCGCG
>JAZOLJ010000097.1:0-6201 GCA_045652845.1 Eubacteriales bacterium | reverse complement strand
CAAGCACCTCAAGGTGGTTTGGTCGCCCGAGGAGCCAAAGGGTGCTATCTTTGCCGATCACGGCAGACACGCCCCCGCCAGCATCTCCTTTGTCCCAGCCGCCGCAGGCCTCGTGATCGCCGGCGAGGTCATCCGCGATCTCTTGGGGGAGTGAGAAAAGGTGAGAAAAGGGAGAGGCACTTTTGTAAAAGTGCCTCTCCCTTTTTCCGCCCTTTTCCATCAAAAAAGCGCATCCTCCAACGCTGTCTTTGGGGGTAGCGCGTCGGCCGTTACCAACAAAAAACGGTAGGTGCCATCTGCCGCGCGGAGCGCGGTTGCGCGCACGGTGGCTTCGTCAAAGTAAAGCAGGGGCTTCTCGCCCGCAACTTGTATCAGCCTTGGCACCGACGCCGCAAACGCAATCACAAGCAGCTCTTCATCCAAGGCGCGTGCCAACAGCACGGCTGTTGCCCCCAGCGTTGCCTCGCCCGTGCTCCCAAACGGATCAACGGTAATGGCATCCGAAACGCCAAGCCGCTGCAAACGCGCCGCAATGCGGGCGGAAAACGCCGCTTCGCCGCCATCCATGGCGGCGGCAAAGCCACGTGCCACGTCGGGATCACCGCTTGCCGCCCATTCGTCAAGCAGCTCACCTGCGGTATAGGTGTTCCCTGCGCCGATGCCGCTCACAAGCGTAATGGGAGTTGTAAGCGCAAGCGTGCTATCCGCGCGCGTCAGCTCCTCGACAATCACAAGCGCCACCGCAAGGCGGCAGGCAAGCGCGGGGGAGATCTCCTGCTCACGCCCCACGTCAAAGGATAACAGGTGCGTGCTTGTGTTCGACATCACAATACCCTGTGTGCCCTCGGGCGCAGTGGTTACGGTTGCACTGTCGGTGAGTAGTGCATAGCGCGCGGGCACCACGTCAGTGCGGTCGATCACGTAAGAGCAAAGCGTGCAATTTCGCACCGTGTAGCCCTCCTTACACTCGGTTGGGGGTATAACGGTATCGGAAAACGCGTGATGCCGCGCCGCCATATCGGTAGAGATCTCAACGGTATCGGTAACCGAGGCATGGCAGATCTTGCAATAACGGATCTCTCTGCCCTCACCGATGCAGGTAACGGGAGTTACGTCATAACGGGTGCCGAAAACGTGCGTGTGCGTGCCGTTGTCGTAAAGGTAGGTATTGCCGCCTCGCGCGCAGGAAGCAAGCAGCAGAGAAAATAGCACTGCCAGTGCTAAAAAACGCAATTTTCTCATACCGTTTCCCACCTTTCCCTTTATCCTTACTTTATAATCGGCTTTGCCGTCAGGGCAATCAGCAGCCTTTTGTTGTCGGGCTGCACTGTCGCCTCGTGCGCTGCGCGATTACGGTGCAGCTCGCCGCATTTGGTGCAGCGATGCACGATAATAAATCCTTTTTTGGCATCAGGCTGAGCCGAGATCGGCTCCATTTGCCCACCGCACGTGTTGGCGCGGTCACCGGGGTTTACGTCTACGTGTAAGCTCCACAGGCAAAAGGGGCAGTGGTTGCGTGAGGTAAAGCCAAGGGGCGCAACCTCCTTGCCGCAGTGCGCGCAGATAAACCCACTATCATTTTTTAAAAATCGTTTTGTTTCCATCATTTTGTGCTGAAAAACGCCGCACGTAGCGGCGTGTTTCTAATTTTGTCAAATTATTTCTTCAGTGCCAGTGCAGCCCTTGCTTTTGCTGCAATGTTTTCGGGCGTGAGCCCGTACATCTCAAGCAATGCGGGCACGGTGCCCGAGCGACCGAAGGTATCCTCAATGCCAACGCGCACCACGGGCACGGGGCAGCCCTCGCCAACCGTTTCTGCAACAGCCGAGCCAAGACCGCCGATCACGTTGTGCTCCTCTGCGGTTACGATCGCACCGGTTTCCCTTGCCGCCTGCAGCACGAGCTCGCGGTCAAGGGGCTTGATGGTGTGAATATTGATCACGCGTGCAGAGATCCCCTCTTTTTGCAGCGCTTCTGCTGCCGTCATTGCCATCTCCACCATGATACCGGTGGCAATGATGGTCACGTCGCTGCCCTCACGCAGCAAAACGCCACGGCCAAGCTCAAACTTATAGGTTTCCTTATCGTTGAATACCGGCACGGCGTATCTGCCAAAGCGCATGTAAACAGGGCCATCAAAATGCAGTGCAGCCTCTACTGCCGCGCGTGCCTCAACGGCATCGGCAGGATTGATCACAGTCATACCGGGAATGGCACGCATCAGGGCAATATCCTCATTACACTGGTGGGTCGCACCGTCCTCGCCAACGGTGATGCCCGCGTGGGTCGCACCGATCTTTACGTTGAGATGAGGATAACCGATCGAATTGCGGATCTGCTCAAAGGCACGGCCTGCCGCAAACATTGCGAAGCTCGAAACAAAGGGGATTTTTCCTGCCGCAGCAAGACCCGCTGCCACAGACATCATATTACCCTCGGCAATACCGCAGTCAAAGTGACGGTTTGGAAATTTCTTTTTAAAGATCCCCGTTTTGGTAGCCGCCGCAAGGTCGGCATCCAGCACCACAAAATTATATTTTTCGCCAAGCTCGGCAAGCGCCTCGCCATAGGCTTGTCTGGTTGCAATCTTTTCAGCCATTTCTCGCTCCCCCTTATTTCTTCATCTTTGCCTTGATTTCTGCAATAGCGATCTCATACTGCTCGTCGTTCGGCGCCACACCGTGCCAGTCAACCTTGTTTTCCATAAAGGAAACGCCCTTACCCTTCACGGTCTTAAAGATGATGGCAGTAGGCTTACCCTTCACAGTCTTTGCCTTTTCAAACGCCTTTTCGATCTCGTCAAAATCATGACCGTCGGCAACGATTACGTGGAAGCCGAATGCCTCCAGCTTTTTGTCGTGGGGAGTGGGGTTCATAACCTCGGCAACGGGCCCGTCGATCTGCAGACCGTTCCAGTCGATCATCACACAAAGATTATCAAGCTTATAGTGAGCAGCAAACATAAACGCCTCCCAAACCTGCCCCTCCTCACTCTCGCCGTCGCCAAGCATGGTGTAGGTGCGGTAATCGCGCCCGTCAAGCTTGGCAGCCAGTGCCATGCCGCAGGCGGCGGAGATGCCAAGGCCAAGGGAGCCGGTGCTCATATCCACACCGGGAACGTGCTTCATATCGGGGTGACCCTGCAGAAAGGAATCGATCTTGCGCAGCTTCAAGAGCTCCTCGCGCGGAAAAAAGCCCTTTTCGGCAAGTGCCGCATAAAGTGCGGGGGCGGTGTGACCCTTTGAGAGCACAAAACGGTCACGGTTGGGGTTTTTCTCATCGGCAGGATCGACGTTCAGCTCCGAAAAATAAAGATAGCTCATAATATCGGCGATCGAAAGCGAGCCACCCGGGTGACCCGATTTTGCCGCGTGCACCTCGTCGAGAATATCAAGCCGCAGCTGTGCTGCAATTTTGGCAAGCTGCTGTTTTTTTGCTCTATCCATTGTTTGTCCTCCTCTCCGCTCCGGTGTGGGCGGCGTAATGTATCACTATAATTATAATATTTTATGTTACCTCTTGTCAATAGGTGTTTCACACAAAATGCGCTTTTTACAGGTCGCACGGGCGCGCGAAAAAACTTTTCGCAGTTTGGAAAAGCCCTCGCATTTTCGGAACGCCGCTTTTCGCGTTTTTTCGAAACACGCACCTGCTTTTGCACAAGCAAAAAAGCGGAAAAAAATGCCGCAACCCCATGCAAACAAAGGAGTTTTACACAGTTTCCACAGGGTTTTCCACAGGCTGCGGCAAATAGGTGTCAAAAGCTTTCAGTGCTTTCCGATTTTGGAAATTTGGGTAAAAATCGGCATGGCTTTCCCACAAAAGCGCGAATTTTTACATTCTCACGAATTTTTCTTCCCACATTGCGCCTTCCTGACAAAATCTGCTTAACGCGTGCCGACAAAAAGCTATTGACAAAGATTTTTTTGTGTGATATACTGATTAAAAAGTATAACTTTTCATACTTTTCACACAAAGGAGGGCTTTTTTATGGCAGATAAAACACTGCAAAGAGGAGATAAATACATGTTTGGCGCGGTGCGCGTTGGAGAAAAGGGACAGATCGTGATCCCCAAGCAATGCCGCGAGATCTTTGACATCAAGCCGGGCGACACGCTGCTGGTCCTTGGCGACAAGGAGCGCGGCATCGGCATTGTAAAGCAGGAGCAAATGATTGATTTTGCACGCGCCATTTTTGCCGCGTTCGAAACGAAGGGAGAACAGGATGAAAACTGACACGAGCTTTGCCATCGAAGCCCGCGGGCTTTGCAGGTCCTTTGGCACGCGCGAGGCAGTGCGCGCGCTTGATCTTACCGTAAAAAAAGGGGAGCTTTTTGCCCTGCTTGGCGTAAACGGCGCGGGAAAAACCACCACCATCCGTATGCTCACCTGCCTCTTGCGCCCCACCGCGGGAGAGGCATTTTTGATGGGGCACAGTATAACCAAGGAGAGCCACGCCGTAAAAGCGCTAACAGGCATCTCTCCGCAGGAAACGGCGGTTGCCGCCAATCTTACCGTGCGCGAAAATCTTATGCTGATGGCGGGTCTGTACGGTGCCGGCAAGCAGGATGCCGCCGAAAAAGCCGAGAAAATGATCGCCCGCCTTGGGCTATCCGAGGCAAAAAACCGCCGCGCGGGCGTGCTTTCGGGCGGCATGCAGCGCAGGCTATCGATCGCAATGGGGCTGATCTCCGATCCCGCCGTGCTCTTTCTTGATGAGCCAACGTTGGGGCTTGATATCCTTGCCCGCCGCGAGCTCTGGCAGCTGCTGCGCTCACTGCGCGGGAAAACAAGCATCGTGCTGACAACGCATTACCTTGAGGAGGCAGAGGCACTTGCCGACCGCATCGGCATTATGGCAAACGGCACGCTGGTTGCCACGGGCACTGCCGCCGAGCTTTGCAGGCTGGCAGGTGCCGCCACCTTTGAGGATGCCTTTGTCACGCTTGCTACCGAAAACAACACCGTTGGGGGGGATATTGCATGAAATCACTCTTACTTGCAAGACGCAGCTTCAAGGAAATTTTGCGTGATCCCTTAAGCCTTATCTTTTCTCTTGGCTTCCCTGCCCTGCTGCTTATTGCCTTTCGCGTGATCAATTATTACACAAACGGTCATTGGATGACGCTAGCCGAGCTGATCCCCGGCGTTGCCGTGTTTTCTCTTTCCTTTATCATGCTGTATATGACCCTGTTGGTTTCAAAGGATCGCGCCACCTCGTTTCTCTCGCGCCTTTACACCGCCCCCCTGCGCGCCATGGATTTTATCATCGGCTACGCGCTGCCCGGTGTGGTGCTTGGCGTGCTGCAATCGCTCATCACCTATCTTGCGGGAATGGTCGTTTCACTTGCTCCAAACGGAACACTCACCGCAAAAGGAGTAGAAACGGTGTCGAAAACAGTGGATTACACCACCTTGCCGCCCGTCACGGTTGAGGGCACCTCGCTTCTGCCGTTTGGGGGCATTTTTGCCGCCACACTCGCGGCACTCCCCGCCATTTTACTCTTTGTTTCTCTGGGCATTTTGTTTGGTACGCTTTTAAGCGAAAAATCCGCCCCCGGCATCTCCTCGGCAGTGATCACCGCATCAGGGCTTCTTGGCGGCGCATGGATGCAGCTTTCAAGCATGGGTAGCTTTGCCGATTTTTGCCGTTTTCTCCCCTTCTATCCCGCCACCACCCTCGCACGCACAGCCTTTATGCTGAATGCACCTACCGCCAGCGGCTTTTGGCTGCCGCTTCTCACGGTCACACTTTGGTGCGCGGCGGTCTTCGTTGCCGCAGTGCTGCTCTTTTTGCGCAGCATACGCGGCAGGTAATGGTTGTGAGAGCAATAAAGAGGGAGGGGGACTTTTGCAAAAGTCCCCCTCCCTCTTTGCTTGCCTTTGGCAAGCATTCACTCCCACTCCCCAAAACCTCTGCAAAATGGGTTTTGGCGCAACCATCGCGCGCCGTGTATGCATTTTAGGCTTCTCCTTGAGGAGAGGCCCCTGCGCGAGCAGGTAGTGAGGTGTAGCCGCCCAAGGCGGCTACACCTCATCCTAAGAATGCGTAAGCATTCTTTGTAGGTACCGCCCCCCAAGGCGCCTCCACCTCATCCGTCGCGTGCCGCGCCACCTTCCCCTCAAGGAGAAGGCTTGTTTGTGCAAACAACGCGCACCGTGTTCGCATTATCCCGGTAGGGGTCGGCGCCTCGACGACCC
>JAZOLJ010000096.1:0-7413 GCA_045652845.1 Eubacteriales bacterium | reverse complement strand
ATACGGTATAGAAAAACGCGAATGATCAGCCTTTGCTGACAAAAAGCATCCCGTGCCACAAGGTGGCACGGGATGCTTATTTTATAGTGCGTTAAGAGTTGGGTGGGCAAAGCTGCGGAATGGGATAGGCGTTCAGCATCTTGCGTCGTTCCTTGCAATCCGGTATTACGCTCGCAAGGCACTGCCAGAATGCCGCGCTGTGATTGGCGTGGTGAAAATGCGCCAGCTCGTGGCAGATCACGTAATCAACGAGAGGCAGCGGCAGATAAGCAAGATTGCGGTTCAGGGTCACACGCGCCTCTTGGGGGCGGCAAACGCCCCATTTGCTTGTCATGGTGCGAAAGGTAAGGGCAGGGGGGCTTTGCGGCTTTGGCGCAAATAACGGAGTGAGGGCTGCGGTGCGTGCGGTCAGCCCCGCGCGCGCCTCGCGGTCAAGAAGCTCTGTAAAGCAGCGATAACGCTCGGCGGCGCTTTGGGGGTCTTTTACGTAAAGGTAGAGCACGCCGTCCTTCGTTAGGGCAAGGCGTTTTGTGTGCTTTACCACGCAAACGGTGTGAAAAACACCCCAAATCGGTATCTGCTCGCCCGTTGTAAGCTGCAGGGGTGCGGGTGCTGCCGCTTGCCGCCCTGCAAGCTTTTCTCTTGCGCGTGCGATAAACCCCGTTTGGCGTGAGAGAAAGTCCTCTATGCGTGCCATTGGCATGCATAGGGGGGCTGAAACGTAAAGCGTGCCGTCCTTTTTGACGCGCAGATTTAAATTTTTTATTTTTTTGCGCACGAAAACGTAGGTGTAGCTGACACCGTGTGCGGTAAAGGTGCGAATATCACTCATCGTTAGCGGCGCAGCTTATCCAGCGCGTTTTGTAAAATGATCTCGGCGGAAAGGGTATCGATCACGCCCTTGCGCTTTTGCCCGCGCGTGTTGGTTTCGTTGAGAAAGCGCGATGCTGCCATGGTGGTCATGCGCTCGTCCATCAGTGCCACGGGCACGTCGGGAAGCCTTTCCTCAAGCATGGCGGCAAGCTGGCGAATGCGCGCGGCGCGCGGTCCTTCCGTGCCGTTCATGTTCACGGGCAAGCCCAGCACAATGGCACTGATACGCTCGGTTGCCACCACCTCGGCAATCGCCTCGACCGATCTTTCAAGCCCGCCGCCCTTGATGTTGCCAACACCCGTGGCAAGCAGACGTGAGGCATCGGAGATCGCAAGCCCCGTGCGCGCCTCGCCAAAGTCGATGCCGAGCATACGCCCCTTCGTTTCTTTTATTTTTTCAAAGCTCATATTGTTACTCCTTTTTTGAACAAGGCATTGGAATTTTTGCCAAAAAATCTATGATGTCCTCAAACACCTCGTCACGGTTCAGCTCATGGTGCATTTCGTGCCTGCCGCCCCTGTATAGCTTTAGCGTGGCGTTGCAGCCCGCAGCCAGCAAACGCTTGTAAATTGCCTGCACGCCCTTGCCGTAGCCGCCAACGGGATCCATGTCGCCCGAAAAGAGAAAAATGGGCAGATTTTTCGGCACGTTTGCCGCCCAATTCCTTCTTGATACCGCGTTTAACAGAGAAAACAACGTGTCGTAGCCCGCCGCTGTAAAGGTATAGCAGCAAAACGGGTCGTTGGCGTATTGCGCGCGCACGGCTGTGTCGCGCGTTAGCCACGCATTGGGGTCGTTTTCGGCAGAAAAATGCTTATTATATGCCCCAAAGGCAAGCGAGGTGATAAATTTACTGCGGTGGCGGTTGCCCTTGGCGCGTGCCACTGCGTGCGTTAGCTTCAGGGCAAGCCCCGTTGGCTGCTCCGGGCCTGCCGTGCCGCTGATCAGCGCACCCGTCAGCTCCTCGCCGTAGCGCGTGAGGTAAGCCCGCGCTGCAAACGAGCCCATGCTGTGCCCGTAAAGAAATAAGGGAAGCCCCTCAAATCTTTTTTTCGTCAGCACCGTCATGGCGTGCAGATCCTCAACGAGGTGATCCGCACCGCCCCGCGGTGCGGTAAAGCCGAGATCCTCGGCGGTTTTTGCAGTACGTCCGTGGCCTAAATGATCGTTTCCGCAAAACACAATGCCCGCCTCGGCGAAGCGCTTTGCCAAGGCGTCGTAACGCTCGGTATATTCGCACATGCCGTGTGAGAGCTGCACGATGGCGCGCGGCTCCTTGTCCTCGGGCATCCACAAATACGCATGCACCGTGGTGTGCCCATCGGCTGAAGGATAGGTGATCTCCTCAAAAACGCTATTGCTCAAGTTAAGCTCTCCTTTTCACAAATACGGCGCGCTTCAAGAAGCAGTGCTTCACGGCGATTTTTTTCGGGGGCTTGCCACACGGCATCCTGCAAAAGTCGCAGCAGCACAGCAGTTTTTTCGGGGCGCACGCCAACGCGCTCCTGTAGCTCCTTGCCGTTTACGGCAAGGCGACGGATCTCCACGGCAGTGCCGTCACGTAGCACCCCTTTGGTAAGGGCACGCGCCTCGGCTACGTCCTCGCCCTGCAGCGCGGCACGCAGCAAAAGACCGTTATCAAAATAAGGGTAATGCGTGCAAACAAAGCGCCTTGCCTCGTAAGCGCTTTTGGGGAGTGAGTCCTTAAGGATTGCAAGATAGGCAAGCACGCCCTCAAGAAATGCGTTGGGCGTGTGCCAGCGGCGAGAGAGCAGCCGCACCTCCTCGTCGGTTTTTTCGTGCAGCAGTGCCGCAATGCGCAACGCCGCCTCGGGCGGCAGCTCCTTTAATGCGAAAAGCCTTGAAAGGTCGGGTACGGTATCAAAAAACACGTATGGTGCGCAGCCTGCCGCGTGAAGCCCAAGCAGTCCCTTTTCGGCGGCGGGGCACACCACCGTGCGCACAAGCTCCGAGAAAATGCGCTCCACGGCAATATCGCCAAGTTGCGCGGCACAGGCGGCTGCCCCCGCAGCGGTTTTTTCTTCTATTTTAAAATCAAGCTGCGCCGCAAAGCGGAAGCAGCGCAAAATACGCAGGGCGTCCTCGGTAAAACGCACAACGGGGTCGCCAACGGCGCGCAAGACGCCGTTTGCAAGATCCTTCTGCCCGCCAAACGGATCTACAAGCCCCCTATCGGCACTAAACGCCATGGCGTTTACCGTAAAATCGCGGCGCGCAAGATCCTCCCGAAGGTCGGTGGTAAAGCAAACGCTGTCGGGGTGGCGGCTGTCGGTGTAGGTGCCGTCGGTGCGGTGCGTGGTGATCTCCACGGGCTGCCCCTCAATGAGAACGGTTACCGTGCCGTGTGCAAGCCCCGTTGGGATCACGCGAAAATTCCGAAAGATCTCAAGCATTTCGTCGGGGGTGGCGCTAGTGGTGAGGTCAAAATCGTGCGGCACCTTGCCGCGTAAGAGGTCGCGCAGGCTGCCGCCCACAAGATAGCCGCGCTTGCCCGCGCGCGAAAGGGCTGTTAAAGCCGTTTGCACGTATGGGGGGATCGCAGCAGCGATATCAAGCATATTCGCACCTCCTTTTTGTTTTTCGTCATTTATAGTATAACATAAATTTTTGCTTGTGTAAATCAAATCGGCATTTTTTGCCTTGTGTGAAAGAAAAAATATTGTGAAAACTATAAGCGAAGAGCAATTTGCTCTTACCAGCAGAAGCTTGCAAAACTGTGCAAGCTCGGAAAAGAGGTAAAACGATGAATATCATCGACCGTATTGCGCTGATCCTGGTCGTGGTCGGCGCGCTGAACTGGGGCGGTGTCGGGCTGTTTAGCTTTGACACGGTGGCATGGATCTGCGGTGGCGCCGGCACGCTGCTTGCCAGAATTATTTATACCGTGGTGGCACTTGCCGGTGTTTGGTGCATTTCTCTTATTTTTCGCTCAGAGGACGCGATCGAGGAAATGTAAGGTGCATGCCTGCTGCCGCAGGGGAGAGTGAGCGAAGATCATTTTCCCCGGCGGCAGTTTTTTATTGCAATAACTGTATTTTTTATCGGCATATTGTGAAAAAATATTCATTTAAATGCACAAAAATCCACCGCGCGCCCCACAGCCTGCCGCCATGCGTGCCGCACCGTGTGCAGACCTGTCGCGCTGTACCGTATGTCCTACTTTTTTATATGCTGATAATTTACGCTTTTTATATATTGATAATTTATGCCCATTTGCTTTGAACGTGCTGCGCGTGTGGCGGTGCGCAAAAAATCCGCCAAATTGGGAGCTTTTTGGCGTGCTTTGCACAAATAAAAAAATAATGAAAAAATATTCACAAAAGCCCTTGACAAGCAGATAAAAAAGTGCTATGATAGTGCCATGCTGATTTCCACCCCTTGGTGGAATACTTATACAAGGAGAACATATCATGGAAAAGAAAGACATCAAAAAAGTAGTACTTGCATACTCGGGCGGTCTTGATACCTCCATCATCATTCCGTGGCTGAAGGAGAACTACAACAACTGTGAGGTTGTTGCCGTTTCCGCAAACGTTGGCCAGGCAGACGAGCTGGAGGGGCTTGAGGAAAAGGCACTGAAAACGGGTGCCTCCAAGCTTTATGTGCTTGATCTCACCGATGAATACGTAGAGGATTACATCATTCCCTGCGTGCAGGCAGGCGCAAAATACGAGGAGTATCTGCTTGGCACCAGCCACGCACGCCCCTGCATTGCAAAGGCACTGGCAGAGATCGCCATCAAGGAGGGTGCAGACGCCGTATGCCACGGCTGCACGGGTAAGGGTAACGACCAGGTTCGCTTTGAGCTGGCGTTCAAGCATTTTATTCCCGATATGACGATCATTGCCCCTTGGCGCGAGTGGGATATCAAATCCCGTGAGGAGGAGATCGACTATGCAGAGGCACACAACGTGCCGCTGAAGATCAACCGCGAGACCAACTACTCCAAGGATAAAAACCTCTGGCATCTCTCTCACGAGGGTCTTGACCTTGAGGATACGGGCAACGAGCCGCAGTACGAGAAGAAGGGCTTTCTTGAAATGGGTGTTTCTCCCATTGATGCACCCGACACTCCCACCTACGTGGAAATTGAGTTTGTGAAGGGCGTTCCCACCGCCGTCAACGGCAAAAAGATGAGCCAAAAGGAGGTTGTGCTTACCCTCAACGAGCTTGGCGGTAAAAACGGCATCGGTATTCTTGATATCGTTGAGAACCGTCTTGTCGGCATGAAGTGCCGCGGCGTGTACGAAACCCCCGGCGGAACCATTCTTTACAAGGCGCACGAGGTGCTTGAAACGATTTGCCTTGATAAGATGACCATGCACGAGAAGCAGAAGCTTTCCGTCACCTTTGCCGAGCTGGTTTACAACGGTCAGTGGTTCACCCCCCTGCGCGAGGCACTCTCTGCCTTTGTTACCAAAACGCAGGAGAACGTAACGGGCAAGGTTCGCTTGAAGCTTTACAAGGGCAACATCATCAACGCAGGCGTTTGGAGCGACTACACGCTTTACAGCGAGGAGATTGCAACCTTTGGCGAGAGCGATTACAACCAAAAGGATGCCGAGGGCTTTATCAACCTGTTTGGCCTTCCCGTAAAGGTGCAGGCTATGGCAAATGCCAAAAACAAGAAATAATAAAAAATAGTAGCAGGGGCCACCTTTCGCACGAAGGGTGACCCCGTGGCGCATTTTTAGAGAAAAAGGAGTTACCCCATGGCAAAGATGTGGGCGGGCAGAACCGCAGGAAAAACCGAAAAAATAGCAGACGATTTTAATTCATCCTTGCACTTTGACCGCAAGATGTATAAGCAGGATATCGAGGGCAGCATGGCGCACGCCGCCATGCTGGCAAAGCAGGGCATTATTGAGGAGCGCGAGGCAAGCGCTCTTGTGGGTGGCCTTGCGGGCATACTTGCCGATCTTGAAAGTGGCGCGTTGCAGTTTGACGAGGGCTGCGAGGATATTCATATGTTTGTGGAGCAGGAGCTGACCGCGCGCCTTGGTGCCGTTGGCAAAAAGCTGCACACGGCGCGCAGCCGTAACGACCAGGTGGCACTCGACCTGCGCATGTATCTGCGCGACGAGGTGGGCGAGATTGTAAAAAAGATCGCCGCGCTTGTTGAGGTGTTGGCAAAAAAGGCAGGCGAATACAAAACGTGCATCATGCCGGGCTACACACATATGCAGCGCGCACAGCCCATTGTTTTCTCGCACCATTTGCTGGCTTATGCCATGATGCTGCTACGCGACAAGGCGCGCCTTGAGGATGCTGCCGCGCGCATGAACGTGTCACCCATCGGCTCTTGCGCGCTGGCGGGCACCACGTACGAGACCGACCGTCGCTTTGAGGCAGAGCGCCTTGGCTTTGCCGATATTTGCCGCAACAGCATGGACGGTGTTTCCGATCGCGATTTTTGTCTTGAGTTTATGAGCGCGTGCTCCATTCTCATGATGCACCTTTCCCGCTTTTCCGAGGAGCTGATCCTTTGGTCAAGCTGGGAGTTCCGCTTTGTAGAGCTTTCCGATGCCTACACCACCGGCTCCTCTATCATGCCGCAAAAGAAAAACCCCGATATGGCAGAGCTGATCAGGGGCAAAACGGGTCGCGTTTATGGCGATTTAATGGCACTGCTTACCACCATGAAGGGCTTGCCGCTTGCCTACAATAAGGATATGCAGGAGGACAAGGAGAGCGTATTTGACGCCGCTGAAACCGTGCGCGCCTGCCTTGACGTGATGACCCCCATGATCGATACCATGACCGTGCGCGCTGATCGTATGAGAAGGGCAGCCGAGGAGGGCTTTATCAACGCCACCGATCTTGCTGATTACCTGGTAAAAAAGGGCATGCCCTTCCGCGATGCGTACCGCATTTCGGGCAGTATTGTGGCAGAATGCATCAAAACGGGTGCGGTGTTAGAAGCCCTGCCGCTTGAAGCCTACCGCAAATACAGCGACCTGTTTGAGGGTGACCTTTACGATGCGATCGATCTTTCCGCTTGCGTTGCCAAGCGCATTTCCGAGGGTGGGCCATCCCTTGGCTCGGTACAGGCGCAGATCGCCTATATTGGGGAGCAGTTGAAAAAATAACGCCGCTGAAAGCGGCTACACCTCACCACCTGCTACGCAGGAGCCTCTCCTCAAGGAGAAGCCTAATATGCGTACACGGTGCGCAATGTTTGTACAAACATCGTAGGGGCGACCATCGGTCGCCCGCGGGCGTTCACTGAACGCCCCTACAGAGGTGGTGCGTACACACCGCCCAAAACGCTGATTGCGTTTTGGGAGATCCTTCGGCTCGCCTTTCTTGGCTCGCTCAGGATGACAATAGGGGTGCGTAATTTTTAACGCATCGCGGATACGGGGCGTCGAGGACGTCGCCCCCTACAGAGGTGGTGCAAACACGCCGCGCGGTTTTTGATGCGTCGGGGATACGGACAATCCCTCACCCGCTGCGCGGGAGCTCCCTTTACACAAGGGAGCCTTAAAGAAGGCGCGTACACGGTGCGCTTTGTTCGC
>JAZOLJ010000095.1:0-10307 GCA_045652845.1 Eubacteriales bacterium | reverse complement strand
ATAAAAGTAAAAGCAGCGTGGTGCTATGCACCACGTTACTTTTTGGGTAAGGCTTATTAGCCAAGTCTTTTTTCAAGAGCTGCAAGCTCCTCGTACATGGTAGCGGGAACAGCCTCGCCAACCTGTGCGTAGAAGTCCTTGATGTTTTGAACGTCAGCCTTCCAAGACTCAACGTCAACGGAGAGCAGATCGCGGATGGTATCAATGGTAACATCCTCAAGACCGTCAATGTTGATGTCCCCAGCCTTCGGAACGTAGCCGATAGCGGACTCAACAGCGTCAACCTTGTCTTCGCAACGAGCGAGGATCCAGAGAAGAACGCGGAGGTTGTCGCCGAAGCCGGGCCAAATGAAGTGCCCCTCGTCATCGGTGCGGAACCAGTTTACGTGGAAGATCTTGGGAGCGTTGGGGATCATCTTGCCCATATCGAGCCAGTGCTGCCAGTAGTCACCCATGTTGTAGCCAACGAAGGGACGCATAGCCATGGGGTCGCGACGAACTACGCCAACTGCGCCTGCAGCTGCTGCAGTGGTCTCGGAAGCCATGATGGAGCCAACGAAGGAGCCGTGCTGCCAGTTGAAGGACTGGTAAACCAGGGGAGCGGTCTTTGCACGACGGCCACCGAATACGATAGCGGATACCGGAACACCCTTCAGGCTGTTAAACTCGGGAGAAATGCAGGGGCAGTTCTTCGCAAGAGCAGTGAAGCGGGAGTTGGGGTGTGCGCCGGCAGTAGCAGCCTTGTTTGCCTTGTCGTACTTGGAGATATCCCAAGCGTTGCCTCTCCAGTCAATTGCGTTTGCGGGGGGATTGTTGTCAAGGCCCTCCCACCAAACAGTGTTGTCGTCAAGGTTGTGAACAACGTTGGTGAAGATGGTGTCACGCAGGCAGGTGTGCAGTGCGTTGGGGTTGGACTTTTCGTTGGTGCCGGGAGCAACGCCGAAGAAGCCGTTCTCGGGGTTAACAGCGTAAAGCTTGCCATCCTCCTTGTTGACGCGCAGCCAAGCAATGTCGTCACCTACGCACTCAACCTCATAGCCCTCAGCCTTGAGAGCCTTGGGGGGAATGAGCATTGCAAGGTTGGTCTTACCGCAAGCGGAGGGGAATGCAGCGGTGATATATTTCTTCTCGCCGTTCGGGTATTTCACGCCGAGGATGAGCATGTGCTCAGCCATCCAGCCCTCTTTGCGGCCAAGGTAGGAAGCGATACGCAGAGCAAAGCACTTCTTGCCGAGGAGCACGTTTCCGCCGTAACCGGAGTTTACGGACATGATCTCGTTGGTTTCGGGGAAGTGGGTGATATAACGGTTCTCAGCGTCGATATCAGCGCGAGCGTGCAGACCCTTGATGTAGTCTGCGCTATCGCCCAGTGCCTCAAGCACATTGGTGCCTACGCGAGTCATGATCAGCATGTTAAGAACAACGTAGATGGAGTCGGTCAGCTCAATGCCGTACTTTGCAAAGTCGGAGCCAACAACGCCCATGGAGTAGGGGATAACGTACATGGTACGGCCCTTCATGGAGTTCTTGTAAAGCTTGAAGAGCTTCTCCTTCATTTCTGCGGGAGCCATCCAGTTGTTGATATTGCCTGCATCCTCTTTCTTGGTGGTGCAGATAAAGGTTCTATCCTCAACGCGTGCAACGTCGTTGATAGCGGTACGGTGCAGGTAGCAGTTGGGAAGCTTTTCTTGGTTCAGCTTGATGATCTCGCCGGTAGAGCAAGCCTCTGCGCGCAGAGCCTCAGCCTGTTCCTCGGTACCGTCGATCCAAACGATCTTGTCGGGATTGGTCATTGCGGCCATCTCGTCGATCCAAGACAATACATGCTTGTTGTTGGTCAGTGCCATAGTTTTAAATTCCTCCTAAAATTTTAGACTGTGTAGCAGTCAAATCTACGCATATTATTTTACTATATTTTTGCACAACTTGCAACTATAACTTTCAAAGGTTACAAAATGTTAACATTTATAATCTTTTTATGTGTTACTTGCATCAATGGTGCATGTGCTTTTTTGCAAGTTTGAGGTGTAAAACTTGCAAAAGCGGGGCTTTTGGCTATCCTTTTTGCACGTGCGTGCCGTTTTGCCGTTCAAACAGCGAGCGAGAAAGCCATTTGATATCCCCGATCGGCAGCGTTTGCGTGAGGATCAAAAGCAAAACGTAGAGCAGCGCCACTGCAATGATATGCCACGCGAGCGTGCCCACATTTACCGCCGCGCTGCGGCGCAGACAGTGCAGCATCAGATTTGCAATGGCGGCGGCGCCCACGGCGCAAAAGATGGGGCGCAGCACAAGCCTGCTCACTCTTGGGCGAAAGCCGCTGATCTTCAGCAAGCGGCAAATGCTGAAGGTGGCGTTTAGAATTTCGGTGATGTATATGGTGAGGATATACCCGTCAATGCCCATGGCGGGCACCAGAAGCCATACCAGTATAACCGAGATCAAGGCATCAATGATATTCACGTTCATGGAATACACCTGCTCGCCAAGCCCCTTTAAAAGAGCATCGGTCGCGGTATCCAAATACATGATGGGAATGAGAGGGGCGAGCCGCTTGATAAATTCCGCCACGTCGGCTCTGCCGTAAAGCACCGTGCCGATCTCGCCCGATAAAAAGAGCATGACCGTTGCCGTGCCGATGGAAAACAGGAGTGCTGTTTGGTAAGCGCGCCCTGCAATATAACGGATCTCGCGCCGGTTTCCGATCGCTTGCTGCTCGGTCACCTCGGGGATCAGGAGCGAGGAAAAGGAGGAAAGGATCGCTGCGGGATATAGGATTACGGGCAGTGCCATGCCTTGCAGCGTGCCGTAAGCGGCAAGCGCCGCGGAATTTCCCGATCCAAAGGCTTGAAGACCGCGAGGAATTAAAATATGTTCTATTGCAAGTAAACCTGACCGCATATATGCGCTGATAGCAACGGGCAAGGCAACCGCAGACACTTTGATTTTTTGATAATTTTTTTGCTGCCTTACACCTTTGAAATGTCGCCTGTCAAAGCAGTATTGCACCAAATTCAAAAGAAAGGTGAAGCTCTCGGAAACCGCACCGCCCAGCAGTATGGCAAGTATGCTGCCCTCAACCGTTTTGGGAGCGACGACTACGAGAAGATATCCCGTAAACGTAATTTTGACAGCTTGCTCGGTCACCTGTGCAAGCGCGTTTTTATAGGCGCGGCGCACCGCCGTAAAGTAGCCGTTAAACACAGCACTGACGGCGATCGGTAAAAGCGTGAGGCTTAAGATCTTCAGCGCGCGTACCGTGCGCGCATCCTTTAAAGCATACAGCCCGATGGGGCGTGCAAGTGACAGAAGCAGCAGTGTGGCGAGCGTACCGAAAAGGGCGGCGTAGGATAAGCATGCGATAAGACACCTTTTGTTTTCCGCGCCGCCGCTTTGCTTGAGCCGTTCGGCAAAAATTCGCACTGTTGCAAGATGGATCCCCGAGGTTGCAAAGGTTACCGCAAAATTATATACACCCGAAACAAGAGATAAAAGCCCCATTGCCTCCGCCCCCACCTTGCCCGAAACGTAAACGTTAAAGCCAACGCCCACGGTGCGCATAAGCAGCGTAACCACCGTGAGGAGCAGGGCGTTGTAAAAATACTGTTTTTTTGTTTTCATAAGCTTATCCGCAATCTCGCGGCGTGTGCCTCCTTTCGTGCGACGCCTTGGCGGCGCATGGCAAATATGATCGTCTTAAAACACTCTATTCGGAATTTCTCGGCGTTAGCACACATATCCTCTTTACAAATTGGGAAAAATGTGCTAAAATCAGAATGTACAAACAGCACGTTCATTTGCGGGAGGGAACCATTATGACCGGAAAATTGGCGATCACCATTGGCAGACAGTACGGAAGCGGCGGTAAGGATATCGGTATTCGCCTGGGCGAGCTGCTTGGCTTTCGCGTATATGATAAGGATTTGCTGCTTTTGGCTGCGCAAAAAAACGGTATCAATCCCGATGCACTGCGCCGCGTGGATGAAAAGGCGGCAAACAGCCTGCTTTATACGCTTGCAATGGGCTCTTTGCTTTACGGTGCGCGCAATTTCGGTGTAGACGTGCCGATCAACGATCAGCTTTTTATCACCCAGACCGAGATTATTAAAAAGGCGGCAGAGGAGGAAAATTGCATTTTCGTGGGTCGCTGTGCGGACTACGTGCTGCGAAATCACCCCAACCGCATCAGCATCTTTGTGTATGCGGATAAGGAGGATCGCATTACCCGTATTTCAGCAGAGCATGGCATCGGGCGTGACGAGGCACTTGCTCTGATCAATAAAACCGACAAGCGTCGTATCAACTATTATAATTTTTATACGGGCAGAAAATGGGGCAAATATGAAAACTATCATCTCTCCCTTGACAGCTCTTTGCTTGGCATTGAGGGCTCTGCACAAATGATTGCGGACATTGCGAGGATTTATATGGACAGAGCACAAGCCGTTAAGGAATGAAAAAATCCTGCGCTTTTGGTGAAAAATAGCCAAAATTTTATAAAACCCCAAAAATATACTTGACAAGTATCGCGTGGCTGATTATGATATATAGTGCAAATGTCAGCAACAAGGAGGTTTGTGTATGGCAGCTTATGTTTGCGTACTTTGCGGCTATGAATATGATCCGCAAAAGGGCGAGCCCGAAAACGGCGTAGCAGAAGGCACGGAGTTTGAGGATCTGCCCGAGGATTATGTTTGCCCGCTTTGCGGGGCATCAAAAGAAGATTTCGAGCTTGTCAAGGGTGAAAACGACGACTAAACGAGGTCTTTTGTGCCTGTTATGTGAAATATCCAAATAAAAAATCAGAAACGCGGTCGCGTTTCCGATTTTTTATTGCCCGAGGGAAAATTTATGCATGTTTTTATGCAAATATTCATTAAGGCTATTGACTTTTAAGAAATATGCAGTTATAATAATATAAAATAAATCTTTAAACACTAAAAGAAGGAATACTAACATGGCAATGAACAGAAGAGATGCACGCGAGGCTGCGTTTGCCTTACTTTTTGAAACCGAATTTAAGCACGGAGAGGCAAGAGAAGAAATTTTTGCGCTTTCCTGCGAAAATCGTGAGATCGAGGAGAATGCATATATACGCAACGTCTATTTTGGTGTTGGTGAGCACCTTGATGAAATCGATGCGCTGATCGGCAAGTATGCCAAGGGCTGGAAGACGACGAGAATTTCTCGCGTATCCCTTTCGATTTTGCGCCTTGCGATCTTTGAAATGCTTTACCTTGAGGACGTTCCCGCCGGCGTTGCGATCAACGAGGCAGTAGAGCTTTCCAAGAAATTTGACGAGGAGAGCGCTCGCCCCTTCGTCAACGGTATTTTAAACAGTGTAAAAAATGAGATCTCCAATGCGTGAGTGCTGCTATATCGGTATTGATACCAGCAATTACACCACGTCGGTGGCGGTGGCGAATGCGTGCGGTGAGATCGTAGCAAATCTCAAGGCACCGCTTCCCGTAAAGGCGGGCGAGAGGGGTCTGAGGCAAAGCGATGCAGTATTTGCACACACCAAAAACCTGCCCGCGCTGCTTTGTGAGCTGCGACGGGTGATTGCAGAGTACAAACCCGCGGCGGTTTGCTTTTCCGAGCGTCCGCGTGACGCCGAGGGCTCTTACATGCCCTGCTTCTTGTCGGGGGCGGTAGCGGCGCACGCCATTGCCGCAGCACTTGAGCTTCCGCTTTTCACCTGCTCGCACCAAAGCGGGCACGTGATGGCGGCTCTTTACTCCTCGGGCGCACTTTCCGCCTTGCGGGGAAAGGAATTCGGTGCCTTTCACGTTTCGGGAGGGACTACCGAAATGCTTTTCGTTACACCTACCGAAACCGATTTTGCCGTGGAGCAGATCGGTGGCAGTGCCGACCTGCACGCAGGGCAGGCAATCGACCGAATCGGCGTCAAAATGGGGCTTTCCTTTCCGTGCGGTCCTGCGCTTGAGCAGCTTGCACTGCAAAACAGTAAAAAAATTCCAAAGCCGCGTATTTCCGTGAAGGGCGGCGTTTGCAATCTTTCGGGGCTTGAAAATCTTTCGTTGAAGCTTCTCGAAGCCGAGCAGGATGCACCGCTGACTGCGGCGTTTGTGTTGCGCTTTCTTTGTGATACGCTCCTTGCAATGGCAAAGCATTTGCGCGTCCGTCACCCCGCGCTGCCCATCGTGTTTGCGGGCGGTGTGATGAGCAACGGTATTATTGCGGGAGAGCTGAAAAAAGCACTCGGTGACGGCGTTTATTTTGCAGCCCCCGCCTTTTCGGCGGATAACGCCGCGGGCGTTGCACTGTTGGGGCGCGCCAAGCATTTGGGTCAACTTTAAAATAAAGGAGAGCAGGGTATGTCCGACAGCCTTTTAACGGTTACACAACTGAATGAGTACCTGCGGTTGATGATGGACAACAACCCGTATCTTGCCAATATCTACGTGCGCGGTGAGATTTCTAACTTTACCCACCATTATAAAACCGGTCATTTTTACTTTTCCTTAAAGGATGAGACGGGTATTTTGCGTGCGGTCATGTTTCGCTCTGCCGCACAATACGTCACCTTTAAGCCAGAAAACGGCATGAAGGTGATTCTGCACGGCCGTGTTTCGGTTTTTCCGCGCGACGGGCAGTATCAGATCTACGTAAACGAAATGCAGCCTGACGGCATCGGTGCGCTTTATATTGCGTACGAGCAGCTGCGCCGTAAGCTTGAAGCCGAGGGCTTGTTTGATGCGGCGCAAAAAAAGCCGCTGCCGAAAATGCCGCAGACCGTAGGACTTGTTACCTCTCCCACGGGTGCTGCTGTGCAGGATATGATAGATATTCTCGGCAGGCGTTTTCCCTTGGCAGGCATTATTTTGTATCCCGCGCAGGTGCAGGGGCAGGGTGCTGCCGCCGATATTGCCGCGGGTGTGAAATTTTTCAACGACACGCTGCCCGTTGACGTGATGATCGTGGGGCGCGGCGGAGGCTCGACCGAGGATCTTTGGGCGTTTAACGACGAGGTGCTCGTGCGTACCGTTGCCGCCTCCCGCGTACCCGTGATTTCCGCCGTTGGGCATGAAACCGATTTTACGCTTTGTGATTTTGCGGCGGATCTGCGTGCGCCCACGCCCTCGGCGGCGGCGGAGCTGGCAGTGCCCGATAAAGCCGAGCTGATCGCTTTTCTTTCGTCGCAGAGGCTGTTTTTGTATCAAGCGATCACAGGGGCGGCAGGGCAGGCGCGCAATAAGGTTGCGGCACTTGCTGCAGCGCGCTCTATGCGCTCCCCCCACAATTATATTGAGGATAAGCGAATGGGGCTTTCCCATTTGACGGGGCGGCTGGATCGGGTAACCGACCTTGCCGTTCTGCAATCCAAAAACCGTTTTGCCGCACTGTGCGGAAAAATGGAAGCTCTCAACCCCCTTGGCGTGCTCTCACGCGGCTATGCCGCCGTGTTTGACGAGAACGGACGTGCCGTGTCGCGCGTTACCTCGCTTACCAAGGGAGAAGAAATTACGGTTCGCATGTCAGACGGCGTGGCTGTTGCCACCGTTTGCCACGTGCGGGAAAGTGAGTAAGCTATGGCACAAAAGGAATTGCGCTTTGAGGAAGCACTGTCAAGGCTTGAGGCAGTTGTCACCAAGCTTGAGGCGGGCAACGTGCCGCTTGACGAGGCACTTGCCTCTTATGAGGAGGGTATGGCACTGATCCGCTTTTGCAATCAACGGCTCGATGAGGCGGAGCAGCGTATCGAGGCAGTTCGCAAGACCGAAAACGGCTTTGTGACCGAGGCGTTTGGCGGGTGAGCTTATGGATATCAAAAACAGGCTTGCAAGAAACGCCGCCTTGGTAAACGATGCGTTATCCTGCCTGATGGCAAAAAACGACCCGGATTTTGCAGCCGTGCTGGATGCTGCACGTTACAGCTTGATCGCACCGCGCGCCAAGCGCATACGCCCCACGCTCGTGCTTGAGCTTTGCCGTTTGTTCGGCGGCAGTGACGACGCGGCTTTGCCCTTTGCTGCAGCGATAGAAATGGTGCACACCTATTCCTTGATACACGACGATCTGCCGTCGATGGATAACGACGACCTGCGGCGCGGCCGCCCTACCTGCCATAAGGCGTTTGGTGAGGCTACGGCACTGCTTGCGGGTGATGCGCTACTCACACACGCCTTTGGCGTGCTTGCCGAAAACAGGCACGTGAGTGACCGCGCCGTGCGAGAGGCGATCTGCTGCCTTTCGGCCGCGGCGGGGGTGTTCGGCATGATAGGCGGTCAGGTCATAGACCTTGCGGGCGAAACGAAAAGGCTGCCCGAGTCACTGCTGCTGAAGCTGCACCGCAACAAGACCGGCGCGCTGATCGTGGCAGCCGCGACCCTGGGGTGCCTTGCGGCAGGGCTTGGTGCCGATGACGAGCGTACCCGTGCTGCCGAGGAGTTTGCCCAAGGGATAGGGCTTGCCTTTCAGATCGTTGACGACGTGCTTGACGTGACGGTGGATGCAGATACCGCAGGCAAAAGCGTTGGCTCCGATCAAGAGCAAAACAAAACAACATTTATCAGTTATTATACCCCCGAGGAGGCACTTGCTTACGCGTACCGCGTAACCGAGCACGCCAAGGCGGCGATCGCGCACCTGAAGGGTGCCGAGGTGCTGCTTTGCCTTGCGGACCATCTTGTTGGCAGAAGGTGTTGAAGGATTATGAAATTTGATATTTTTGCACTAAAAAATCACGTTCTTGATTTTTTTACAAACCGTGTTTTGATCTGTGCCGTCATCGCTTGGTTTATGGCGCAGTTTATCAAAATATTTACCTCTCCAAAGCACAGAGAAGGCATCTCCTTTTTGCGATTCGTTGTGGGCAGCGGCGGTATGCCAAGCTCACACTCTGCCGTGGTTTGCGCCGCTTGCTTTTCCTGCGGTATACTCTACGGCTTTGACTCGGCTCTCTTTGCGATATCCGCCGTGCTTGCCGTTGTGGTCATGCGCGATGCCGCGGGTGTGCGGCGCGAATCGGGCAAGCAGGCGGCTGTTATCAATCAAATGTCGCGTGAGTTAAGCAAAAAACGCAAGAATTTTGATATAGATATGCTTTCCGAGTTGCTGGGTCATACCCCCTTACAGGTGCTGTTCGGCGGCTTGCTTGGTGTTGCCATGGCGTTTTTCTGCCAATATTGGCTGTTTCCCCTTATTTTTCCGGCGGCTTGATATGAGGCTTGACGTTTATTTGGTTACGGCGGGGCTTGCCCCCAGCCGTGAGAGTGCCAAGCACTTGATCGAGGAGGGGCTTGTTACCGTTGAAGGCAAGGTTACCACAAAGCCCGCCAAGGAAATTGAGGGTGCGCCCGATATTGCGGTTACACAGAAAAAATACGTTGGTCGCGGCGGGGAAAAGATGGAGGGCGCACTCACGCTTTTTGGCATTGACCCCACGGGGCTGCGCGTGCTTGATATTGGGGCATCTACCGGCGGATTTACCGATTGCCTCTTGCAGCACGGTGCGATATCTGCCGTTGCGGTGGATGCCGGCGTCGGTCAACTGCACCCAAGGCTGCAGGCCGATGCGCGCGTGCGAAGCATTGAAAAATATAATGCGCGTGATCTGTCGGTTGCCGATGTGGGCGTGGTGGATCTTGCGGTGATGGATGTTTCGTTTATTTCTCAAACCTACATTTTACCGCGTATTCCCGCCGTGCTGACCGAAAAGGGAATGCTCATCTCGCTCATCAAGCCGCAATTTGAGGCAGGGCGCGGTGCGCTGAATAAGCAGGGGCTTGTACGCCACGTAAAGGATCGCATTTTTGCGGTAGCGCGCGTATTGGATGCAGCCCTTTCGGTGGGGCTGGTGCCCGTGGGGCTTGCCCCCTCTCCGATATACGGCGGCGACGGGAACGAGGAGTTTCTTGCGCTGTTTCGGCGCGGCAATGCTGTGGCACACGGCATAGATATAGAAAAAACAGTGAAGGATAAGGCGGTGATACGTCTCCCATGAAAAATATAGCAATCATTACAAATTTTAACATTTACGATAAGGCAAATGCGGCACTTGAGGTAGCCGAGGAGCTGATCAAGCACGGCGCTCGCGTGCTGATCGCTTCTCTGAACAAGGATCGTATTTTCCGCTTGCACAAAAACCGCAAGGAATCCGTGTATCTGTCCTTTGCTGAGCTTTTCCGCGAGGCGGATGCCATCGTGGTTTTGGGCGGCGACGTCTCGCTGCTTGATGCCGCTCGGCGCGCAGCCCCGCAGGGCAAGCCCTTGCTTGGCCTTAACAAGGGCAGGCCCGGCTTTATTTTAGAGCTTGAAATGAATGAGCTGTCAATGCTCGCACA
>JAZOLJ010000094.1:0-31042 GCA_045652845.1 Eubacteriales bacterium | reverse complement strand
GGTTTTTCATTTTTGTTTGGTTCGCGCAATAAGCGTCGCAATACGGCGTTGCTCCTCAAAGCCGAATTTGACGAACACAAGTTCGCCTGCATCCGTCTTTTGCGGTGCGCCTTGTCTTGCTCGCTTATTGCGCGAACGGGTAGCTGCACGCGTACGGCGCTGCTCCTCAAAGCCGAATTTGACGAACACAAGCTCGCACGCATCCGTCTTTTGCGGTGCGCCTTGTCTTGCTCGCTTCCGGCGCGAACGGGCAGTGCTGCAATACGGCGTTGCTCCTCAAAGCCGAATTTGACGAACACAAGTTCGCCTGCATCCGTCTTTTGCGGTGCGCCTTGTCTTGCTCGCTTATTGCGCGAACGGGTAGTTTGATTTACTGATATCAAAAAAACGGCGACCTGTTAAGGCAGGTCGCCGTTTATGCTTTTGAAAATTAACCAAGCTTCGCGAGGGCAGCTACAACGCCCTCAAGGTTTTCGCGGTATTTTTGCAGCTTTTGGCGCTCGGCATCCACCACGGCGGCGGGTGCTTTTGCTACAAAGCCCTCGTTTGCCAGCTTCTTTTCCACGCGCTCGATCTCGCCCTGCAGTCTTTGCTGCTCGGCGGTAAGGCGCGCCTTTTCCTTTTCGGTATCAATAATGTCGGAAAGGGGCAGGAAAATGGTGGCAGAGTCGGTTACGATCTGCACGGCGTTATCCGCGGAGATCACACCCTCGTCAAACGCCTCGGCAACCTCAAGCGCAGAGGCAGAGGCAAGACGCTGGAAGAAGGGCTCTGTTGCCTTGCCAAAGCTCTCACGGTATTTGGTGGCAATATAAACCTTTGCGCGGCGAGAGGGAACTACGTTCATCTCGTTACGGCGCTGACGGATGGCACGAATGGTGGCGATCACACGCTCCATATGTGCGGCATCGGCAGAAAAATCGAGTGCGGCATCCGCCTCGGGGTAGGTGTCGATCATAATGCTCTCGCAGTCATGCGGGAGCGACCCGTAGATCTCCTCGGTGATAAAGGGCATGAAGGGGTGCAGAAGCTTTAAGGTGCCAACAAGCACGTAAGCCAGCACGTTTTGGGCAATCAGATTGCCCGCACTCTCCTTTTCCATCAGGCGTGCCTTGCAAAGCTCGATATACCAGTCGCAGAAGATATCCCACAGAAAATCGTAAAGCGTGGAGAGTGCCACACCCAGCTCATAGTTATCGAGAGCGCCGCGCACGGTTTTTACGGTGTTGTTGTAAGCGGTCAGAACCCACTTATCCTCGGCTGCAAGCTGATCGGCTGCGGGCAGCTCGATCTTATCAATGGTCAGGTTCATGCGCACAAAGCGAGAGGCGTTCCAAAGCTTGTTTGCAAAGTTGCGCGCCGCCTCTATCTTTTCGTCCGAGAAGCGCATATCGTTTCCGGGCGAGTTGCCTGTGGCAAGCGCAAAGCGCAGCGCGTCTGCGCCGTAGGTATCAATGATCTGCAGCGGATCAATGCCGTTGCCAAGAGATTTCGACATCTTGCGCCCCTGTGCATCGCGGACAAGGCCATGGATCAGCACGGTATCAAAGGGCTCGGTTCCGGTGTACTCAAGCGCAGAGAAGATCATGCGCGATACCCAGAAGGTGATGATGTCGTAGCCCGTTACAAGCGTGCTTGTGGGATAGAAGAAATCAAGATCCTCGGTCTTTTTGGGCCAGCCGAGCGTAGAAAAGGGCCAAAGCGCAGAGGAGAACCAGGTATCCAGCGTGTCGGGATCCTGCCTCATCTCCTTGCCGCACTTGGGGCATTTTGCAGATGCTTCCTTGGTAACAACAACCTCGTCGCAGTCGTCGCAGTAGAAGGCGGGGATGCGGTGACCCCACCAAAGCTGACGGGAAATGCACCAGTCGCGAATGTTTTCCATCCAGTGGAAGTAGTTTTTCTCAAAGCGCTCGGGCACAAATTTAGTTCTGCCCTCACGAACAGCCGCGATCGCGGGCTTTGCAAGGGGGTCCATTTTTACAAACCACTGCTTCGAGATCATCGGCTCGATTACCTGATGGCAGCGATAGCAGGTGCCCACGTTGTGTGCAAGCGGCTCAACCTCCCCAAGAAGCCCCAGCTCCGTGAGGTCGGCAAGGATCACCTTTCGTGCCTCGGCGGTGGTAAGCCCTGCGTATTTGCCGCAATCCAGCACCTCGGGCTCGCCAACGGCAGCGGTGCCCTTTTCAAACAGCTTATCAGCCGCCGCCTTGTCGGCAGCACCCGTCATTCTGCCGTCGTAGGTAAACACGCGTACACGTGGCAGATTGTGACGCTCGCCCACCTCGCAGTCGTGGGGGTCGGGCGCGGGGGTGATCTTCACCACGCCCGTGCCCTTGGTCATATCGGCGTGCTCGTCACAAACAATGGGAATTTCACGGTTTACAAGGGGCAGGAGCACGTGGCAGCCGTGCAGGTGCTTATAGCGCTCGTCCTCGGGGTTGATAGCAACCGCCGTGTCGCCCAGCATGGTTTCGGGGCGGGTGGTGGCAAGCTCCAGCATCTCGCCCGTTTCCTTTACAGGGTAAAGCAGGTGGTAGAATTTACCCTCTTTGTCCTCGTATTCTACCTCCGCGTCGGAAATAGAGGTCACACACGTGGGGCACCAGTTTACCATACGGTTGCCGCGGTAAATAAGTCCCTTGTCATACAGGCGCACAAAAACCTCTTTTACCGCCTCAGAGCAGCCCTCGTCAAGGGTAAAGCGCTCGCGCGTCCAGTCGCAGGAGGAGCCCATGCGCTTCAGCTGCGATACAATGCGACCGCCGTATTGCTCCTTCCAAGCCCAGGCACGCGTGAGGAACCCGTCACGGCCGATCTGCTCCTTGGTAATACCTTCCTTGCGCATCGCCTCCACGATCTTTGCCTCGGTGGCGATCGATGCGTGGTCGGTGCCGGGCAGCCAAAGCGTGGCATACCCACTCATACGCTTGTAGCGGATGAGAATATCCTGCAGCGTGTTATCAAGTGCGTGACCCATATGCAGTTGCCCCGTGATGTTTGGAGGCGGGATCACAATGGTGTAGGGCTTTTTCTTTTTGTCGATTTTGGCGGTAAAATAGCCCTTTTCACACCAGTTTTTATAAATGCGCTCCTCAAATTCGCCGGGGGCGTATGTTTTGGGAAGCTCGTGATTTTCGGTCATGGTAAAACCTCCGTGCGTGTAGAATAAAATGTTACATTATAGTATAACATAAAGAACAGAAACTGTCAACGAGATTTGTGCAAAATTTTGCACGTGGCAAGATGCATCATTTAACTACCAAATTTTATACTTTTAACTGCATCTTGCATATCGCTCCTCGTGCCGATTAGCAGCTTCATAACAAAAACCCCGCCGATTGGCGGGAAAGTATGAAATCGGATTGGGGGGAGAATGCGTCGAAAATCGGATTCGTGACCGTTCACGAGCCGCTTGCGGCTCGTAGGAAGGTGCCCCATTGCTATCAAAACTTTAAAATTCAGTCTGCACCTTCCATATCGCTCCTCGTGCCGAGGAGCGACTCCATAACAAAACCCCCGCCGATTGGCGGGAAAGTATGAAATCGGATTCGTGACCGTCCCTGTCGCCAAAGGCGACAGAACAAGCCGCCCGGCAAATCTATATTTTTTGCCAATTCGCAGGCGGCTTGTCATCGGTCCTACCAAAGTAGGACCGCCATAAAGAAAGCCCCGAGGCTATTGCCCCGGGGCTTTCTTTATGGAGCTGCTAATCGGATTCGGACCGATGACCTCGTCATTACCAATGACGTGCTCTACCGACTGAGCTATAGCAGCATCGTGCGCACCTTGTGCGGCGACGTTTGATATTATAACAAAAGGCAAACGCTTTGTCAAGGGGTTTTTGAAATATTTTTGTAAAATGTTTTTTGCCGTCGGTTGCCTTGACAAAGAGTCGTATTTTCGCTAAAATATACGTAGCTGATATTTTGAGGAAAGGAGATCGGGTATGATCTGTAAGGCATGTGGCACCGAGTGCCGTGGCACTCACTGCCCACACTGCGGTGAAGCACTGGTGCATGAAGCGTTTGGTGTTACAGGCGCGCCCGCGCAGACTGTGCAGCAGGTGTCTGCTGTGGATGAAGAAAAAGATAGCGCAGATAAGGGCGATGTGACAGACGCGAAGCCCGAAACGTCCGTGGTTCCCGCGGGGAAAACTGCGGATCGCGCAAAGCCGAAAAAAAGACGGTCCCGTGCCCGCCCATCGCGCGGCAGGGTGCAGGTCAAAATGCGGCAGATATTTTTCCCGTCCCTGGTCTTCTTTTTGCCCGTACTTTATCTTTTCACAGATGCCTTCGTTCTTTATGCGGATGCACTGTATACGCAAACAGAGGGCGGCACGGTATTAACGCTTCTTATTTCGCGCTTGTCGGATGCCGCCTTTTCCACCAATCCCATAACAGAGGTAATTGCCGCCACCCTTGGCAATACGGCATCTCCGATCGAAATCCTTACGGTTTGGCAGATCTTATCTGCCCCGCATGCCTATTTGCCGCTGGTAGCCCCTGCGGTGATCCTTGCTGCTTCTGCGCTGATCAGTGCCCTTTGCGGCGTGCTGATGCTGTTTAGTGCAGGCAAGCTGCTGCGCTACCCTGTTATGGCAGATCTTGCCGTTGGGGGCGGATTTTTTGCTGCACTTGCGCCGCTTTTGGCGTCACTCGCCCCTCGCCTTTATCATATTGCCAACGGCGGTCTTGCAGCAGCGGATGTTGCGGCTCGCAGCTTTGGTCTTTCCATCGAGATGATCCTTGTCTGCGGTCTTGCGCTGACCGTGATGCTGCCTGCCGTGCGCGCCGTTTGCCGCGCAGTGGGTGGAGATAGCATTTACCTGCCCGCCCCTTATCGGGTGCTTGGCAGTCGCCTTGGGGCGATCCGCGCGCTTGGCACTCTCTTTGCACTGGCTGCATTGCTGCTGCCGCTGCTCTCGCTACTCATCGAGGTTTCGTCGCAGGGCACTATGCTAGAGGTGTTTTTTGATGCACTGGGGGGTGCTGATAGCGGTCTTCATACGCTAAAAGCACTGTTTGCCGATAATTTTGCATTTTTGGCAGCCGAAGCACTTTACAGTCTGCTCACGCTCCCTATCTTGCCCTTGATGCTTTTTTATACCGTGCTTTCCTTATGGGCAGTGCTGCGTTTTCTTTTGGCAAATCCCGCGAGGGTCGCTGCAAAGCCACGCCGCAGCAAGGCGTTTTGCAAAATGGGTGCTGTGCTGCGCCGCGCCTCCGTCGCCATGCTCGCGTTTTACGTTTTGTTTGCAGCCGTGGCGTTTTTCTTGCTGCTTGCAGGCACCGATCTCCGCGCGCACGTCGATTTTTTTGAGATCAATGGCACACTCACGCTTCTGTATCTTCTTTTGGCGTACGTCAAGACCTACGGTACGCTTTTCACAGTCGGCATTTTGCTTTGTACGCTTTCGCTGCTTTTGAGCACGGTGGCGGGGAATTTTGCAAAAGCGTTTGCGGTAGCCGCAAAAGAGGAATATCCGTTATAAAAAACAGGCATTGCGCCATGCGCAATGCCTGTTTTTGTTATAATCGTTTGCTTGGCATCGGTGGATTGACAAAGCTGCGAAAATATATTATAATGAGTACATCATCATAAATTTAAGGAGTTTTCCGTGAAATATATTATTCGTGGTTTATCCATCCTTTTGGTTGTTTCCTTGCTGTTGGTGTCGTTGGTCGGCTGCACCTCAAGGGGCAAGCCGCTGATCTACGTGAAATCGGCAGCTGAGCGCAGCTTTGAAAAAAGCCTTGGCGGCGAGGCTGTTGCGCTGCTGATCGAGGCACTTTCCGGCGGCTCTGTGGCATTCTCCTGGCAGGGCGATGGCGCCATTGGCGGCGTGACGGCAGCCAATGCCACGTTTTATTTTGATGCAGCGCGGCGCAAGGTCATGTCGGATACCGCCCTTGCGTGCGGTGATCGCACCTTTGATGCAAGGCTTTGGTTTTCGGGCAATAACGTAATTCTGGCTTCCGATGCCTTTTTGGGCTCAACCACGCTTGGCGTGGATCTCAAAACGCTGGAGGCAGATCTTGAGCATTCGATCTTTCGCAATAACAGCGGCACCGCATACGCCGTGCCCGAGATCAGTGATGGAACGGCAGATGCTGTTCTTACCTTGGTAGAGGGCTTTTTCTCGCTGTATACCGCAACAGACGATCTTTCCGCTTTGCTTAATAAGCACGCGGAAAGCTTTTTGAAGCATCTCACCGACTATGCGCGTTATACGCGCTATTCCGAGGGCGGAAGGGTAGAGGTGCACCTTGAGGTCGATAACAGCGCGCTTTCCCGTGCGCTGCGCGATACGTGGAAAAGGGCAGCAAGCGATAAAAAGCTTTGTCGCCACCTGCGCCAGGTCGCAAAAACGCGTGATGCCATGCAGTCCGCTGTTGAGGGTGTAGTTTCCACCGAATGGACCACCGTGGTGGAAAATTGGATCGTTAACAGTGCCGAGCTTGAGGCACTGTGCGCGAAAATTGATGCCGCTACCCCTTTTACGCTTGAACTGAATGCCACCGTCAAAAAGCTGACAGGGACGCTGCTCAAGCTTGACGTTTCCTATTTGTCGGGTGAGCGGCAAGCTGCCCTTTCGCTTGATCTGTCGCAGGAGGATGCACGGCACTTTACCTTACTGCTTGGCGGTGTGACACGCGATTTTACGCTGAACACCGTGAAGGATAGCCGAAGCGTATACGAGGCGACCTTTACCTATCGGCAAGCAGATGCGAGCGGTGAGGATCGTACCTGGCAGGGCAGCGTATCGCTTGACAAAAAGCAGGATAGCTACGTGCTGCAGCTCACACAGGGCGACCGTACAAGAAGCATTAGCGGCAATTTTTGCTGTGATAAGAACGGCGTATCGCTTTCGGTCGATCGCGTTTTTGAAGGAGAACAAAAGCTGAATTTTGCTTTCTCCTTTTCCATAACGCCAAAGCGGGAGCTGCCCGCAGCGCCACAGTACGTAAATCTGCCCACCGTGGCAGAGCAGCGCATTGACCCTGTTGCCGCACGTGCAAAGGAAACACTTGGTGCATTTCACACGGCGTTTGGTGAAGAAGCCTTTACCTATCGGGGTGCCTTTGCCTGTCTTTTGATGCCGTTTCACTTCGCATAAGCCGAACAAGTCATGACTGCCCCTCTGGGGCAGTCATTTTTGAAAGGATAGATACAAGAGATGAAGCTGCTGCATATTGCCGATCTTCATATCGGTAAGCGTGTTTGTGAATATTCCATGCTGGAGGAGCAGCGCGCCATGCTTGAAAAAATTGCCGATCTGGCAATAGCCGAGCAGGTGCGTGCGGTTTTGATCGCAGGTGACGTATATGACCGACCCGTGCCCCCTGCCGAGGCAACGGCACTGCTCTCCGATTTTTTGGAGCGACTGCATGCCGCCGATATTGAGGCTGTGATGATCGCAGGTAACCATGACAGTGCCGAACGCCTCTCCTTTTGCGCGGGGCTTTTGCGCGGTGCGGGTGTTTTTGTGGCAGGTGAGTGTGCCGCGCCCCCCGAGGTCGTGCTTCTTGAGGAGGAGGGCTGCCGCGTGGCACTGCATCTGTTGCCGCATTTTCGCCCCGCAGCGCTCTCTTTAATGCTTGACGGCAAACGCTGTGACAGCTCTGCCGAGGCACTTGGCACACTCCTTAACGGCATTGATCTTACCGCTGCCGACCGCAATATTTTGTTGGCGCATCTTTTTGTCAGCGGCAGCGCCACCTCGGATAGCGAATTGCCCGTTATCGGCACGGTGGATGCCGTGCCCGCCGAGCTGCTTGCCCGTTTTGATTACGTGGCATTGGGGCATTTACACAGACCGCAAGCCTTTCTTGGCAAGGTTGTATACGCAGGCTCGCCGCTTTGTTATTCCTTTTCCGAGGCAGGGCAGCAAAAAAGTGCCGTGCTGATCGATATAACCGCACGCGAGGTAAGCACGCGCCGTCTGCCGCTTGATCCCATCCGTCAAATGCGCGAGGTGCGTGGCAGCATGGCAGAGCTGATGCGTGCCCCCTACAGTGAGGATTACGTGCGTGCCGTGGTCACTGATGATGACGTTGCGCCCGATGCGCGCATCACGCTGCAAGCCGTCTATCCGAATTTGATGCGCTTTGCCGTAGAGAACGGACATACCGCCTATGAGGAGGATGTGGCTGCTGCACAGGGCGTGGAAAGCCGCGATCCGCTGTCGCTTTTTGCCGAATTTTTTGAGGCGCAAAACGGCACGGCGCCAACCCAAGCGCATCTCACGCTCATGAAGGAGATCTTGAAGGAGGTAGAGCAGCTGGAATGAAACCGATCATGCTTGAAATGTCGGCATTTGGGCCCTATGCCGACCTTGTAACCGTTGATTTTACCCCCTTTTTGGGAAAGCTTTTTTTGCTGGCAGGTGAAACCGGGGCGGGCAAAACCAGTATTTTTGATGCCATTTCCTTTGCGCTCTTTGGCGAGGCAAGCGGCGGTAAGGATCGCCGCAGCGGAAAATCCTTTCGCTCGGATTTTGCCAAGGCAGAAACAAAAACCTACGTAAAATTCACCTTTTCACAGGCAAACCGCCGTTACGTGGTAGAGCGCAGTCCCGAATTTGAACGCCCTAAGATGCGCGGCACGGGCAAGACCGTATCACCCGCTGCAGCCATTTTGACTGAGGAGAGCGAGGGGCGTGTCTATACGCGTATCGAGGAGGTGGATGCACGCATCCGCGAGATCGTGGGTCTTGACCGTCAGCAATTTTCAAGAACCGTTATGATCGCGCAGGGTGATTTTTTGCGTATCTTAAATGCTTCCAGTGCCGAGAGAAAGATCATGTTCGGGCATTTGTTCCATACCGAAATTTATGCCCGTGCCGAGCAGCTTTTGAAGGAAAAGGCAGCAGAATGCGCCAAGGAGCGCGAGCAGCTTGCCGCGCGTGCGGGGATCGCCGCCGCCTCGGCGGAAGCAGTGCATGATGACGCGCGCACAGAAGAATTTTTACGTGCAAAGGCTAACGTTGCCACGCACCCGCACGAGCTGGCACAGCTGCTTGGGCAGTACTGTGAGGAAACAAAGACCGTTCTTGCCGATCTAAAGAAGGAGGAAGCGGCATTGCGTGCGGCATATGAGAAAAGTGCCATTGCGCAAAGGGCAGGCGAGGAGCTAAACGCAAATATTGCAAATCTGACTTCGCTGCGTGCCGCCCCCGAGCTGACTGACGAGGCAGCCCGCGCCCGCGACCGCGAGCGCGCACAGCTGGTGCTGGCACAAGCCGCACTTCGTGTGCGCATGCAAGAAAAGGCGGTAGACGTGGCGAAAAAAGCCGAAAACGAGGCAGTGGCGCGCGCAGCGCTTGCCAAACGCACGCTAAAGGAGCAGAGCAGTCTTGCACAAAGTGCGCGTATGGCTCTGGAGAGCGCAGAGCGTGACGCTGCAGCACTTCCGCAGTTGGAAGCCGATATTCGCCGTATCGAAGCGGCAATCGAGGCAATTAAGGCACTAACGGGGGCAAAAAAACGCTTAAATGAGGCAAACGCGGTACTGATTGCGGCGGTAACGGCTGCGAAGGAAGCGGAAAATCGTTGTGCTGAGCTTCGTGCGCGTTTTTATTTGGGGCAGGCAGGTGTGCTTGCCGCATCGCTGCAGCCGCAAAAGCCGTGCCCCGTTTGCGGCGCGATCGAGCATCCTGCACCCGCTACGCAGCAAGCGGATACGCCGACTGAGGAGCTGGTAGAGGCAGCAGAGCGTGTGCGTAGCACGCGCGAGCAGGAGCGAAGCGAGGCTACAGCCGAGCAACGCGCGGCAGCAGAGCTGTTTACAGCCGCAGAGGTCGCGTTGCTGCAGCAGGGCATTTCAACCTACGCCCCCGCGCTTGAGGGCGAGCTGTTGGCAGAAAAAAAGCAAATCGAGCAGCGTCGTATTGATTTGGATAAAGCGTTGAAGGTGGCTACCGTTACTCACCGTAAAGCAAGCGAAGCGCATGCTGCAGCCGCAGCTGCGGCAAAGTCGGAGGAGGAAAGAGAAGCTGCCGCAATGAGGCAAGCAAGCGAGGCAGAGGCTGCATTTTTCGCCCTTTTGGAAGCCGCCTCCTTTGTAGACGTGGAGGCGTACCGTGCAGCCTTGATTGACGAGCGAGAGCTGGAGGCGCGCCAATCGGCTTTGCGCAGGGTAGAGCAAACCGCCGCCGAGCTTTTGGGTAAGCAGGCAGAGCTTGCGCGTGCCGTGGGTGGTAGAACGGCGGTGGATCTAAACGAGATCAGCGCGCGCCGCGAGGCGCAAAGCGCGTCACTTGCTGATCTTGCAGAGAAAATCGCCGATAAAGAGCGCGCACAGGCGCTAAATCTCCGTGCCCTTTGTGAGCTTTCTGCCGTGATAGAAAAAATTGAAAAATTAAATACTGCTTGGGGCGTTATCGAAACGGTAAGCCGCACTGTGGGCGGCAAGGGCATTGGCGGACGTGAAAGGATCTCACTTGAAAGCTACGTACAGCGTTATTATTTCAAGGAGGTCGTGGCAGCGGCAAACCGCCGTCTGCAGATATTAACGGAAGGGAATTTCGTGCTGCGCTGCCGCGAAGGGGCGGCGGACCTGCGCCGTGCTGCGGGGCTTGATCTTGAGGTGCTTGACAAAAGCACGGGGCGCTGGCGTGACGTCAGCACCCTCTCGGGCGGCGAAAGCTTTATGGCATCCCTTGCGCTTGCGGTCGGGCTTTCCGACGTGGTGCAAAACGGCAGCGGCAGCGTGCGTCTTGATATGCTGTTTATTGACGAGGGCTTTGGCTCTCTTGACGAGGGGACGCTTGCCCGCGCAATGGAGCTGCTTGCGCGCCTTTCCGACGGAAAGCGAACCGTTGGCGTGATCTCCCACGTAGCGGAGCTTCGCGAGCGTATTGGGGATAAGCTGATCGTTACCCGCACGCCGAGTGGCAGCACCGTTCGTGCAGAGCGCGACGCTTGAAACCAAAATCGCGGTTAAGTTCAGCCGCGATTTTCAACGTCTTCTTATACTTAAAACGTGCGCGGTAAAGAAAAACGTCTTTTTTCTGCCAAGCCAAAAGCTTTATAGCATAGACAATCGCGGCACTTTGTCGTAAATTTTTATAAAATTTGGCTATTTTTTGCATAAAAGCATAGCAAACGGTGCAAAATAGCAGGCATAATCGCGCGGTTTTTGTGCAAAAGGGAGAAAATAACTTTTCTCTTGACAAGAAAAAAGAGAAATGCTATAATAAACCGTAAGCGCTTTGGGCTAACTATGCCCATTTTAGCTTAAACATTAAAATTTTTTAAGAAGGAGGAAGAAAATGCCAACCTTTAATCAGCTTGTCAGACAGGGCCGCACCGACAAAACGTACAAGTCCAAGTCCCCCGTGTTGCAAAAAGGACTGAATACGCTTCGTAACGAGCAGACCGACCAGAGCGCACCTCAAAGAAGAGGCGTTTGCACGAAGGTATCCACCACAAGCCCGAAGAAGCCTAACTCTGCACTTCGTAAGATCGCAAGAGTTCGTCTTACCAACGGTCTTGAGGCAACCACCTACATTCCGGGTATCGGTCACAACCTGCAGGAGCACTCCGTTGTCCTTATTCGCGGCGGACGTGTAAGAGACCTGCCCGGTGTTCGTTACCACATCATTCGCGGTACTCTTGACGCACAGGGCGTTGCAAACCGCAAGCAGAGCCGTTCTAAGTACGGCGCAAAGGCTCCTAAGAAATAATTCGGGAGCAGGTATTAAAAAAGCATCGTCCGGCTGAGCAGAAATTTTAATGTTTATGCCTTGCCCCGCGCGACGCTGACGGGTCATCAAGAACCCGAGTACCAATGATTTCATATTTTTAATGAAGGAGGGAAGTAAAGTGCCGAGAAGAGGTCGTATATCCAAAAGAGACGTACTCCCGGATCCGTTGTACAATTCCAAGCTTGTTACCAAGCTCATCAACAACGTGATGGAGGACGGTAAAAAGGGTGTTGCCCAGAAGATCGTATACGATGCATTTAGCAGCATCGAGCAGAAGCTGGGTCAGAGCCCCCTGGAAGTATTTAACGAAGCTCTTGAAAACATCATGCCCGTACTGGAGGTTAAGGCTCGCCGTGTAGGCGGTTCTACCTATCAGGTGCCTATGGAGGTTCGCGCAGAGCGTCGTCAGACGCTGGGTCTCCGTTGGCTCATCCTGTTTGCCAGAAAGCGTGGCGAGCGCACTATGGCTGATCGCCTTGCTGCCGAGATCCTCGACGCAAAGAACAGCATGGGTGGCGCATTCAAGAAGAAGGAAGAAACCCACAGAATGGCAGAGGCTAACAAGGCCTTCGCTCATTACAGATATTAATAAGGAGTCCCGATATGGCAAGAGAATATCCGCTTCAAAGGACTCGCAATATCGGTATCATGGCACACATTGATGCCGGTAAGACTACCACCACCGAGCGTATCCTGTTCTACACGGGTAAAACCCACAAGATCGGCGAAACGCACGAGGGTGCAGCTACGATGGACTGGATGGCACAGGAGCAAGAGCGTGGTATTACCATCACCTCTGCTGCTACCACCTGCTTCTGGACTCATACCGAAAAGGTGGGCGAGAAGGATGCAGGCCACCGTATCAACATCATTGCCACTCCCGGCCACGTTGACTTTACCGTTGAGGTAGAGCGCTCGCTGCGTGTGCTTGACGGCTCGGTTACCGTTCTTTGTGCAAAGGGCGGCGTTGAGCCCCAGTCTGAAACCGTTTGGCGTCAGGCGGACAAGTAGCGCGTTCCGCGTATGTGCTACGTCAACAAAATGGACATCACCGGTGCAGATTTCTACCGCGTTGTAGGCATGATCAAGGATCGTCTGAAGGCAAATGCCGTTCCGATCCAGCTCCCCATCGGCTCTGAGTCGCTCTTCCGCGGCATCATTGACCTGATGAACATGGAGGCTGACGTTTACTACGACGACATGGGCAAGGAAATGCGCGTTGAGCCCATTCCGGAGGACATGAAGGAAAAGGCAGAGGAATACCGTGCCGCCATGGTTGAGGCAATTTGCGCAACCGATGACGAGCTGATGGAGAAAATCCTCATGGATGAGGAGATCACCGTTGAGGAGCTGAAGGTTGCTCTTCGTCGCGCTACCATCAATAACGAGATTGTTCCCGTTATCTGCGGTACCTCCTACAAGAACAAGGGCGTGCAGAAGCTGCTTGACGCTGTTCTTGACTATATGCCTTCTCCGCTCGATATTCCCGCGATCAAGGGTGTAAATCCCGACACCGAGGAGGAGGAAGAGCGTCCCGCAGACGACAATGCTCCTTTCTCCGCGCTTGCATTCAAGATCATGACCGACCCCTTTGTTGGTAAGCTTTGCTTCTTCCGCGTGTACTCCGGTACCATTGCGGCAGGCACCACTGTTTACAACTCCACTAAGGGCGCGCGTGAGCGCTTTGGCCGTATCCTGCAGATGCATGCAAACAACCGCGCGGATATCGACGTTTGCTACAGCGGTGATATCGCAGCCGTAGTCGGTGTGAAGAACACCACCACGGGCGACACCTTCTGTGACGAAAAGCATCCCGTTATCCTTGAGTCTATGGTCTTCCCGGAGCCCGTTATTCACGTGGCTATCGAGCCCAAGACCAAGGCAGGCCAAGAGAAAATGGGTATTGCACTCGCAAAGCTTGCTGAGGAGGACCCCACCTTCCGCACCTACACGGACGAGGAGACCGGTCAGACCATCATTGCAGGCATGGGCGAGCTGCACCTTGAGATCATCGTAGACCGTCTGCTTCGCGAGTTTAAGGTTGAGGCAAACATCGGTGCTCCCCAGGTTGCATACAAGGAGACCATCAAGAAAAAGGTCGACCACGAAGAGAAGTACAAGCGTCAGAGTGGCGGTTCCGGTCAGTATGGTCACGTTAAGATCACTGTTGAGCCCAACGAGACCGGCAAGGGCTATGAGTTTGTCAACGCTGTTACCGGCGGTGCGATTGCGAAGGAATACATTCCCGCAGTTGACAACGGTATCCAGGGTGCACTGCAAAGCGGTGTGCTTGCAGGCTACAACGTAGTTGACATCAAGGTTACCCTGTACGACGGCTCTTATCACGAAGTTGACTCTTCGGAAATGGCGTTCAAGATCGCAGGCTCTATTGCGATCAAGGCGGCTATGCGTAAGGCAGATCCTGTTCTTACCGAGCCGATCATGAAGGTTGTTACCACTGTTCCGGACGACTACCTTGGCGACGTTATCGGTGACTTTAACTCCCGCCGCGGTCAGATCCAGTCCATGGAGCCCACAAACGGTGCGACCGAGGTACACGCAGTTGTACCGCTTGCCAACATGTTTGGCTACGCAACCGACCTTCGTTCCAAAACGCAGGGTCGCGGTGTCTACGCTATGGAGCCTTGCGGCTTCGAGCAGGTGCCGAAGTCCATTCAGGAAGAGATCGTTGCAAAACGCAATAAAGGCAACGGTTGATTTTAACTAATTAAAATTTTTTATTACGGAGGATACTACAATGGCAAAGGAAACCTTTGAAAGAACAAAACCGCACGTTAACATTGGTACCATCGGTCACGTTGACCACGGTAAGACCACTCTTACCGCTGCTATCACCAAGACTCTTTCTCTTGCAAACGGCAAGAACGAGTTCTTGGCTTACGACCAGATCGACAACGCTCCCGAAGAGAGAGCACGTGGTATCACAATCAACACCCGTCACGTTGAGTACGAGACTGCTAACCGTCACTACGCTCACGTTGACTGCCCCGGCCACGCCGACTACGTTAAGAACATGATCACCGGTGCTGCTCAGATGGACGGCGCAATCCTGGTTGTTGCAGGTACTGACGGTCCTCTCCAGCAGACCCGCGAGCACGTTCTTCTTTCCCGTCAGGTAGGCGTGCCTGCACTCGTTGTATTCATGAACAAGTGCGACATCGCTGACGCTGAGCTGCTTGACCTCATCGACATGGAAATTCGTGAGCCCCTTTCCGAGTCCGACTTCCCGGGCGATGACACTCCCATTATCCGTGGCTCTGCTCGTGAGGCTCTCCAGTCCACCAACACCGATATCAATGCTCCCGAGTATGCTTGCATTCTCGAGCTCATGGAGGCTGTTGACTCCTACATTCCTACCCCTGCTCGTCAGGCAGACCTTGACTTCCTGATGCCCGTAGAGGACGTGTTCTCCATTTCCGGTCGTGGCACTGTTGCTACCGGTCGTGTAGAGCGTGGTACCGTTAAGGTAGGCGATGTTGTTGAGATCGTTGGTCTTTCCACCGAAACCAAGAACACCACCGTTACCGGTGTTGGGATGTTCCACAAGCTCCTGCCCCAGGCAGAGGCTGGTGACAACATCGGCGCACTGCTCCGCGGTGTAGCTAAGGACGAGATCGAGCGCGGTCAGGTTCTTGCTAAGCCCGGCTCCGTTAAGCCTCACACCAAGTTCATGGGTCAGGTTTACGTTCTTACCGAGAAGGAAGGCGGCCGTTCCAAGCCCTTCTTCGCTGGCTACCGTCCTCAGTTCTACTTCAGAACCACCGACGTTACCGGTACCATCAACCTTCCTGAAGGTGTTGAGATGTGCCGTCCCGGCGATAACGTTGATATGACCGTTGAGCTGATCTCTCCCATCGCTTGCGAGGAGGGTCTGCGTTTTGCTATCCGTGAGGGTGGTAGAACCGTTGGTTCCGGCGTTGTTGCTAAGATCATCGAGTAATTGATCGTCTGATCAATCAACGATAAAGATAACTCCCGACCCTTTTGGGTCGGGAGTTAGTTCTAACACAATATTTTCGGGGATTGGTGAAAATCCATACCGGTGGTAAAAGCCCACGAACTCCCAAACAAGAGTGAATTAGGGAGCCGAGCAGATGTAATTCCTGCGCCGACGGTCAAAGTCCGGATGAGAGAAGATGCGCGGCATACCCCGACGTGTTTTTCGTCGGGATTTTGTTTTTTGCGCCTTCCGTTTTACCTTTGAAAGGAAGATTGTTATGAAAAATCGCACCAAAACAGGCGAAATGATTCGCCGCATGGTAATGATTGCCATGTTTTGCGCTATGGCATACGTTGTTATGCTACTCATTCACATTAAGGTCGGCTTTCTTACACTTGACGTAAAGGATGCCGTTATCACGCTTTGTGGGCTGTATTTCGGCCCCGTTGCGGCACTTTTTGTTTCGGTTGTCGTACCGTTGCTCGAGCTTTCCGTCAGTACCACGGGGTATTACGGCTTAATTATGAACATACTGGGATCTGTTTCTTTTTCGGTGACGGCATCTCTTATTTATAAATACAAGAAAACGCTCTGGGGGGCGATCACGGGTCTTTTGTCGGCGGCTGCACTGATGGTTGCCGTTATGCTGCTTGCAAACCTGTTTATTACGCCCTACTATATGGGCGTTACGGTCGATGCCGTGCGCGGCATGATCCCCACGCTGCTGTTTCCGTTTAATTTGTTGAAGGCGATCATCAACGCAGGCGTTGTGCTGCTGCTTTACAAATCCATGTCCCGTGCGCTGCGCAGGGCGGGCTTTTTGCCCCACCGTGGTGGCACTGCTTCCCTAAACGGAGTGATCGCAAAGCCCAAAAGCCGCTTGACAACGGCTTTGATCTCCGTGATCGCACTTTTGCTGATTGCAGGCTCTATGGTGCTGATCTTCACGGTGTTTGACGGCGTATTTGATTTTGGCATCTCAAAATAAAGGAGAATTTTTATGCACGCTATCATTGAAGCGATTGAAGCGTTTCTCACCGAAACGCTGGGGGTACACTTCGGTGTCATGCTATGCTCTATGATCCCCATCATCGAGCTGCGCGGTGCAATACCGCTTGGTGCCGCACTCGGTATGCCGTGGTGGCTGAATTACATCTGCGCCGTGATCGGCAATATGATCCCCGTGCCGTTCATTTTGCTGTTTATCAAAAAAATCATTGCGTGGATGACCTCTTGCCGCGTAAAGCTCTTTCAAAAGATCGGCGGCTGGCTTACGCGAAAGGCAGAGAAAAACCGCGAAAAGATCGAAAAATACTCCTTTTGGGGTGTGTGCTTGTTTGTTGCGATCCCGCTGCCGGTTACCGGTGCGTGGACGGGCACGCTCGTCGCCTCCGTTATTGATATGAAGCTTTGGAAGGCACTTCTTTCCTGTTTGCTTGGTGTGATGATCGCAGGCGTTATTATGACCCTCGCCTCATACGGTGTGGTCGCGGCGTTTCAGATTTTTGCGTGATTTCTAAAAATATCGACAAAACCCCTTGCAATGGCAAGGGGTTTGTGTTATACTATTATAGCAAAATAATATATCATCAAGAGTAGGGGAGGGACAGGCCCTTTGAACCTACAGCAACCTGCCGCCGAGGGCTTGCCCCGTTGGAAAGGTGCTAATTCCCGAGAGATGAGAGCTGCTACTATCTCCCTCGGTTACCGAGGGATTTTTTGTTGAGGTGTGTTATGAATAAAAAAAGAATGCTGTTTACGTCCGAATCCGTCACGGAAGGGCATCCTGATAAGATCTGTGACAAAATTTCCGATTCTATTCTTGACGAAATGCTGCGTCAAGACCCCATGTCGCGCGTAGCGTGTGAAACCTTCTGCACTACGGGCATGGTGTGCGTTATGGGTGAGATCACCACCAAGGCATACGTGGATATTCCCACCATCGTGCGCGAAACGGTGCGCAAGATCGGCTACGATCGCGCCAAATACGGCTTTGACTGTGATAGCTGCGCGGTTTTGAATTCCATTCACGAGCAATCTCCCGATATTGCCATGGGTGTAGATAAGGCACTTGAGGCAAAGGAAGGAAAAATGGCGGATGCACTCGATACGGGTGCGGGTGACCAGGGCATGATGTTTGGCTATGCCTGTAATGAAACTGCAGAGCTGATGCCTTTGCCAATTTCCCTCGCGCACAAGCTGGCACTGCGCCTTACCGCCGTTCGCAAGGACGGCACGCTTGCGTATCTTCGCCCCGACGGCAAAACGCAGGTGACGGTTGAATACGTGGACGACAAGCCCGTGCGTGTGGATACCGTAGTCATCTCCACCCAGCACGCGCCCGAGGCAACTGCCGAGCAGATCCGTGCCGATATGATCGCGCACGTGATCAAGCCCATTATTCCCGCAGAGCTGCTTGATGAGAATACGGTCATTTACGTTAACCCCACGGGTCGCTTTGTTGTGGGCGGTCCTGCGGGCGACACGGGTCTTACGGGTCGCAAGATCATTGTAGATACTTATGGCGGCTACGCACGCCACGGCGGCGGTGCATTCTCCGGTAAGGACCCCACAAAGGTAGACCGTTCCGCTTGCTATGCTGCACGTTATATCGCCAAAAACGTGGTTGCCGCAGGCCTTGCCGATAAGTGGGAGGTGCAGGTGGCATACGCCATCGGTGTTGCACGCCCCGTTTCCGTGATGATCGATACCTTTGGTACGGGAAGGGTTTCCGAGGCTGCGATCTCTGAGGCGGTAGAGCGTTACTTTGACCTGCGCCCTGCAGCCATTATCGAACGCTTTGGCTTGCGCCGCCCGATCTATGCACAGATTGCCGCTTACGGTCATATGGGCAGAGAGGATCTTGATATTCCGTGGGAGAAGCGCGATATGGCGCCCCTGCTGGCAGCAGATCTGCTGAAATGAAAATAACCGCACCGCATCGCTTTGCATACACTTTCCATGGGCGTATTTGCCCTGATGGGAGGGACACACATGGCAGTGATCATTGCCGAGATCTTGATCTCGCTGCTCGCCGTGTTCGGTCTTTATGCGGCGGTGCGGTTGCTTTGTATACGGTGCTTTGCACCAAAGGAGCTGGCAACGGCGCTGATGATCGATCACGAGTCGGCAGGCGAGTGTGCCGAATGGCTTTTGTACTGTGCGCGTGAAAGCGGCATCGCGTTTACCGCACGGCGCGTTGTCGTGGTGATCGACGGGCGGCTTGTAAATGCCGCTGCACTGATGGATACCTTCACGGCACTGGGTGCCGTGTGCTGTATCACAAAAACCGAGGAAGGAGGAGCATAGCCTTGGAGGAAGTAAAAACACCCGCAGACGGTAGCGAAAAGCTGACGGGTAACGTAGAAAACGTGATCTATGCGAACGAGGATAACGGTTATGCCATTCTTGATTTCGGCACAACGGAAAACGAGCTTGTAACCATTGTTGGCACTATGCCCTATGTGGCAGAGGGTGATGAGCTGACCGTGTGGGGCAAGTGGGTACATAATCCCAAATACGGCCGCCAGTTTGCCGTGCAGCAGTTTGAAAAGCGCTTGCCCTCCGACAGTGCTGCGATCCTGCGCTATCTTTCCTCGGGAGCGATAAAGGGGATCGGTGCTAAAAAGGCACAGCGCATCGTTGACCTGTTCGGTGAGGATACCTTTGACGTGATCGAAAATCACCCTGATTGGCTCACACAGGTGCAGGGCATCAATCGGCGTCTTGCTGAAAGCGTTTGTGAGGAGTTTCGCCGCCAGGCGGGCGTGCGCGCAGCCATGATGTTCTTCCGCGATTTCTTTGGTGCTACTCTCACGGTGCGCATTTACAATGCATGGGGGGCTGCTGCGGTTGATCGCGCCAAGGCGAACCCCTATGCCCTGTGCGAGGAAATTGAGGGTATAGGCTTTGAGAGAGCCGATCAAATGGCAGAGCATCTTGGCATTGATAAAAATGGCATTGAGCGCGTAAAAAGCGGCATTCTCTACACGCTCTCCTACAACGCCGCCCAGCACGGACACACGTGTTTGCCACAGGAAATGCTGCATGCTGCCACAGCCGAGCTGCTTGATGTGCCCGCCCTACGCGTTGAGGAGGCGGCAGCAGAGCTCTTGAAGGAAGGAAAGCTGCGCCGCATTCACACGCATAATGCCGACGGTGACGTAACGTACGTGTATGACCGCGCCTCGTATCTTTGCGAGCGCAGCATTGCCGAGCGTCTGGTAATGATCGACCGCAGCTGTGTGGCGATCGAAAATACCGACGTGTCGGGCTTTATTGCCAGGGAGGAGCGCATGGGCTGCATTGGATACGCTACTCTCCAAAAGCAGGCGATCGCGGGTGCTCTTGAAAACGGCGTGATGATCTTAACGGGCGGCCCGGGTACGGGTAAGACCACGGTCGTACGTGCTCTTTTGCGTATTTTTAACAGCATGGGACTGCGTGTGGCGCTTTGCGCGCCCACAGGGCGTGCCGCCAAACGCCTTTCGGAGGCGACCTCGGACGAGGCAAAAACCGTGCACCGTTTGCTTGAAATGAACTATAACGGGGGTAAAAAAGCCGAGTTTTTGCGCAACGACCGCAACCGTCTTGCCGAGGACGTGATCATTGTGGATGAAAGCTCAATGCTGGATGCGCCGCTTACCGCCGCCCTGCTTGCCGCCATTAAGCCGGGGGCAAGGCTTATCCTGGTGGGGGATGCCAATCAGCTGCCCTCGGTTGGGGCGGGCAACGTGCTGCGCGATATCATAGCCTCCGCACGCTTTGAAACCGTGGCACTCACCGAGATCTTCAGACAAGCGCAAAACAGCTTGATCGTAACCAACGCACATGCCATCAATCGCGGTGAAATGCCGCAGCTTGATGTGAAAAATAACGACTTTTTCTATCTTGCGCGCACGGGCGACCGTGAGATCGCCGCAACGGTAGCGGATCTTTGTCAAAACCGCTTGCCGCGCGCTTACGGTCCCGAGATCGCTTACGGCATACAGGTGATCTGCCCCTCAAGAAAGGGCGAGGCAGGTACGGAAAATCTAAACCGCTTGCTGCAGATGACTCTAAATCCACCTGCCCCCCATAAGCGCGAGCACGCGCTGCGCGAGCTTGTTTTTCGCGAGGGTGATCGCGTGATGCAAATTCGCAATAATTACGATTTGCTGTGGGAGAGGGGCGAGGAAACCGGGTGCGGTGTCTTTAACGGCGACATTGGGATCATTGAGGAGATCAACCCAAAAAACAAGAGCCTTTCCGTGGCGTTTGACGACCGACACGTGACCTACGATTTTACGGGTCTTGACGAGCTGGAGCTTGCCTATGCCGTGACGGTGCATAAAAGCCAGGGTAGTGAATATCCCGTGGTGATTTTGCCGCTTTGCTCTGCCGCCCCTATGCTGCACACCCGCAATCTTTTTTATACCGCCGTTACAAGAGCGCAAAAAATGGTTGTGCTGGTCGGCAAGCGTGAGATCGCGGAAAGAATGGTCGCCAACAACAGGCAAGCCATGCGCTACACCGGGCTTAAGGCGCGCCTTTTTGCAGGTGGTGAGAAGGAATGAAAAACCCCGTAAGACTGTTCAAAGAGCTGATTTTCCCACCCCGTTGCGCGGCTTGTGGTAAGCTGCTTCCTCCAAATCTAAGTGGAGAAACAGGGGCACTTTGTGATGCCTGCTCGGCGGCTTGGGTGCGTGAGACCACGCATCAATGCCCTACCTGCTTTCTTGCGTATCACACCTGCCGTTGCTCCTTGTCAAATATGCAGGCACAAGGTATTTCGGTTTATGTAAAGCTTGCACCGTACGGTGATGAGCAGAGCGTTGTAAGGCGTACCGTTGTGGGGCTAAAGGACCACGTAAGTGCGCGCACGGTGCGATTTCTTGCCAAAGAGCTTGCCCCCGGCGTGCGTGCCGCCATTGAAGCTTCCGAGCGCACGCGCCGCAAAAACGGGGCAGTGCCGCTTGAAACCGTGATCTGTCATTTGCCACGCTCAAGGCGCAATCGTCGCCGCGCGGGCTTTGATCAAGCCGCAGTGCTTGCAAGGGCACTGGCAGCCGAGCTGTCGCTTTCTTATGCGCCCCTCTTGAAGCGCGTGCGCGACGGTGTGCCGCAAAAGGATCTTTCGCGCCGTGCGCGTGAGCGAAATTTGCAGGGTGCCTTTGCCGTTGTGGGCGGCGTTGCGGGAAAGCGTGTGCTGATTGTAGACGATATTGTGACCACTGGCGCGGGCATGACGGTAGCAGCTGCCCTGCTGCCCGCTGCCGAAAAAATGGCTGTTAGCGTAGCGTATACCGAGAAAAAGCTGCAAAAGAAGCAAAAGTGACAGGGAATTTTTAGTAGGGGCATTGCTTTTTTTGCCTGTGTGTTGTATAATTATATAATAATATCATCAGAAAGGGGGGATCGCCACATGTTTCGCAAGGGTATCGGACTTGATATCGGTACAACGCAGACGACCATTTGTTCGATAGACGACGGTGTGCTGTTGCGTGAGCCTACCGTTGCCGCCGTTGACGTGGATACCGACGAGGTCATGGAAGCGGGTGAAGCAGCCATCAAAATGGTGAACGATTCCCCCGATAAAATGCGCCTTTGCTGGCCTGTGTGGGATCCCGTTGTTAAAAGCTCGCATATTCTTTGTGCGATTTTGCGCATCTTCTTCCGTCGCGCCATCGGGCGCACGCTCCTGCGTCCGCAGGTAATGGTTGCAATTCCTTGTGACCTTACCGAGGCACAGTCAAACGCCGTTGAGGATGCCGTGCTTGAGGCAGGTGCCTCTCGCGTGCATTTGCTTGAGGCACCCCTTTGCGCCGCGCTTGGTGCGGGCTTTGATTTTGCCTCTCCCACGGGGCAAATGCTGGTGCACGTCGGTGCCTCGCGCACAGAGGCGGCAATGATCTTTATCGGCGATATGGTCACACACGTAACGGTGCAAACAGGTGGTAAGCATTTTGACAATGCCATTATTCGCTATATGCGCGGCAAGCATAAGCTCTATGTTGGTGCACGCACTGCCGAGCAGATCAAGATACGCCTCACGGAGCTTTCCTCCACGCACGAGGAAAAAAAGCTTGACGTAAAGGGAAGATTTGTAGATACCAAGGTGCCGCGCGTTGTTACGCTTTCCTCGCGTGAAATGCTGGGTGCCCTGCGTGATCCGCTTTCCGCTATTCTGGATGCCATCGTTTCGGTGGTGGAGCAAACGGGTGATGATATGCGTGCCGATATTGCAAGAGGCGGCATTGTGCTGACGGGTGGTGGCGTGCTTTCGGGCATGGATCAGCTGCTTGCCGACGTGATGGGCCTGCGTGCACGTGTTGCCGCAAATGCCGATACCGCCGCTGCCGAGGGCGCAGCCATTGCGCTTGAGCGTCTTGGTAAATAAATTGAAATATACTGCTTTCACCCTTTCGCGGCGGTGAAAGCAGTTTTTGCATGCTTTATGCGGTTGTATCGCATACCCATCAATAAAAGAGGTAACGTTTATGGAATATTTGATCAACGGCTTTGAGCCGCAGACTCCGTTTCGTTTTTTTGAGGAGATATCAGCCATTCCGCGCCCTTCACTCGGCGAGGAGAAAATTGCCGATTATCTGGTGCAATTTGCCGCTGACCGTGGGCTTTGGTGTTACCGAGATGCGGCGCACAACGTGCTGATCAAAAAGCCTGCTGCCAAAGGGCGAGCGGGCGAGCCGACCGTGCTCTTGCAGGCGCACACCGATATGGTAACCGAAAAGCACCCTCATATCAATCACGATTTTAGCACCGACGGGCTCTCGCTTCGGGTGGTTGACGATCTGCTTTTCGCAAACGGCACCACGCTTGGCGGTGATGACGGCTTTGGTGTTGCCGTGATGCTTGCTGTGCTTGACGATCAGGTATTGTCGCACCCGCCGCTTGAATGTCTGTTTACCGCTGCCGAGGAGATCGGTCTTGTGGGGGCGGGAAGGTTTGATTACAGCCTTATCACTGCGAAATATATGCTTAATCTCGATTCCGCCGAGGAGGATACCGTGATCGTCGGCTGCTGCGGTGGGCTTCGCTCGAGGCTGACCGTGCCCGTTACCTTTGCGCCGCTTGATGCTTGTGGCATTTCGATCGCGATCGGCGGGCTTTGCGGCGGTCACTCGGGTGAGGATATTCATCGCGGGCGCCTAAATGCCAATACTTTAATGGGCAAGCTTTTGTCCGCACTGCAAAAGGTCACGCCCTTCCGCTTGGCAAGTGTTACGGGTGGCGAGAAGAGCAATGCCATTCCGCGCGACTGCGAGGCGGTGGTGGTCCCCAACGATATGGCGGCGGCGCAGCATGCGCTCGCCGACGCCCAAGCTCTTGCGCGCAGCTTTGCCCTCGCCGAGGAGGATAGGGATCTCACTGTCACGGTGTGTGCCGTGCAGGTTACCCGCGCGCTTGATTATGCCGATACCGATAAGATCATGCAGGTGCTAACGATCCCCAACGGTGTTTTGCATATGCGTCGTGTGCCACCCATCATGCCCGAGGCATCGCGCAATCTCGCCAGCCTCCGCACACACGAAAGCTCTATTATCACCGAGCTGTCATCGCGCTCTGCAAAGGAGCATCTTTTGCTTGAATCGCGAGCTGAGCAGGATGCTCTTGCCGCGAGAATTGGCGGCGAGATGGCCTACTATGGCGTTTATCCCGGTTGGGAGAGCAGCATGGATGCTCCTCTCGTGCGGGCGTGGCAAACGGCGTTTCATACCGTAACGGGTAAGCACGCCGCACCTGCGCTGATCCACGCTGGGCTTGAAACAGGGCTGATCACCAATGCGGTTAAGGGACTTGAGGCAATTGCCGTTGGATGCAACATCCATAATCTGCACACCCCGATTGAAACCCTTGAGCTTGACTCGTTTGCGCGCATTTATCGCACGGTCTTAGAGCTTTTGCGTATTTTAAAATAAGAAAAATCCCGTTGTCCATCACAACCCTTCAGGGGGAGATTTGGCAACGGGATTTTAAATTTTGCTTAAATGTAGAATTTCATTTTGATATTTTCGCTAAAATTGGAAAATTACAAAAAATAATTAGAAAAACATAAAATAAAATTGGAAAACACAAATTTTTGTCGAATAAACCTCAAGCTTCCTTTAATGCTTCAGCAAGTGCTCTTGCCAGCTGATCGGGGCAGGAGGTGGACTTAAATCCGCAGCGAATGCCCGAAAGACGTGCAATGGCTTCACTCGCCTTCATGCCGCTAACCAGTGCTGCCACGCCTTGGGTGTTGCCGGAGCATCCCCCCATGAACGCCACCTCACGAATAACGTCGCCCTCTAGCGTGATATGAATGCGCCGCGTGCAAACACCGCGCGGTGTAAATTCAAAGCTTTTCATAGTTATACCTCTTTAAATATTGATATAATCCGCCGTAATGACCGTGCGCGGCATAAACAGGGTAAGATATGCGGCAAGCAGCGCGATCTCGTTCTGTTTGGCACACAGCACAACGTGCTTGGTAAATTTATCCTTCAGGTAAGAGCTGGGCAGGGAATCCACACGCCGCAAGGAAAGCCCAAGGGCTTCGGCAACCGACAAAAGGTCGGTGAGGGAATGCGGGGTCTCCTCAAAGACCAAGCATTCAAGGGTGTGCGTGCCGTTTGGTATTTTGTGCGGCGGCTCGTTTTTGTAAAGGAGCGCGGCACGAACGGTTTTGCCGTTCGCCTCAAGCGCCACGTCAGTCGTGCATGCAATATGCAGCTCGAACTGCTCGATCTGCTCATATAGGCGAAAGAGCTTGCCCTCAACGCTATCCTCAAGCGGCAATATGCCAAAGGCGGCGTTTCCCGAAAATATTTCCTCACAAACATGCGTAAAGCCTTGGCAAAAGAGGGGGGTCGCATCAGGCAAGGCTATCTGAAAGCGTGAAAGGGCGGCACTGAAGATGGGGCTGTTTAAAATCGCCACAGTATTTTGGTTTTTTACAGTCGTTCGGTCGCCACGCAAGGGGGCTTGCTCATAAAATAGCGTGGGCGCGGCTTCATTCAGGGCGCGACACAAGGCAATGCGCTCGCATAAATTTTGCGTGTGCATCAGTGGCGAGGGGGCATCCTCCTCACTGAATAGCTCATTTACAAGCGCGCGCAGCGCGCCAATATCGCGCGCAGCGGCAACGTGCTCTGCCGCAAGAGCCTTGGCTGCTGCCGTGATCTGCAGCAAGGAAAGCTCGTGCGGCGTCAGCATAGCATCGTGCCATAGCGACAGATTTTTCGCGGCGATCGAGTGGGCGGTGCCACGCCCACCGTGCTCTCTTGCGGTCATTCGGAAAGGTCAAGCAGCAGCTGATAGCTATCCTCAAGAAACGCTTGCATTTCATCGGCATTCAGCTTGCGGTGGGAAAGCAGCGCCAAACGGTAAATGTGCGCCGCGAGGGCCTCGGCCTTCGTGCTGCCATCCTCTAACATTTTGCTTAATTTTTTGATCAGCGGGGAGTCGGTATTCAGCAGCAGGGTCAGCTCAAGCGGGAAGGCAAAATCCGCATCACCGTCATTTGCCATGCGGTACATCCGCATCATGTCCTCCATGCGGCGGCTCTCCTCGCTGACGCGCAGCACGGCGGGCACACTGCTGCCCGCAAGGCATTGCTCGGTCACGGTCAGCTTTTCGTTGCCGCTTACCTTCAAAAACAGATCGCAAAGTGCCTTATTTTCAACATCCTTGCCCTCGCCGATCGCAGAAAGGTCGGCATCCACACGCAGGAATTTTACACCTTGGCGGTTTGCCTCCTCAAAGGCGGCAAACTGCGTATCCAGCATGCTGTCAAGCTCTGCTACGGCAATGCCCTTTGCCTCAAACAGGGCAATATACTGTGCTTGCTGTGCCTTGTCGGTGGTGTAGTAAACGGTGTTTTCGTGCTTTTCCTTGGCGGCTTCAAGGTATTCATCAATGGTTTTGTGCGTACCGTCGGTGAGCTTGAGCAGCAAATGATCCTTTACGCGGTCACGGAATTTTGTGTCACGCATAGCGGCGTATTCCACAAAGGCTTTGATGTCGTCCCACACCCTTTCATAGCGCTCGCGCTCGTTTTTCGAGAGCGAAATAAGCTTATCCGCCACCTTTTTTACAATGTGGGCGCTCACCTTAGCTACGTAGCTGTTGGTCTGCAGATAGCTGCGTGAAACGTTCAGGGGCAGCTCGGGGCAATCAAGCACGCCCTTTAGCATCAGCAGATATTCGGGAATGACCTCCTTGATGTTGTCGGCAACGAATACCTGGTTATAGTAGAGCTTGATCTGCCCTTCAATGCTTTCGTATTGATTGGTAATACGCGGGAAATACAGAATACCCTTGAAATTAAGGGGATAATCTGCGTTGATGTGAATGTGGAAAAGCGGCTCGCGGAAGTCGCCAAACACCTTTTGATAAAAATTCTTGTATTGTGCCTCCTCGCACTCTGAAACGGGCTTTTGCCAGAGGGGCAAAATGTCGTTTACGGGGCTTTCCTCGGCACCCTCCTTTTTTTCGCTGCCGTCGTCAAAATAAATCTCAACAGGCATAAAGGCACAGTATTTTGCCAGCATATCGCGGAGCTTATCGGCATTCAGGTATTCCTGCTCGCCCTCCTCAATATGCATAATGACCTCGGTACCAACGCCCTCGCGGTCACTTTCCTCCAGCTCGTATTCGCCCTCGGCAGAGCATACCCAGTGCACGGCGGGCGCACCCGTGTGCGAGCGCGTGTGGATCTCTACCGTTTCGCTGACCATAAAGGCAGAGTAGAAGCCAAGACCAAAGTGTCCGATGATCCCGTTTTTTGCGGCGTCCTCGCCCTCGTATTTTTTGATAAAATCAACGGCACCCGAAAGCGCGATCGAGCAAATATATTTTTGCAGCTCCTCCTCAGTCATGCCAATGCCGTTATCCTCAACGGTTAGGGTCTTTGCCGCTTTGTCAAGGCGCACGTCAATGCGGAAGGGGGCGGTCTGCTCCTTCGCCTCACCCAAAGATTGCAGCCGCTTTAATTTGGTAATGGCATCGGTTGCGTTTGAAACGATCTCGCGCAAAAAAATATCCTTTTCGGAATACAGCCACTTTTTGATGACGGGGAAAATGTTTTCCGTATTGACGGAAATCCCGCCTTTTTTCTTGTCTTGCATATGATAACCTCACTTTTTATGAACAAGAGCGAGCCTGTGCTACGCACAACTCGCTCTTGAAATGACTTGATACGTTTATGCCTGTTCGGCTTCTCCTGTTGCCTCGTCAGCAGAGGCTGCCCCTGTTACCGTGACGGGCGCGGACTCAAATACCGAAAGCTGCTCGTCGCCTGCGGCTTCCTCCTCAAGAGAGCTGAATAAAACGGTGTCAGAGCCAACGGCTGCAACCTTTTCGGCAGCCCTTGCGGCTTTTCTTGCTGCAAGATATGCAGCACCCTCCGCAGCCTCCTGTGCAAGCACGCGCTTGGAAACGGGGAAGGTATGCGTTTCGTTAAAGATGCGGCAGGTTTGATTATAGGCCGAAAGAAAGCGTGCCCACGCAATGAAGGGCCCTACCAGAATGGGCAGACCAAGCAATGCCCATAGGAGGAAAAATTTCATGCTGATACGCGGAGCCTCGCCGTGCTTTTGGCAAAAGCTGCGATAGCGGCAGATCACCTGACAGTGCCAAATGAGGGGGAAGATGCCAAGCGTGATAATGCCGAGCGACAAAAGGGGGAAAATGCCCCACGTGCGCTTGCCGTCGCGGCTGCAGGCGATGTTGGTGTTTTCCGCCATGATCTCAATCAGATACAGGGCGTAAATGCCAAGCGTAACGATGGAAAGCAGCACCACGCGCCCGTAGGAGCGATCTGCCAGCATGCCGCGCTTTCTCACGACTGTGGCACGGGAGCTGCGCTGGTCCTCAGGCAGCTGCTTGGTGGAAAACAAGCGTCTGAAGAATTTTGCCATATTAAGGCAAGCAAGGCGGAAGAGATTGATTGCGCGGTGCAGGGGGTTCGGCTTGTAATCCTCTCGCTCCATTTCGGGCTCAACGGCAGCCACCCAGCGCAGAAATTTTTGCGTAATCGTGCCGCCTTGTGCCTCCGATTCGTCGGAGGGACGAATAAATGCATCGGCTGCGTAGTAGGAATAAAGATCGGTAGGTGCCCCCTTTTTTTCAAGACGGCTTTTGATATAATCGTCAAGAATCGTCATAACGACGGCAAAGATCGGTACACCGATCAGCATGCCGATAAAGCCGAACAAGCCGCCCATGACGGTAATGGCAACCAAAACGCCAAGGGAGGAAAGACCCGTGTGGTCACCAAGGATCAGAGGTGCCAACAGGTTACCGTCGATCTGCTGTACAACGAGGATCAGTATGATAAAGAGAATGATCTTCGAGGGGTCGGTAATGAAAATGATCACACCCGAGGGCACGGCACCAAGGAAGGGACCGAAGAAGGGGATAAAATCGGTAATGCCGATGATTACGGCGATCAAAATGGGGTAGGGGATCTTAAAAACGGTGAAGAAGATCGCGCAGGTAATGCCCACCATAATGGAATCCACCAGCTTGCCAACGATAAAGCCGCCGAATTTGCGGTTTGCCTGGGCGGTGTAGCGCAGCAGAAGCTTTTCGTTTTTATCCGAGAAGAGCGCGTGGAAAATGCGACGGCAGCCTGCGTTCAGCTTATCCTTGGAGAAGAGCACGTAGATTGAAACGAAGACGCCGATGATGACGTTTTTCAGAAGCGTTAAGGCGCCGCCCGCAAAATTGCCGATGCTGCCAACCAGCCCCGAGCCGTACTGCTCGATCAGGCTCATAGCCCAGGTGAGCAGCTTTTCAAGGCTGATGATATTGTCATTGCCGCCGGGTAGCTCAAAGGGAAGGGAGGCGATCACGTTATTGAGCGAGCCGATCAGACGGTTGACGTAGAACATACCGTTTACACGGAAGTCGTTAATGCTTTCCACCAGCTGCGGAATGATCAGCCACACGATGCCCGAGAGCAGCAGCAAAACAACGATGTAGGTCAAAAACATCGAAAACGCACGGTTTGCGGTACGCTTTAGCTTGTAAAACACCTTGATTTCAAAAAAACGCAGAATGGGGTTGCAAAGATATGCCAGCACCAAACCGATCACGATCGGTGCCAAGATCGCGTTCAGTGTCTTGATCGGCTTGAGAATGGCATCCAGATTTGCAAGGATCAGCACCGCCAAAATGCCGACAAGCACCCACAGCAATAAGCGCAGCGGAGTGCGCCTTGGCTTTTCGGGCTGCGGATTTTCCTTGCGTTGCTCGTTCAACTCAACCATTATGACCCTCCTTGGGAGAAATAAGCTTAATATTATTATAAACGTTTTACAATTTTTCGTCAAGGGAAAAGCAGGCACTTTTCGAAAATATTTGTCGCGCTCTTGCAAAAAAAAACGTAATATGTTATACTTGTGAAGAATTAACATGAGCAATGTGTTGTAAAGGAGAAAGCGATATGACGGTAACCTTGCCCGCCTATGCGAAGATAAATCTATATCTTGACGTAATCGGCAAACGCCCAAACGGCTATCACGACGTCCTTACCGTAATGCAGTCGGTTTCCCTTTGTGATATGCTGACGGTTACAAAAACGGCGGGAGAGGGCATTTCACTTGATACGGGCGGCGTGCTTCCTGCCGATGGGAGTAATCTTATCGTGCGTGCGGCAAACGCATATTTCGCGGCAAGCTGTGCCCCGTTTGGCGTTGATATTTCGCTTGAAAAGCGCATTCCGATGGCGGCGGGCATGGGTGGTGGCTCTGCCGATGCCGCGGCGACTCTTAAGGCACTTAACGCGCTGGACGGTATGCGTTTTTCCACCGAAAGGCTTGCCGAGATCGGTGCTGCGATCGGGGCTGACGTGCCATTTTGCGTTTGTGGCGGCACCTGCCTTTGCGAGGGGATCGGAGAGATCATGACGCCGATCAAGACAACGCTTGATACAGCGCTTGTCGTTGCCATGGGCGGCGAGGGCGTGTCCACACCCGAGGCCTTTGCAGCCCTTGATGCACGCTACCGTAATTTTGCCGATTTTTCGCCTGAGCGCACACCGAAGCCGCTGATCAGCGCACTGCAAAACGGCAGCTTATCCGATACCGTTTTGGCACTTTTTAACCGATTTGAGGAGGTTGTGGAGCCCATGCGCCCTGCGGTATCCGAGATCAAGCGCTCACTTTTAAATCATGGCGCACTCGCAGCCCAAATGAGTGGCAGCGGCCCCTCGGTGTTTGGTATTTTTGCCGATGAAAAAGCTGCACAGCAGGCAGCGGAGCATCTTACTCGCACAGGCGTGCGCGCCTTCGCATGCCGCATGCAGGCAAAGTAAAAAAAGCGCGCCCCGGGAGTGGGGGGTTTGTCCGTTAAGGGCAACACGCACAACCCCGGCGGGGTTGTTG
>JAZOLJ010000093.1:0-3338 GCA_045652845.1 Eubacteriales bacterium | reverse complement strand
TTTCGAGTCACGCCTCTTCGACCACTTGAGTACTTCTCCATAAAAATATTAAATTATCGCTCTCATCTTGAGCAGAAAACGTTAGTATTATATCACATCGTTTGCAAAAAAGCAAGAGCTTTTCAAAAAATAAATACTTGCTTTTTGGAGACTCTTGCTGCGGCACTTGGTTTGTTGCTTGTCGGCGGTTAAAATGATGCCCGAAGGTGTGTTCCACACCCTCGGGCATTCTTGCGGTTTTTAAATATCAGCATCCTTAATATATTCGCCGCCGTGCTCGGCAATAAACACCTTACGCTCGGCAAGGTTATCGCCCATTAGCACGTCAAACATATATTCGGTGCGCGCCACGTCCGCGGGCTCAACCGAAATCAGGCGTCTGGTAGCGGGATTCATGGTGGTGTGCCACATCATGTCGGGCTCGTTTTCGCCAAGACCCTTGGAGCGCTGCAGCGTATATTTTTTGCCTTCTGCCTCAAGCTTTTTGAGGATCTCTGCCTTTTCAAATTCATTGTAAGCAAACAAGATCTCGTCCTTTGCGGTGATCTCAAAAAGGGGAGATTCCGCAATAAACACCTTTTTCTCGCGCAAGAGGGTAGGGAGCAGACGGTAAAAGAGTGTGAGGAGCAGCGTGCGGATCTGGAAGCCGTCCTCATCGGCATCGGTGCAAATAATGATCTTTGACCAGCGCAGCTGCGAGAGGTCAAAGCGGTTGATATCGCCCTTGATCTTGCCGTCGATCTCCACACCGCAGCCGATCACGCGCAAAAGGTCGGTGATAATGTCATTTTTAAAAATGCGGTCGTAGCTTGCCTTCACACAGTTCAGGGTCTTGCCGCGCACGGGGATGATGGCTTGAAATTCCGCGGCACGCCCCAGCTTACACGAGGTGAGTGCCGAATCGCCCTCCACGATGTAAAGCTCGCGCACGTTGGGGTCCTTTGAACGGCAGTTTACAAATTTTTCTACGCGGTTGGCAATATCTATCTTGCCCGTGAGGTTCTTTTTGATCTCAATGCGTGCCTTGTCCGCGCTCTCGCGGCTGCGCTTATTGATCAGCACCTGATTGGCAAACACCTCTGCTTCGGTGGGGTGCTCGGTGAGGTAGAAATTCAGCTGCTGGCGCAAAAAGTCGCGCAACGCCTCGTAAATAAAGGAGTTTGTGATCGACTTTTTGGTTTGGTTTTCGTAGGAGGTGAGGGTAGAGAAGCTGTTGATTACAATAAACAAGCAGTCGCGCACATCCTCAAAGGTAATGCTTTTTTCACCCTTGTTATATTTGTTGTTGCTTTTTAAATAGGCATCAAGAGCCGCCACAAAGGCAAGCTTTACCGCCTTGTCGGGCGAGCCGCCGTGCTCAAGAAAGCTTGAGTTGTGATAATATTCGGTGGCGGTTACTGTGTTTGAAACACAGAATGAAACATCTGCCTTCAACTTGTAATCCGCCTTGTCGTCACGGTCGCGCCCCTTGGTTTCAAGGTGCCAGAGCACGGGCTCGGTCTTGGCGGTGTCACCCACCTGCTCAAGGATATAATCGGAAATACCGTTTTGGTAAACAAAGCTTTGCTCGGTAAATTTGCCGTCCGGCTGCTGCAGGCGAAGCGTAAAGGTAATGCCGGGGTTTACCACCGCCTGGCGGTGCATGGTGTCAACAAAAAACTCGTGGGGGATCTTGATATCGGTAAAGACCTCAAGGTCGGGTCTCCAGCGGATCACCGTGCCCGTGCGACGCTCCCGTTTGTCAAGCTCGCGGCTTTGCAGCTCGGTCTTCGGCTCGCCCTTGGCAAACGAGATGGTGTGCACCTGATTGCCGTCATAGGAGGAAACGTGCATAAACTCCGAGGAATACTGCGTGGCACACGCACCAAGGCCGTTAAGACCGAGAGAATATTCGTATGCAGCATCGCCCTTGTTGTTTTCGTATTTACCGCCCGCATAAAGCTCACAGTAAATAAGATCCCAGTTCCATCTGCCTTCCTTTTCGTTGTATCCAAGCGGCACGCCGCGCCCGCGGTCATCCACCTCAATCGAATAGTCGCTGAAGGCGGTGACTGTGATCACGTTGCCGTGCCCCTCGCGTGCCTCGTCTACCGAGTTTGACAGGATCTCAAAAAAAGAATGCTCACAGCCCTCAAGCCCATCTGAGCCAAAGATAACGCCGGGGCGTTTTCTAACGCGATCGGCGCCCTTTAAGGCAGTGATACTGTCATTGCCGTATTTTTTTGCGGAATTTTTTGCAGCCATTGCATTCTCCTTTTCCTATATAGCCGAGGAGCGCCGAACACATAAGCCTCTCGGCGCAACATTTTTGCAGCTTTTGCCGCATCGCGGTTTGTAAGGTTGTATATCACAAGGGATAGTGCCCTTATCCACAATATTATACCATATCTTGTGGAATTTGTAAAGTATCACCAAGATTTTTTTAAATATTCAGCAAAAAAACACCGCTACCCCTTGCACGCGTGGGCGCGAAACTGTATAATATACTATGGATATGCCTGTTTATATAATATTTAAAGAGGTGATCCGCATGTATTTTTCTGATTTTTTGCATTCTCCCCGTGGGTATTCGGTGGCACTTTTGGGGCTTGGCCGCGCCAATCGCGCGGTGTTAGACTATCTGCTCGCGCACGGTGGCAGTGCCACCGTGTATGCAGAGCTTCCCGTGCCGCCCCCCCTGCGTGAGGCGTATGAGGCAAGGGGAATTGCCTTTTGCATCGCCCCTTTCCCATGTATGCTTCAAGAGCAGGTCATCGTGCGCTCACCCGGTGTGCGCCCCGATATTCCCGCCATCAAAAACGCCTTGGCGGCGGGCGCGTGCCTGACAAGCGAAAGTGAGCTTTTTATGGCACTTGCACCCTGCCGCGTGATCGGCATTACGGGCAGTGACGGAAAAACCACCACGGCAAACCTTGCCGCCGCGCTGCTTGAGGCTGCAGGCGTTCGCGCGTGGCTTGGCGGCAACAACGGCACACCGCTTTTGCCGCGCGTGTCGGAAATGAGCCACGGCGACCTGGCAGTCCTTGAGCTGTCAAGCTTTCAGCTGATGACCCTTAACGCGCCCCCCGCCGTGGCGGTGATCACCAATATTACACCCAATCACCTTAACTGGCATGTAGATATGGCGGAATATACGGTGGCAAAATGCCGCATCTTCGCCCCCGAAACAAGGCTTGTTTTGAATGCCGAGAATTCCGTCACGCGGGGGCTTGGCAGAGAACGGCGCACGGGCGAAACGCTCTTTTTTTCCGCCAAGGCAACCACGCCCGACTTTGCGCGCGATATTGCGGGGAGCACTGGCGCGGCGTATGCAAAAGGGAATGCTGTTTGCGTGTCGG
>JAZOLJ010000092.1:0-2487 GCA_045652845.1 Eubacteriales bacterium | reverse complement strand
GCCTCGCGCGTGGCGCGCGTGGTGTACGGTGCCAAGGACCCCACCGCAGGTGCTTTTGGCAGTGTGGTGAATTTGCCGCGCTATCCGCTTGGCAGCGCGCCTGCGGTGACCGCGGGTGTGCTGGAGCGCGAATGCCGCGAGATCTTGCAGGAGTTTTTTCGCGCGCGGCGCGGCATGTGAAATAAAAAACTGCTCACTCAAGCTTGAGTGATCAGTTTTTTTAATCACGGATAATTTTCTCATCCACGCATTCTTCAAAGGTATCCTCGGGGAGAGAAATCCAAACGTCCTCTGTGAGCGTTGCCGCGGTCAGCGCGGTACAGTCTGAAAATACCGCTTCACCAAGCCTGCCCGACATCAGGGTTACGCGCTCAAGGGATATGCATTCACCAAAGGCGTAATCGTCAACAAAGGAAACGCCCTCTGTGATCGTCAGCGTGCGCAGTGACGCACAGCCGTAAAAAGCGCAGCTGCCAACCGTGCTGCAGGTAAGGGTCAGATCCTCACAAAGTGTTACGCAGCCGCCAAAAGCATTGCTGCCGATCTCCTGCAGTGTAGTGGGAAAGGCGGAAATTTGCAGCTTATCGCAGGAGGAAAAGGCACCCTCACCAATGCTTACAAGCCCCTCGGGCAGTGTTGCCTTTGTTAAATTTTTGCACTGAGTAAAGGCGTGCTCGCCAATCTCCACCAGCCCCGCAGGTAGCACCACCTCGCGCAGGGCCTTATTTTGATAGCAGGCATGGTCAAGCACGATTTTGGTGTCGCGGTGCAGGGATAGCACCTCCGTGTCGTCAGCGCGCACCAGTACGGTGTAGGGCGCTGCCGCATTGCCAAGGTATTTGCCGTCCGCGTAGTCGTTACAGCGCAGTGCGGGGGAGTAGGGAATTGCCCACGCGCCAACGTGCACAAGGGTTGCGGGCAGGGAGAGCGTGTGCAGTGCCTCACACCCCGAAAAAACGCCGCTTTCGAGTGTCGTTACACCCTCGGGCAAAACGATTTCTTGCAGTGCCACACAGCCATAAAAGGCGTGATAGCCTAATTGCCGCAGCCCTTCGGGCAGTGTTACCCGCGTCAAGCGCTGGCAGCCGTCAAAGGCGTTGCAGTAAATGATTTTTGTGCCTGCTCGCAGGTCTATTTTCTCGATATCACCGTCAACGGGACCCATGCATACAACGTGCGGGTCTTGCGCGTTGCCAAGATATTTGATGCCCTCGCACACGGTGTAAGAAAGTGCCCCACAGCCCTCAAACACGTCAAAATCAAGTGCCGAAAGGCTGCAAGGCAGGGAAATGTGCTTGAGTGCGCGGCAGCCCTTAAAGGCGTCAAAATCAATCTTCTCAAGCCCCTCGGGCAGCACCACCTCACGGAGCGCGGGGCAGCTTTCAAAGGCAGATATGCCAATGCTTTTTACCCCCTCCTGCACGGTCACGCGACAAAGCGTTTTGCACCTTGCAAAGGCACCTATTGCAATCTTGGTGACTCCTGCGGGCACAACCACCTCGGCATCCGTCCCCGAGTATTCCTGTAATATGCCGTTTTCTATCAAAAAACCGTTTTTGTTCATCCTCGTACCGTTCCTTTTTGGTCTTTATTTCATTTTACATCATTTTAATACCGAGCGCAAGCGTTTGCGTAAATATTTTATCATCGCGCGCTTTGTGCGCGGTGTACGCACAAACACCGTAGGGGCGGATCCCGTATCCGCCCGTTTGTTCGTACCACATCGCGGATGCGGGGCATCGAGGCGCTGCCCCCTACCGAGATAAAGCGAACACCGTGCGCTTTGTTTGCACACTTTTCCCCTTGTGCAAAGGTTTTCGGGAGGGTAGGTGAATTGCTTTTCGCGTGGGCGAAAAGCAAAAGGAAGGGAGCCCCTTTTTCAAAAGGGGTGCCCTTCCTTTTTGTTTCCCTTCCTCAAGCAAGCTTTTTCTCAAGGCGTTCCTTGATGGCAAGGATAAAGCTTTTGGAGTTTACAGCGGTGGTTTTCGTGCCGGGGACTACCAGACCCACAAGGTCCTTGGTCATAATGCCGTCCATCAGCGTTTCAATGCAGGCGGCCTCCAGCGCATCGGCAAAGGCAACAAGCTCCGCGAGGTTATCAAGCTCGCCGCGCTTGCGGAGTGCCCCCGACCAAGCGTAAATGGTTGCCATGGGGTTGGTGGAGGTATCCTCGCCCTTGAGGTAGCGGTAGTAGTGACGGGTCACGGTGCCGTGTGCCGCCTCGTATTCGTATTTTCCATCGGGGGAAACCAGTACCGAGGTCATCATGGCAAGCGAGCCAAAGGCGGTGGATACCATATCGCTCATCACGTCGCCGTCGTAGTTCTTGCACGCCCAGATAAAGCCGCCCTCGGAGCGGATCACGCGTGCCACCGCGTCATCAATGAGGGTATAGAAATACTCAATCCCGGCTTCTTCAAACTTTGCCTTGTAGTCGGTATCGTAGATCTCTTGGAAAATGAGTTTGAAGGTCTGATCGTACTGCTT
>JAZOLJ010000091.1:0-23398 GCA_045652845.1 Eubacteriales bacterium | reverse complement strand
CCCCAAAGCGCACAGCAAAGAAGCGCCAAAAGTGCGATCACGAAGGGATTTGTAAGCATATTGGATCTTTTGTTTTGTTGTTTCACGATAACCTACCTCGAAGATTTTATTGAAATAGTTGTTGCTATTAGGGCTTCTGCTGAACGCAACGAGCTTATTTTACCATAATCGGCAAAAAAATGCAAGAATGTGTGCCGCGCATTTCCTAATTTGATATAAGCACCCGCGACGAGGGGGCTCGTGTAATTCGCCTGCGGCGAATAAAACAGAATGCCTCGGCGGTTAAACATCGCCGCCGCGACGCGAACGGCATTCTTCCCTTGCTTTGCCGTAGGCAAAGCAGGGTTCTCGCACCCCGAAGTCGCGCACCAAAAGAAAAACCACCCCGTTCGGGGTGGTGTTTCTTTTGGTGGAGACGAGGGGGCTCGAACCCTTGACCTCACGGATGTGAACCGTGCGCTCTAACCAACTGAGCTACGCCTCCTGGTCGGAATGACAGGATTTGAACCTGCGACATCCTGGTCCCAAACCAGGCGCGCTACCAACTGCGCTACATCCCGAAATGGTAGAGGATATCCTGTCTACCACGTTATTATAGCAAACCAAACGGCTTTTGTCAAGCCTTCGCGTAAAGTTTGTTGGAAAAAGATTTGACAGAATTCGCGTGCCTGTGATATACTAAAAGGGTGAAATCATTTTGCAAGACGGGGGGTGGCAGTGTGACGGAAAAGCAAAAAAGAGCGCGCATGCAGGAGATCGTGGCGGCACTAAAGGAGATTTATCCAAAGGCGATTTGCGCACTTGAAGCGGGGGGCGATCCCTTTAAGCTTCTCGTTATGGGGCGGCTTTCCGCGCAGTGCACCGATGCACGTGTGAATATCGTTTGCCGTGAGCTGTTTGCACGCTACCCCACCGCGAAGGATCTCGCTATGGCAGACCTTGAAGACGTAGAAGGGATCGTGCGTCCATGCGGCTTATATCACACCAAGGCGCAAAATATTATTGATGCCTCGCGCATGCTGCTGACCGAATACGGCGGTGAGCTGCCCTCCTCGATGGAGGAGCTTTTAAAATTCCCCGGGGTGGGTCGCAAGATCGCCAATTTGCTGCGCGGTGATATTTTCGGGCTTCCCGCCATTGTGGCAGATACACATTGCATTCGCATTTGCGGTCGCCTTGGCATGTATAAAGCAGACCTAAAGGACCCCACCAAGGTTGAGCGCATCATGGTAAAGCTGGTAGAGCCTACCGAGCAGAGTGACTTTTGCCACCGCATTGTGCAGTTTGGCAGAGATGTTTGCACGGCGCGCGCGCCGCGCTGCGAGGCATGCCCGTTGTCGCACCTTTGCGAAACGGCGCGCAAGCAAAGAAAGTAACAAAAAAACAACCCCGTTTGGCAAAAATTCGCCAAACGGGGGATTTTCAGCAAACGGCAATGGGGCAAGCCTTGGCGCCCGACGGCAGCCCATGCATGCACAAAGGCCATGTGTTTATCGTATTTATTTATATTTATTTTTATTGACAAATAAAGGGGAAAATAGTATAATACGAAAAGATAAAACGTCATCTGAAAGCCGCTGATGCGGGGGAGGGGACTTTGCAAGAAAAAAAGATCAAAAGTAAGATCCAAAATGTCATATGGCCCTGTGTGGTGTTTGCGAGTATTGCCGGCATTATTACGGGTGCTATTGTGTTTGCGTTTCGTGTGATCTCCGAGAAGGTGATTGAGGTTTCGCATTTTATTTACAGCTTTGCGGGGGAGCACCCCCAGTTTATTCCCTTGGTGGTGGCAGGTGCGGTGCTTGTGGCACTGTTTGTTTCCTTTTGCCTCACTTATTCGCCGCATTCGCGCGGTGGCGGCATTCCCACAGCCGTCGCGCTCATTCGCGGTCTGATCACCTTCCACTGGCTGCGTAACATCATTTTTGTATTTACCTCGGCACTGCTTTCCTATCTTTGCGGCATTCCTCTTGGCAATGACGAGGGCCCTGCCGTGCAAATGGGTACGGCGGTTGGCAGCGGCACGGCACGCGTAATGGGCAAAAAGCACCGCGCGTGGGAGCGTTATTTGATGACAAGCGGCGCGACTGCAGGCTTTGCTACCGCAACCTGCGCGCCCGTGACGGCAGTGCTCTTTGGGCTTGAGGAGGGGCATCGCCGCTTCTCACCGCTGCTGATTATGTCCTCGATCAGCAGTGTGCTTTGCGGCATGGGCGTGCTTCGGCTGCTTTGCCATATTTTTAATAAGCAAAGCGCGCTCTTTCATTTTACGATCTCCGCGCATTTGCCGCTTTCTCTTATTTGGGTCGCCATTCCCGTGGGGCTACTTTGCGGTGGCTTTGCCTATGTGTTTGGCGAGTGCACGCACGCCATTCGCGGTCTGCTGCACAAAAAATTAAAGCATTTGCACACCTTTTTCAAGGTTGCTCCTGTGTTTGCGGTGGTTTCCATTATCGGTTGTGTGTATTATGAGGCGATCGGCACGGGTCACCACCTCATTGAAGCTCTGCTTGAGCGGCGCGAGGCGTGGTACGCGGCACTGATCTTGCTGGTCGTGCGCTCGCTGCTTGTGATCCTTTCAAACGACGTAGGTGCCACGGGCGGACTTTTCACCCCTCTGCTTTCCTTTGGCGCACTGATCGGCTCGGTCTCGGCGGAAGCCATGGTGGCACTGGGCGCACTTGATGAGAGCTATTTTATGCTGATGGTCGTGATTGGCATGGCATCCTTTTTTGCCGCCTCGGTGCGCACACCGCTAACTGCAATGGCGTTTGCCGTTGAAGCACTCTCGGGCTTTGGCAACGTGTTGCCGATCCTGCTTGCCGTGATGATCTCGTACGTCATTGTGGAGGTCGTTGGGGCAAACTCCATCAACGAAATTGCCATGGAGCGCGAGATACATGCCGAAAACCGCGGCAAGGATCTGCACGTGCTTGACGTAACGGTGCAGGTGCTGCCCGGCAGCTTTGCCGTGGGCAAGGAGCCGCGTGACATTCTCTGGCCCCCTTTCTGCACCGTGCTTTCGGTCAAGCAGGAAAGCGAGGAAAAGCATTTTTACACGGGTGGACCGATCAGGGAAAACGACGTGCTGCGGCTGAACTTCAGAACCTACGATCTTGACCGCACCGCCGAGGAGCTGTGTGCCTTGCTCGGGGACCAGGAGATCTACGATGATGACGTGATCAGTCACGACACTTACGAAAATACCGTTCCCGAGCATTAAAATTTAAGAAGCAGGCAGGTGTCGCCTGCTTCTTTTTTTGTTTATTCGCGCATAGGATAAAGGGATAAAACGCGAGGGGGCGGTACGGTGACACAGCAAAAATATGAAAGGCGCGGGCTTTCGCCAAGCGAGGTTGAGGCATCGCGCGCAAGGCATGGTGCAAACGTGATCAGCAAAGCAAGGCGCGCGGGATTTTGGCACCATTTTCTCGTCAATCTCGGTGACCCGGTAATCAAGGTTCTGCTTGCGGCGCTTGCCGTGAATTTGCTGTTTATTTTTCGCAGCCACGATTGGTTTGAAACTGTGGGGATCGCTGTTTCGGTGTTTTTGGCAACGCTTATTTCCACTGCCTCGGAATACGGCAGCGAAGCGGCGTTTGCACGCCTTTGCGAGCTATGCGGCGCAGCGCGTTGCCGCGTGCGGCGCGGTACGGTCAGCGAGATAGAGGTAGGAGATGTGGTGGTTGGTGACGTGCTGTTGCTTTCTGCGGGTGAACGAATTCCTGCTGACGGTAGGCTCATTGCGGGGGCACTGGCAGTAGACCAATCGGCACTCACGGGGGAGAGCAAGGAGGCGGAAAAACACCCCGTATTGGGGGATAGCGCGCGCGAGCCAAGCGACCCTGCGGGTTTGTTTGCAGGCTCTGTGGTGCTTTCGGGCGAGGGCGAGATGGAGGTGCTGGCGGTGGGCGACCGCACCTTTCTTGGTGGTATTTCAAGAGAGCTGCAGAGCGAGAGCCGCGAAAGCCCGCTAAAGGCACGTCTTGCAAGGCTTGCTCATCAGATCAGCCGCATCGGCTACGTGGCGGCACTGGTTTGCGTGCTGGCGTTTTTGTTCCACGGTCTTGTGATCGATGCAGGCTTTGAGATCACGGAAATCCTCACGCGTGTTACGAATTTTCCGCATATGTGCGAGCTTTTGCTGCACGCGCTGATGCTGGGGCTTACCGTTGTGGTGGTGGCAGTGCCCGAGGGGCTGCCAATGATGATCGCGGTGGTGCTTTCCTCAAATATACGCCGCATGACAAGGGATCAGGTGCTGGTCCGCAAGCCCGCAGGGCTGGAGGCGGCAGGCAGCATGAATATTTTGTTTACCGATAAAACGGGTACACTGACCCGCGGGCAGCTGACAGTGAGCCGTTTTCTCACCGTTTTGGGGGATTTTGAAAAATTTGGCGCGCTACAGCACCGCGATGCCGCGCTGGCAGCGCGCGTTATGCTTGCCGCCGTTGGGAATAACGGTGCCGTGCGGGGTGAGGAGAGGGGGCGCGCCATAGCACTTGGCGGTAACACCACCGATCGCGCGCTGCTGGGGGCTTTTTTGTCGCAGCCGCAGCCTGCCTACGGGGTGCTGCAGCGCGTGGCGTTTGACAGCGCGCGCAAATACGCCGCCACTGTGCTTGAGGATGGGCGCGTGCTTGTAACGGGTGCGCCCGAACGGCTGCTACCATACGTGGTGGGGGCGTGCGGCAAAAACGCACAGGTGTGCTCCTTTGAAAAATCGGCGTTTTTTGCGCGCATTCACGAGCGTATGCGCCAAGGGGAGCGTGTGATACTGCTCTGCGAGGGGAAGCACCTGCCAAAGGATCGCCTTTTCCCCGAGCTTGTTTTGCTTGCCGCCGTTAGCTTTACGGATCCGCCCCGCCCCGAGGCGCGGGATGCGGTCCTTACCCTGCGCGGTGCGGGAATTCAGGTGGTGATGATGACGGGTGACGGCAAGGAAACCGCCGCGCGTATTGCGCGCGATTGCGGTATTCTCCATGACAAAGGGATCTGCCTTGAGGCATCGGAGCTTGCTTGCATGAGCGATGAGGAGCTGACTGCCGCCCTCCCGCGTATAGCCGTGATCGCGCGCGCCATGCCCGCAGATAAAAGCCGCCTTGTGCGCATCAGTGCCGCGGCAGGCCTTGTGGTGGGCATGACGGGCGACGGCATCAACGATGCCCCGGCACTCAAGGCAGCCGACGTCGGCTTTGCCATGGGCAGTGGCACGCAGGTGGCAAAGGAGGCGGGCGACGTTGTCATTTTAGATGACAATCTCGTGTCGATTACGCGTGCGGTGCTGTACGGGCGCACGATCTTCAAAAGCATTAGAAAATTCATCACGTTACAGCTCATTATGAATTTTTGCGCGGTCGGCATCTCCATCATCGGGCCGTTTATCGGCTTTGATGCACCCGTTACTGTGGTGCAGATGCTATGGATCAATATGATCATGGATACGTTAGGGGGGCTTGCGTTTGCAGGCGAGGCACCGTTGCCGCACTACATGCTGGAGCCGCCCAAAAGGCGTGATGAGCCGATCCTCACGCGCGCCATTGCCGCGCGCATTGTGTTTCTTACCGTTGTGACCGTTTTGTTGTCGGTCGTTTTTCTCAAAGCACCGGCTATTGTGGGTATGTATCGGCAAATGGAAGGAAATCTTTGCTTGCTCACCGCCTTTTTTGCACTTTTTATATTTGCGGGTGTTTTTAACTGCTTCAATGCGCGCACCGATCGCGTGCGTATGCTGACGGGGCTTGGCAAAAATCGCGCCTTTATTTTCATTATGTGCGCGGTGGCAACGGTGCAGATCGCGTTTGTGTATCTTGGCGGCGCGGTGCTGCGCACTGTGCCACTAACGGGCAGGGAGCTGCTTTTTACACTTGCGCTTGCAGCCTCCGTTATTCCACTCGGTTGGCTGCAGCTGGTCAATCGCCGTCTTTCCGGCAAGGCGGGGCTATACTAATATTATGGGATCGCCTCGGCTTGGGTGTTGGGGCGGTCCTTTTTTCAGATAAAGTGATTTCTGCGTGCGCGTTGGTGCAAAAAACCGTCTTTGGGGCATACTAATTCTCAAAAACTCGCCAAAACCGCACGCTTTTGCTTGAAATTCGCTTTTTTGAGCCTTGACACGTGCACGGCGAAAATGCTATACTGAATACAAGCAAGGGGAAACCGTTTTGCTCGAAAGGAGGTAGGTGTATGCCGTATTTTTGGATCGCTGTTTTGGCGCTTGCGCTGGTCGCGGAGGGGCTGACCACAGATCTTGTTGCCATTTGGTTTTTTCCCGGCGCAATGATCTCTATGGTGCTTGCCTTTTGTAACGTCCCCGTGCCAATTCAGTTTCTCGTTTTTGCGGTATTGGGGCTTGTTTTGGTGTTTTCCACCCGTCGGTTTTGCAAAAAGCTGCTGAAAACCAAAAAAACCAAAACCAATACCGACGCACTGATCGGAGAAACCGCACTGGTTACCGAGGAGATCTCTAATATTAGGGAGCAGGGCGAGGTAAGATTAAACGGTCTTCGTTGGTCTGCCCGCGCCGAGGACCCCTCACGCGTGATCAAGGTGGGCGAGCAGGTAGAGGTTTTGGAGATCAAGGGCGTTAAGCTGATCGTAAAATAACGTTTATAAAGAGAAAGGGAGAGAATTATGACAGGTCTTATTATTGCAATTTGCATTATCTTGGCGCTTGTTCTTGTTGCGCTGATCGCAAACGTTCACGTGGTGCCGCAGGCACATGCCTATGTGGTGGAGCGTCTTGGCTCCTATCACGAAACCTGGAAGAACGGTCTTCACGTTAAGATCCCGTTTTTGGATCGCGTGAGCAAACGGATCAATTTGATGGAGCAGGTGGTGGATTTTCCGCCCCAGTCTGTGATCACCAAGGATAACGTGCGCATGCAGATCGATACCATCGTGTATTATCAGATCACCGATTGTAAGCTGTACGCTTACGGTGTCACAAACCCCATTTTTGCAATTGAAAACCTGACTGCAACCACGCTGCGTAACATGATCGGTGAGCTCGATCTTGACGGCACGCTGACCTCGCGCGATACCATCAACACCAGAATGCGCACCATTTTGGATGAGGCGACCGATGCGTGGGGCATTAAGGTAAATCGCGTGGAGCTGAAAAACATCATTCCCCCGCGTGAGATTCAGGATGCGATGGAAAAGCAGATGAAGGCAGAGCGTGAGCGCCGTGAGCTGATCCTGCGCGCCGAGGGTGAAAAGAACTCCGCCATTCTTTTGGCAGAGGGTCGCAAGCAGTCGGCAATTCTCGATGCCGAGGCTGAAAAGCAGGCGGCGATCCTGCGCGCCGAGGCAGAGCGCGAGGTCAAGATCCGCGAGGCAGAGGGTGAAGCGGAGGCTATCCTCAAGGTGCAGGAGGCAACTGCTGCAGGTCTGCGTATGCTCAACGAGGTGAAGCCCGACAGAGAGGTGCTGACCTTAAAGAGCCTTGAGGCACTTGCCAAGGTTGCTGACGGCAAGGCTACCAAGATCATCATCCCCTCCGAGCTGCAGTCGCTGGCGGGCTTGGTTACCGCACTGCACGAAACCACTCAAAGCCCCGAGGCGTAATTCCAAGGGAATATAAAAAACCACCCCAAACGGGGTGGTTTTTTATGCTTTTAAAGCTCAATTGCGCGGCCGTCGAAGGCAACGAGATACCCATCGTCCTTGACAAGCTCCTCAATGTCGGATTGCAGTGACTGACCGTTGTGCGAAAAATGGCTCATGCTGTGGATCGTTTTATCTGTTGCAACACCAAGTGAGCGCAGCTTTTCCACGACCAAACGAATACTTTCTATGCCCATGTGCCCGGCGTTATGCGGCGATACACGCTCCACGAGCGAGCAATCGTATACGGCTAAATCAAGCTTTGCGTTGTGGGCGGCGAGGTAGTTGAACACTTCGTCATAAAAATATCCCGTATCGAGGGCATACAGCACGGTTTTTTCGCCCTCGATGAGATAAAAGACCGCCTCATCGCCGTTGTGGTGATTGGCAGGTAGCGCGGTTACTTGATAGCTGCCTACGGTAAAGGACTCAAAGGGCTTGATGAGGTGAAGCTGCACGTAATCCTCATGGGGGAAGATAGCCTTTATGGCATTGTAAGAGCCTTGGCTGCACCAGACGTGCAAAATACTTTCTGCCATATTGGTGCAGCGTCTGGGGCCTCGGTTGTGAAGCTCCTTGGGCACAAGGTGATCGGAATGCGAGTGCGTGAGCAGTAGGTGCTTAATTTTATGCCCGTCAACGCCGTGCGTGTGAAAATGATAGAGCGTGTCGGGGGGGAGATCGATCAGAATATCGTCATCGATCAACGCTTGCGTGCGTGTTCTAACGTTTTTGCCCCCCAAGACTTTTGCGGTCGCACAGCGTGGGCAGTTGCAAAACAGCGCAGGGATCCCCTCGCAGGATGCCGTGCCGAGAAAGGTGAACTTCATAGCCTAAAACCTCTTTTGTTGTAATTGATATCATTGTAGCATATAAAAAGGAGAAATGCAAGAAAACTCGCTTTTTTCACCGTTTGCACGATGAAAAAAGCGGGTTTTGTGTTTTAGTATTTAAATAAATCGGTTTGTTTTTGGCTTGTGGCAAATACGCCACCCCTTAATAATTCTCTGCGCGAACCTCAAAGTAGCTCTGGGGATGTACGCAAACGGGGCAGATCTCGGGTGCCTTTTTGCCCATTACAAGGTGACCGCAGTTACGGCACTCCCACATGGTTTCCTCGCTCTTGGCGAATACTGCCTGCATCTCCACGTTTTTGAGCAGTGCGCGGTAGCGCTCCTCGTGTGCCTTCTCGATCTTGGCAACGGCGCGGAATTTTGCGGCGATTTCCGCAAAGCCCTCCTCGTCAGCCTCTTTGGCAAAGGTGGCGTACATATCGGTCCACTCGTAGTTCTCGCCTGCGGCTGCAGCTGCAAGGTTTGCGGCGGTATCTCCCAGCTCACCTAAGAGCTTAAACCACATTTTAGCGTGCTCCTTTTCGTTTTCGGCAGTCTTTGCGAAGATCGCACTGATCTGCTCGTAGCCCTCTTTCTTGGCTACACTTGCAAAATAGGTGTATTTGTTGCGTGCCTGGCTCACGCCCGAGAAGGCGGCCATCAGATTTTGCTCGGTCTTGGTGCCCTTCAGCTCTTTGCTCATGATGATTTCTCCTTTAAAATAATGATTAAATTTATTTGTGCCCGTTTGCACAATCAGGGCAAACGGTATGCAAAATAAGGTCGTAGGACAAAATGGGGATGCTGGTGCTTTTGCGCAAGGCGGCGGCAAAATCGCCAAGATCCGCATCAATCAGCTTGCCGCACGCGGTGCAAAGCGCATGCTCGTGCGGAGTGGGTGTTTTGTCATAAAAATCCGCGCCCGTTGCCGTTTTTATGTGCCTGATATAACCATCCTCGGTGAGGGCGTGTAGGTTGTTGTATACCGTGGCAAGCACCATGCTTGGATAATATGCCTTGACACGCTTGAAGATCTCATCGGGGCGCAGATGCCCCTCGGATTCTCGCAGCACCTGCAAAACAGCAGCTCTTTTTTGTACCATCGCGCACTCCTTTTAGAATTATTCTAAAAATAGTATAGCACGCTTTTTTGTACCTGTCAAGACAAAATTTAAAATTTTTCTAATTTTTAAGATCGCTTGGTATTGCCAAAAAAGAAAGCGGGGGGTGCTTTATTTGGATGCAGAAGCTGTGATAGGCAAGAGCGCACCTAAAAAACACGTTAAAATTAAAATTCGTAAGGATTTCTACCGAAAAAGCCGCCTTTTTGCCATTACTGACAATTGAAGCGGCTTTTTTAGTTTCTTTTTTGTGTTTGGTTCGGTGCTAAATGACGCAGCCCCAAACGCCGTGCTCTTATTCGTCGTCGCCCTCAAGCAGCTTTTCGCCGCAAGCGGGGCATGCAAGCTCGGTGGGGTCAACGCTCTCATCAAAGCAAACCTTCTCACCGCAAGCGGGGCACTCTACCTCGTAGGTGTCGTCAAGCAGCTCGCACTCGTCGGCAAATTCGCACTCGTCGCAGTCGCCGTCGCATTCGTCGTCGTAGTCGTCAAGGAGAACCTCCTCAACGTCGTGCAGATCCTCGTCAAGCTCCTCGCAGTAATCGTTCAGCTCCTCTACGTCACAGTCAAGCTCCTCTACCTTTTCGGCAAGTGCGTCAACCATGTCGATGAGTGCTGCGATCAGCTTGCCCTCCTTGGTTTCCTTATCAAGGGAAAGACCGTCGGCAAGCCCCTTGAGATATGCAGCCTTTTCAGTCAGGTTCATAGCTCCACTCCTTTTCTTTTCGTAGGATTATGCGCGGGAGAGATACTCGCCCGTGCGGGTGTCGATCTTCAGCACGTCGCCCTCGTTGATAAACAGCGGCACCTTGATCTCGGCACCGGTTTCAAGCGTTGCGGGCTTGAGGGTGTTGGTGGCGGTGTTGCCAGCAAAGCCGGGGTCGGTATTTGCTACTGCCAGCTCAACAAAAGTGGGTGGCTCAACGCCAAATACGTTGCCCTTGTAGGAAATGATCTTGCAGAGCATCTCCTCCTTTACAAACTTAAAGCTGTCGGGCAGCTTGTCGCTGTTGAGGGGCAGCATATCAAAGCTTTCCATATCCATAAAGTAGTAAAGATCGCCGTCGTTATAGGAGTACTGCATCTCCTTGCGCTCGATATATGCGTTCTCAAATTTGTCGGTGGGGTTGAAGGTCTTTTCGATCACAGCACCGGTGATCACGTTCTTGAGCTTGGTGCGAACGAATGCCGCACCCTTGCCGGGCTTTACGTGCTGAAACTCAACTACCTGCAATACGTTGCCCTGACCGTCGTCAAAGGTTATGCCGTTTTTAAAATCGCCTGCTACTACCATTTTATACCTCCGAAGTATGGTTGATTTACATGATTTGCTTTGCGGTATCGCGCAAAACATATGGTTAATCATATTTTACCTTATTTTTACGCTATTTGCAAGGGGTTTTTGCAATTTTTTTCACAGGGAGCACAAAAAAATGCATTTTTTTGCCAAAAAGATTTTAAAGTAAGATTGACAAGGCAAATAATTTGTATTATAATATATGCTGTATAAATATCATATCCGAAAGGACGACCTAACATGAAATTCATCAATATCGGCTTCGGCAATATGGTTGCCGCCAATCGCATGGTGGCACTGGTCAGCCCCGATTCCGCGCCCGTGAAGCGCTTGATACAGGATGCTAAGGACGAGGGCAGAACCATTGACGTTACGTGCGGTCGCCGCACGCGTGCCGTTATTATCACCGACAGTGAGCACGTGATCCTTTCCGCCATTCAGGCAGAAACCATTGCCAACCGTCTTGAGGACGACGGCATTGGTGAGGATGAAGAGGCAGGTGCAGAGGAATGAGTGGCGAGTGCAAACAAAAAAAGGGACTTCTTATTGTGGTATCGGGGCCTGCCGGCAGCGGCAAGGGCACGGTGCTTGGCGCGCTGCTTCGCGATGAAAACTATCGTTTTTCGGTTTCTGCCACCACACGCGCACCCCGCCCGGGTGAGGTGGACGGCGTAAACTACCACTATCTTACGCGTGAGGCGTTTGAGGCGCGCATTGCAAGGGGCGAGATGCTTGAATACACCGAATATTGCGGCAACTATTACGGCACACCGAAAAGGGAGGCCGAGGCAGTGCTTGAAAGTGGCTGCAATCTGCTGCTTGAAATTGAGGTGGAGGGTGCCTATAACGTAAAAAAGGCATACCCCGAGGCGGTGCTCATTATGCTGCTGCCCCCCTCGTTTGTTGTGCAGGAGCAACGCTTGCGCAGCCGCGGGACCGAGACTGAGGAAAAAATCAGAGAAAGGCTTTCCCGCACCCGCGAGGAGGTGCCCTGTGTGAAGAATTACGATTACGTGATCTACAACCGCGACGGCGAGATCGAGGAGGCGGTTGCCGACATTCGCGCCATTGTGCGCGCACAAACCTGTGCGCTTGCTCGCAACCGTGATGCGGCAACGCGCTATTTTGAATAAACAACATAATTTGCAAGGAGAATAAAGATGATCTACCCTACCATTGACGAACTGACCAAAGGCAATTATAACCGCTACCAGCTTGCCATCGCTACCGCAAAATGCGCACGTTTGATCACCGACGAGTACGTGAGGCAGCGTGCTGCCGCCGAAAACGTACTCACCGGCACCAAGGAGGGCAGCGGCAGCATCATGTCCCTCATTGACCAGGATCTCGCCGACAAAAAGGCGGTAAAGAATGCCATTGACAGCATTCACGCAGGCAATCACCTGATCGTGGACGGTCCTGTGCCTGTGGCTGAGGAGGCCGAGGAAGAGGAGAACGACTGATCTTTCATTTTTAATTTTTGAGAAGGGAGGGGCATTATGTCAAGATATGCAAGGGTCAGATTGCTTGATGCCCCTCGTTTTCTTGATAAAGAATACGACTACGGCATTCCGGCATCACTCGCGGGATCGGTTGGCGCGGGCAGCTTTGTGACCGTTCCGTTTGGGGGCGGCAATCGCCGTCATATGGGGCTTGTTGTCAGTATTGCGGATACGACCGCGTATGATGCCGTAAAGCCCATCAGCACCGTCACAACGCCTCGCATTTCTCTTACCGAAGAAATGTTGGGGCTTGTCTGTTTTTTACGGGAGACCACGCTGTGTGCTACGGGTGATGCCGTGCACGCCATGATCCCCGCAGGTGCTTTTTCGGGTCTTGTTGAATATTACCGCCCGACGGGTGCCGTGCCATCCGACGTGACGAAGCTTACCGCCGAGGAAGTCTTTGTGCTCTCGCACCTTACCCGCATTGGGGGGGCGGGCGTGGATACGCTGCGCTCTCGCTTTGGAGAGGGGGCAGACGCGCATCTTGCACGGCTGGTGAAGCTGGGGCTGGTTACGCGTGAGCTTGAGCAAAAAAACGCTATGTCGCAAAAGGAGCAGGTGACCTATCTGCTTGCTGCAGCACCCGATTTGGTGCAGGCACTCCTTGACGGTAGGCAAAAAACGCCGCGCCTAGGGGAGCGGCAGCGCGTCGCGCTCACCCTCGTTTTGGAGGGGGAAAAAAGCGCCTCGGCTTTGCGGGAGGCAGGTATTTCCAGGGCCGTGCTTGACGCCTTGGTCGAAAAGGAGCTTATCTCGCGCCGCGCCGAGCGCGTGTGGCGCAATCCGTACGCTACGCTGCCAAGGGATACCGCGCTCCCCGCAGATTTTGCCCTCAACGAGGAGCAGGCGGGGGCTTTTGCAAGGCTTAAGGCACTTACCGACGACGGTGAGGCGCACGCGGTTCTTTTGCATGGCGTGACGGGCAGCGGCAAAACGCCGATGATGCTCAAGACCATTGACCGTATGCTGGAGCTGGGGCGCGGCGCGATCGTTTTGCTGCCTGAAATTGCCCTCACACCGCAAACGCTCTCTATCTTTTGCTCGCGCTACGGCGCGCGCGTTGCCGTGATGCACTCGGCACTCTCGGCGGGTGAGCGACTGGATGCCTATTACCGCATTTTGGAGGGCGAGGCTGACGTGGTGGTCGGCACGCGCTCGGCGGTTTTTGCGCCTGTCAAAAACCTCGGGCTGATCGTGATGGACGAGGAGCACGAGCACACCTATAAATCGGATATGAATCCCAAGTACCACGCGCGCGACGTGGCGCGCTGGCGTGTGGCGCACAACCGTGCCACGCTGCTGCTTTGCTCCGCCACCCCCTCGCTTGAAAGCTATAAGCGTGCCAAGGAGGGGCGTTATACGCTGCTGCAGCTAAAGAACCGCCACGCGGGTGCCAAGCTGCCCGAGGTGCGTATTGCTGATATGCGCGGCGAGGCGGGGGAGGGAAATATTTCTCCCATCGGGCGCGAGCTGCGCGAGATCTTAAAGGAAAACACGGCGGCGGGCAATCAGTCTATTCTGTTTCTCAACCGTCGCGGCTACAATCACGTGGTGTCCTGTCGCTCCTGCGGCGAGGCACTGACCTGCCCCTCCTGCAGTGTAACGCTGACCTATCACACCAAGGGAAAAATGTATGACGAGGGGTATTTGCTTTGTCACTTTTGCGGCAGAAGAAGGCCGCTGCCCAAGGTCTGCCCCACCTGTGGCTCGGTGCATCTTGCACGCATGGGCTACGGTACGCAGCGCGTAGAGCAGGAATTAGGGGAGCTTTTGCCCGACAAGAAAATTTTGCGCATGGATACCGATACCACCGGTGCGCGCTTTGCCTACGACGAAATGCTGGGTGCCTTTCGCCGCGGCGAGGCAGACGTGCTGCTTGGCACGCAGATGGTAACGAAGGGGCACGATTTTCCAAACGTGACCCTGGTTGGCGTGCTGATGGCAGATGCCTCGCTGTATCTTGACGATTATCGCGCCGCCGAGCGCACCTTCTCGATGCTCACGCAGGTCATCGGCCGCGCGGGGCGCGCAGGGCGCGCGGGCGTTGCCGTGATTCAAACAAACAACCCCGATCACGAGGTGATCAAGCTTGCCTGCCGCCAGGACTACGAGGCGTTTTACGAGCGCGAGATCAGGCTGCGCCGCGCGCTGGTGTTTCCACCCTTTTGCGACATTGCACTCTTAACGCTCTCGCACACCGACGAGCGAAAGCTGATGCCCGCCGCACGCGCGCTTTCCGAGGAGCTTGCAAAGCTGATCGCTGCCGAATATGGGGACGTGCAGATCATTGCCTTTGGCCCCTTTGAGGCACCCGTTTACCGTGCGGATGGCAAATACCGCATGCGTATGGTCTTAAAATGCGCGCTTAACCGCCGCACGCGCGCCATGCTGGGCGAGCTGCTTGATATCTTCGGCAAGCAAAAGCCGCAAACACCGCTGCTGACGGTTGATCTCAATCCGTCAACACTATAACGAATAAGGAGCTTTTTAAAATGGCAAAATTACAAATTCGCAAGGTGGGGGACGAGGTGCTGGGAAAGGTCTGTCGCCCCGTTGAGGAGATCACCCCCCGTATTCACACCCTGCTTGATGATATGATCGAAACCATGCGCGCCGCAAACGGCGTGGGTCTTGCAGCACCGCAGGTGGGCATTTTGCGGCGCATTGCCGTGGTTGAGGTTGAGGAGGGAGAGGTTTTTGAGCTTATCAACCCCAAGATCATTGCCACCGCAGGCGAGCAGGAGGGTGCCGAGGGCTGCCTTTCGATACCGGGGCGCTACGGCCTTGTCAAGCGTGCGCAGCACGTGACTGTGCGTGCAACCAACCGACACGGAGAGGAATTTGAGGTCACAGCGCATGATTTTCTGGCGCGTGCCTTCTGCCACGAGATCGACCATCTTGACGGGCATCTTTATACCGAAAAGGTGACCCGTATGCTTGACGAGGACGAATACTGATGCGCGTTTTATTTATGGGCACGCCCGATTTTGCCCTGTTTACCCTGAAGGCACTGTTTGAGGCGGGCGAGGAGCTTGTGGGCGTTGTGACCCAGCCCGATAAGCCAAAGGGGCGCGGCTATGAGCTGCAGCCACCCCCCGTGAAGGTCTGGGCGTGTGAGCACGGCATTCCCGTCTATCAGCCCACGACCCTCAAAAACGGTGCGTTTGATGATGAGCTTGCTTCTCTTGCGCCCGAGGTGATCGTTGTGGTGGCATACGGCAAGATTCTGCCCGCATCTGTTTTAAATTACCCCCGTTACGGGTGCGTAAACGTGCACGGGTCACTCTTGCCGCAGTATCGCGGTGCAGCACCCATGCAGCGCGCTATTATGGAGGGCAATGCCGAAACGGGCATTACCACCATGCTGATGAACGAGGGGCTGGATACGGGTGACATGCTGCTGACCGTGCGCGTGCCGATTGCCGAAAACGATAATTTTGAGGATATTCACGACAAGCTCGGCGCGGCGGGTGCTTCGCTTTTGCTTGAAACACTCGCGGCACTGCGTGACGGCACCGTTACCCCCGTGGCGCAGGATCATGCACGTGCTACCTATGCCGCAAAAATCGAAAAGGCGGATTGCTTGATTGATTTTACAAAACCTGCACATACTGTGCATGACACCGTGCGTGGTCTTTCCCCCATACCGCTTGCCTTTACGCATACCCCCGACGGGAAGCTTTTTAAGGTGATAGAAGCAAAAATCGGAAAACGGGAGGGCGTGCTTGCCGCCCCCGGCACGGTGCTGTCGCTTGACGGCGCGGTGGAGGTTGCCTGCGGCACGGGCAGCGTTTTCCTTACCCGCGTGCTGCCTGAGGGAAAGGGGCGCATGAGCGCCGCCGATTACATTCGCGGCAGAAGAATTGCCGTGGGTGACGTGCTGAAATAAACAAGAAAGGAATTTGCTATGTTCGGATTTTTCTGGTGGGACTGGACGCTGCTTATTGTGATCCCCGGCTTTATTTTCTCGCTGTGGGCGCAGCATAAGGTCAAATCCGCATACCGTGCGGGGGCAAACCAAACGCTTCGTTACGGTATGACGGGCGGTGCCGTTGCGCGCCGCATTCTTGACAGCAATGGCTTATCCGACGTATCGATCGAGATGGTGGCAGGTAATCTTACCGACCACTACGATCCTCGCACCCGTGTGCTGCGCCTGTCGCAGGAGGTGTACCACGGCAACAACGTTGCCGCAGTTGGCGTAGCCGCCCATGAGGCGGGGCACGCCATGCAGCATGCCAAGGGCTACGTGCCCATGAAGCTGCGCTCTTTGATTGTGCCTGCCTGCAATATCGGCTCAAGCCTTGCCATGCCGCTTTTCATTATCGGCTTGTTTTTGTCTTATATGTCGCCCCTGGTGGGAGAGTGGCTCATGCTTGTGGGCATTGCCGCTTATTCTCTTGCCGTCGTGTTTCAGCTGGTGACGCTGCCCGTTGAATTTAACGCCAGCCGCCGCGCTATGCGTTGCCTTACAGGGTCGGGGACGATGAGTGATGCCGAGCTGAAGGGGTCAAGAAGGGTGCTTACCGCCGCTGCCATGACCTACGTGGCGGCACTTGCCGTGGGGCTTTTGAGCGTGCTTCGCTTGCTGGTGATCGCCGGCAGCCACTCTCGCAGAAGATAATGGCAGGTGTGATGAAAAAGCAAACGGTGCGCACTGCGCGCACCGTGGCGCAGGAAATTTTACTGCGTGCCGAGGCGGCGGGGCAGTATGCCGACCGCGCGCTCGATGCAGCACTCTCGCGCGAGGCACTTTCCGCGCAGGATAAGGGGCTTGTTACCACGCTTTTTTACGGCGTGATCGAGCACCGTATCACGTTAGATCATATCATTGACGGGCTTGCCACGGTTGCGCCCTCCGCCATTGAGCGCGGGGTGCGCATGGCACTTCGCATGGCACTTTATCAGCTGCTCTATCTTGACCGCATTCCCGACCATGCTGCCATTAACGAGGCGGTAGAGCTGGTGCCGCGCCGCAGCAAGGGCTTTGTGAATGCGATATTGCGTACCTTTTGCCGCAGCGGCAAGGCAGTCACCTATCCCGACCGTGAGGCAGAGCCGTTTGAATTTTTGTCGGTGAGGTATTCCGTGCCCCAAAAAACCGCCAAGGAGCTTTGCCGCATCTTCGGTATGGCGCGCGCCACGTCGCTGCTTGAGGCGTTTGCCGTGCAGCCGCCCGTTGCTGTGCGCGTGAATACCCTAAAGAACACGCGCGAGGCGTTTCTCGCTCGCGTGACGGGTGCTATACCTACGAAAAACGCCCCGTTTGGTGCTGTTTTACCGCACGATGCCCCCTTACAGGAGCTGCTTGCCGAGGGGCTTTGCTTTGTGCAGGACGAGGCTTCGCAATTAGCGGTGGCGGCACTGGATGCCAAGCCGCACATGCGCGTGCTTGATCTTTGCGCCGCCCCCGGCTCCAAATCCTTTGGTGCTGCCATTGATATGGGCAACACGGGCACGGTACATAGCTTTGATCTGCACGAAAACAAGCTTTCTCTCATTCGGCGCGGTGCTGCCGTGCTTGGCATTACCACGCTGCAGGCGGCGGCGGGGGATGCAAGGATGGCAACGCCTGCCACCCTCGGCACCTTTGACCGCGTGATCTGTGACGTGCCCTGCTCGGGCTTTGGCGTGCTTGCCAAAAAGCCCGATATTCGCTATAAGGATATTGACGAGGCGGCGGGGCTCCTTCCCGTGCAGGCGGCGATCCTTTCGGCGGCAGCCGCGCTTGTTGCCCCCGGGGGCACGCTGCTTTACTCCACCTGCACCATTCTTCCCGCCGAGAACGAGGCGCAGATAGATGCCTTTTTGAAAACGCACTCCGATTTTACGCTTGCCCCCTTTACGGTAGGGGAAATTTCCGCCGAGGGGATGCTGACTCTCGCGCCCGATACGCACGGCACTGACGGATTTTTCATTGCAAGGCTGCAAAAAAAGCAATAAAGGAAAACATATGCAGGAAAACGCAAAACAAGAATTGCTCTCGCTTGACAAAGCGGAGCTTGAGGCAGTGCTTGCCGACCTTGGTGAGCCGCGCTACCGCGCGGGGCAGATCTTTACACAGCTGCACCGCGGCATCTCCCCCGATGAAATGACCAATATCGGCAAGGTAACCAAGGCAAGGCTTCTTGAGGTTACCCGATATCATTTGCCGCAGGTGCGCCAAAAGCTGGTTTCGGCAATCGACGGCACGGTAAAATATTTGTTTGAGCTTTTTGACGGGCACTGTGTTGAGAGCGTGCTGATGCACTATGAGCACGGCACCACCATTTGCATCTCCTCGCAGGTTGGGTGTGCCATGGGCTGCAGGTTTTGCGCCTCCACCATCGGTGGGCGTGTGCGCAACCTCACCGCGGGTGAGCTGCTGGGGCAGGTCATTGCCGCCGCACGCGACAGCGGCGAGCGCATTGGCGGCATCGTGATGATGGGCATCGGAGAGCCGCTTGATAATTTTGATAACGTCGTTAAATTTTTGCGACTTGTCAACCACCCCGAGGGGCAAAATATCGGCTACCGCCATATCTCACTTTCCACCTGTGGCTTGGTGGATAAGATCGACAGGCTTGCCGCGCTGATGCTCCCCATTACGCTTTCGATCTCACTGCACGCCGCCGATGACGAAACGCGCAGTGCCATTATGCCCGTTAACCGCCGCTATAATATTGCGGCACTGCTTGATGCCTGTCGCCGCTATTATGCCAAAACGGGCAGAAGGATCTCCTTTGAATATACGCTGATCGCGGGCAAAAACGATGCGCCCGAGGCGGCAAAGCGCCTCGCACTCTTGCTTAATCGCAGCCTGCGCGCGCGCACCGATACCATGCCCATTCACGTTAACCTGATCCCCGTTAATGAGGTTGAGGAAACAGGCTTTCAGCGTGCGAGCAGACAAGCGATCTCACGCTTTTGCGCGGTGCTTGAGGAAAACGGCATCAGAGCCACGGTCCGTCGCCGCCTTGGCGCGGATATCAATGCCTCCTGCGGTCAGCTGCGCCGCGCAGATGCGAAAGCGCGCGAAAATCAATAAAATAGCGCAAAACGGGGCAAAATAATCCCACCTTAAGAGAGGTGGGATAAGCCTTGGAAAAGCAAAATAAAGAAAAAAAGCCTGCCACGCTCAAGCGTTTGCTGATCGCCAATTTCTTGGCGCTTTTTGCGCTTTTTTTCGTGATCGTGGTGGCACTTTGGGCAATGGGGCTGCTTGGCAGCGTGCTTGCATTTATTTTTTAGAGAGGAAACGGTATGCAATACGAAGAACAGGGGCGGCTGATACGCGGCCTTGGCGGACTTTATGAAATTAAGCTGGATAGCGGCGGCACACCTCTTTCGGGCAGAGCCGTTTTCTCGCGCGCAAAGGGGAATTTTCGCCATGCGGGCCTCACGCCTCTGGTGGGGGATCGCGTGCGCGTGCTGTATGACGATACTGCCGTGGCGCGCTATACTGCCCAAGCACTTGCTGCCGACGACGGCGGCGGTGTGGTGATTGCCGAAATATTGCCGCGCAGCAGTGCCCTTATCCGCCCGCCGATGGCAAATCTCGGGCTGCTGTTTATCACCTTTGCGGCGGCTAAGCCCGACCCCGTGACCGAAACCGTAGATAAGCTGATCGCCATTGCCGAGCACAATCATATCGAGCCCGTGCCCGTGATCTGCAAATCGGATATTGCCCCCGACCGTGCGGCAGAGCTGAAGAGGATCTATGAAAACGCAGGCTTTACAGCTTTTGCCATCTCCTCCACGGAGGATGAGGGGATTGCCGAGCTGCGCACTTGGATCGCGGAAAATCTCGGCGCGCGCATTGCCGCCTTTTCGGGTGCCTCGGGTGTGGGAAAATCCACGCTGATGAACGCGCTTTACCCCGCGCTTGGGCTCGCCACGGGCGAGATCAGCCAAAAGATCTCGCGCGGCAAGCACACCACAAGGCGCGTGGAGCTTTATCCCGTTGGCGAAGGCTATATTGCCGACACCCCCGGCTTTAGCATGCTTGATTTCGTGCGGTTTGATTTCTTTAAAAAAGAGGATCTCCCCTTTGCCATGCGTGAGTTCCTGCCCTATATCGGCTCATGCCGCTACACCAAATGCACCCACACCAAGGAAGAGGGCTGTGCCATTCTTGCTGCCGTGCGAGAGGGGCGGATTGCACCCTCGCGCCATAGGGGCTTTCTCGCGATGTTTGAGGAGCTGAAAAACAAAAACGATTGGAGCAAAAAATAATGCGTGCTTACATATACGTGGGCGGCGAGATTGACGTTGCCGCCATTACCGAGCGCCCGCGTGAGGGGGATCTGACGGTGGCGGCGGATAGCGGCTGGAACAATGCCCGGTTGCTTGGCGTTGTGCCGCAGATTTTACTTGGTGACTTTGATTCGATCGGCACAGAGGGGCTGCCTGATGCCGAGGAGATTTTGCAGGTGCCCGCCGAAAAGGATCGCACCGACACGCAGCTGGCGGTTGATCTTGCCCTCTCGCGCGGCGCGGACGATTTTTTTATCATCGGCGGGCTTTCGGGGCGGCTTGACCACACGCTCTCTTGTCTTTCCGTTCTCCAATATCTTCAAGAAAAGCGTGCACACGCCGTTATTACCGATGGGTTTAACCGCGCGCGGTATCTTGAAAACACGGGGGTGCTGATCGCGCGCAGCGAATATACCTATCTTTCCCTTATTGCCGTTAGCGATACCGTAAGGGGCGTGAGTATTGACGGGTGCAAATACCCCCTCAAAAACGCAAGGCTTGCGCGCAGCTGTCAATGGGCGGTCAGCAACGAGATCACGGGGAATTGTGCGCTGGTTGAGGTGCGAAAGGGTGCAATTTATCTAATTGAAAGCAAATAATATCAAAAAGGGGCGCAGTCGTTTTGTATGGCTGTGCCCCTATTTCTCGCAGTTTATTTTTTGCGAATGTGAAAGATTTTTCGCAGCAGCGGTGCCAGAACCGTGGGTGATCTCATCAAAACGATCTTCATATGCTTCTCCTTTCGCGGGTGTTTAAAAGGTGCTCTCCCTTGATAGAATATGCACCGCCCGCGTTTCACGCTCATACGATGTAGTGAGGTGAGGCTTATGTGTTCGATCAACGGATGTATTGATTTTAAAAACCCCGACAGCATAGACGCGAATGCGGTGGTGCGTGCGGGAGAATTGCTGGCGCGGCGCGGCCCCGATGCCTGCGGCGTGCACTCTTTTGGCGGCGTTTGCTTTTATCACAACCGCTTGGCGGTAATGGACCCCGCAGGCGGCAAGCAGCCGATGAGTGCCATGTTTCGCCGCAAACGCTATACCATTGTATATAACGGCGAGATCTACAATTCGGCAGAGCTGCGCCGTGAGCTGAAAGGAGAGGGCGCCGTATTTTTTACCGAATGTGATACTGAAACGGTGCTGTGGGCGTATATCATATGGGGCGAAAACGCCCCTGTGCATCTAAACGGCATTTTTGCCTTTGCCGTGCACAACGAAACCGATCAAACCGTGTTTTTTGCCCGTGACCGACTTGGCGTAAAGCCGTTTTTCTACGCACAGATGGGGGAAAAATTCTATTTTGCCTCGGAGATCAAGGCGTTGCTCGCGCACCCTGAGATTCCGCCCGAGGTGGATGAGGTAGGGCTGTGGCAGCTTCTTTATCTCGCGCCCGTTACGCTGCCGCGTGAAAGCGTATTTCGCCACGTAAAGGCACTGTTGCCGGGGCATTGCGCCGTATTGTCGCGTGAGGGCTTTCGGGAAAGACCCTACTGGCAGCTGCAGGCAAGTGAGTGCCGCGACGATGCCGCAACCGCCGCCGCACGGGTGCGCGAGCTGCTGTGTGATGCCGTGCAGCGTCAGCTTGACAGTGACGTGCCGCTTGCCGTGCTGCTTTCGGGTGGGCTTGATTCCTCTGCCATTACCGCAATTGCCGCGCGGGTGCTTGCTGCGCGCGGCAGAATGCTTGACACCTATTCCTTTGAATATGAAGGAAATAAAGAAAATTTTCAAAAGAGCCTGTTTCAGCCGCAGGGCGACGATGCCTTTGCCGCAGCGCTTGCAGCCGACCTTGGCACCGCGCACACCGTGCTGACCGCACCCACAGAGGCGGTGGCGGCGCGCCTTCCCCTTGCTGCAATCGCGCGCGATCTGCCCGGGCAGGCGGATATCGACTCCTCACTGATCTATTACTGTGAGGAGATCAAAAGGCGGCACACGGTGGTGCTTTCGGGGGAATGCTCGGATGAGATATTTGGCGGCTACCCTTGGTTTTACCGCCCCGAAATGCTCAGCCGCAAGTTCTTTCCTTGGCTGCATGATCCGCACGTGCGCGCAGGGCTTTTTGATGACGGCGTGGTGCACGCCGCGCGCGGCTTTGCCTTTATGAGCGAGGCGTACCGTCGCTCGCTTGCCGACTGCCCCGTGCTTGAGGGAGAGGGCGCGGCTGACCGTGGGGCGCGTCTTGCTACGTGGCTTTCAACGCGCTATTTTATGGCAAATCTGCTTGAGCGCAAGGATCGTATGAGCATGTACGCGGCAGTAGAGGTGCGCGTGCCCTTTGCCGATCACCGTATTCTTGAATACGTTTTTAACGTGCCGTGGGCAATTAAATTTGAAAACGGCGTAGAAAAAGCACTGCTGCGGCGCGCAATGGAGGGGTATTTGCCCGACCGCGTGCTTTGGCGAAAGAAAAGCCCTTACCCTAAAACGCACAATCCGCAATATGAGGCGGCTGTGCGAAAAATGCTTGAGGAGCGTATGAGAAAGCGGGACGGGTTTTTGGCATGCACGCTGAACGCCAAGCGCTTGGGCGAGCTGCTTGAAGGAGAGAGTGTGACGTGGTTTGGACAGCTGATGGGGCGCCCGCAGTTGATCGCGTGGCTTTGCCAGCTTGACGTGTGGTTTGAGCACTATCGCGTAAGGCTTGTGTGATGGCTGCCGCCTTCTGTTATTTTTTGCCATATTCGTTCTCGCGCGGACACCGACGTGCTGTCGGTGTCCGCGCCCTTTTTCGCGCCCGTAAATATCATTATGTTCGTTTTTATTTTTTTCGGGGTCGCAAAAGACCAAAAAA
>JAZOLJ010000090.1:0-5604 GCA_045652845.1 Eubacteriales bacterium | reverse complement strand
CTTATGGGTGCCCCAAAGGGTTGCGCCCGCGGCAATTTCACGCTCGTGGTTGGCTGTTAGCTTATTATACAGCAATTCTTCTATTTTGTCGTCAACCTCGTAATGAGAAAAATCCTTGCCGCCAACGCCCATATAAACAAGTGTCGGCTCCTCGCGAGAGCTTGTCATATCAAAAAAGCATTTTTTCATAAAGCCCTCTGCCTTTTCAATATAACGCTTGCGGCTTTTGGCGATCGTTGCCGCCTCCCGCGCCAGCTGCCGTGACCAAATATCAACGGTTGCATCAAACAAGGCTCTGTCCTTTTCTGCCGATTTTATCAGCGCGTTTCTTTGCTTTAGAATGCGATTATAACGCTGCAGCGCACCAAGATACAGCGGGTCGGCTGCGCTGATGGCAATATCAAGAAATTGTCTGCGCTCAGCAGGCCCATCCTTGATAAGGGATAAATGCTCGGGGCAAAAGAGCACGGCACGAAAGCTGCCTACAAGCTCGGACATACGGTGAAGCCTCACGCGGTTTTTTTCCGCCGCGCGCACTCTGCCTCCTCCAAGCAAAAGACCTATGCTTTGCTCACGTCCGCTTGCCTTAAAATCAAGCGAAAGAGTGGCTTCCTTTTCACCAAAGCGAAGGATCTCGTTTGTGTGCTGACCGCGAAAGCTTTTTCCGATCGAGGCAAAATAGATTGCCTCAAGAAGATTTGTTTTTCCCTCGGCATTGTCACCGTATAAAACGTTTACACCCTCGTGAAAGCATACCGTTGCTTCTTCAATATTTCTAAAATTACGTAACGTAATTTTTCTCGCCAGCATATTATTCCTTCATGCGAACGGGCAGAAGCATGAAAAGATCCTCGCTTTCCTCACTGCCACCCTCTTGCGGCTCAATATTTACACTGGTAAGAGGAGAGGAGAGTGCAAGCCTTACCGTTTCCGCCTCACAGGCACGCACCGAGTCAATGAGATACTTATTATTAAAGGCAATCAAGATATCCGCACCCTCATGCTCAATTTCAATTTCATCATAGGTGCTGCCCGCCGCCGAGGATGCCATTACCTTCAGTAACCCACCCTCAATTTGCAGCTTTACGTGAGAACGCACACTGCCGGCAACTCTCTCCTCGGTGATCAGTGCCGCGCGGTCAAGTGCTGCCAACAGCACGTCACGATTTAAGGTGGCAAAAATTTTATGCTGTCTGATGATAATACGGTCGTAATCGATATATTCTCCGTCAACCAAGCGAGAGAAAAAGATAATATTATCAATGTGGAAAATAATATGACGGCGGGTCATGTGAATTTTAATTTCCTTTTCAGCATCACCCGTGATCAGCTTATACAGCTCGTTTACCGTTTTTACGGGAATGATAAAACGGTAGCGCAGATCACTGCCATCTTTATTGTTATTTTGAATGTTTGCCTTCAGCTTGCATTTTGCCAGCTTAAAGCTATCACACGATACCAGCATCAGTGTGTTTTCCTCAACCTCAAGAAAACAACCGTTCAGCACAGGGCGTTGATCGTTAACACCCATGGCGTACATTGTTTTTGAAAGCATTTCACGCAAAACACCGCAGGTAAGGGAAAAGCCTCGCTCACTTTCAAGCAAGGGGAGGTCGGGAAAATCCTCGCCGGGCAGTGCATTCATTTTATGAGAGGATCTACCACTGGCAAATACAGCACAAAGCTGGCTGTCAACGGTAAATTCAACCTCATCACCGTCCATTACGCGCATAGTACCGATAAACTTTTGTGCGTTGATGATAAACTTACCCTCCTCAAGCACCTTTGTTTCAACGGTTGTTTTTACGCCCTTTTCATGGTCGTAAGCCGTAAAGGTACAAATATCGGGGTGCTTTGCCTCAATGAGGATCCCGTCAATGGCAGAAAGCGTAGATTTACCGGATGCCGCGATCATTAAGGGTGATACGGCTGCAAGAATTTGCTGACGGTTAAAAACGATCTTCATAAAAATCTCCTCGTTATTTTTTATCGCCGCCAAGGGCGCGCGAAAAACTGATATAATGATATATAAATTTTCGTAGTAGTCGCATTAGGGGCTGTTATAACTGTGGAAAACCGTGAAAGCCCTTTTCCTAAAAGGCTTTTTTTATGTTTCTTTGAAAAGAGCTTGAGGAAAAGCTGTGGCTTTCGCACTCGAAAAAAGAGGCGAGGGTGGGGAAAACAGTAAGCCTTTCACAAAAAAAACAAGGATTTTTTAAAAATAACGGTTTTAAACAGGGGGAGGTGGAAAATTTTTTGTGGAAAAGGTAAAAAAAGGAGGCTTTAAAAAAGGTTTTACACAGCAAAACGGGCCTTTATGTAAAAGCCTTGGGGCTTTTTTCGGTATGATTTTAACAGGCTTTTGCACAGAATTTTTTAGGATGTTTAAAAGCTGTTGAAATCAAAGCCCTTCAATTTCCTTTTTAATGGCTTCAATATCCGCCGCGTAAAGCGGCTCTGCCGCCATGGTCTTTTTTACCACCTCAAGAGAGGACATTATCGTTGCGTGATCTCTTTCAAATATCTTACCGATATTGGGGTAAGACATTTCGGTGATTTCACGAATGAGGTAAATGGCAATGTGGCGAACCTTGGCGATCTCCTTGGTGCGCTTTTTGCCAACGATTTCCTCCTTCGGAATATCAAATTTTTTGTAAACCGCAGCAAAGATCTTGTCAATGGTAACGTTTAGCGGTTCGGAATCGCCCAGCAGGTCGTTGACACAGTCGCGTGCCAGCTCCAGCGTAACGTTTCTGCCGTCAAGCATGCTTTTTGCCGCAAGCTTTTTAATGGCACCCTCGATCTGACGAATGTTGGAGCGCAGATTTTCAGCAAGATATGAGAGAACCTCGTCAGGCAGAGAAAGCTCCATATCCTCCACCTTTTTCTTAATGATTGCCATGCGCAGCTCAAGATCAGGCAAGCCGATATCGGCAAGCAGTCCCTGCTCAAAGCGGGAGCGCAGACGCTCGGATAACGGGTTCATATCGCGGGGCGGACGGTCGGAGGCAAGTATGATCTGCTTTCCCTCGGAAAACAGGGTGTCAAAGGTGTTAAAAAACTCCTCCTGCGTGGATTCCTTGCCCGAAATAAACTGAATGTCGTCGATAAGCAGCACGTCGCACGCGCGGTATCTGTCGCGAAAGGCAGCCATGGATTTATGAGAAAGACATTCGATCATGTAATTGCAAAATTCCTCACCCTTGGTGTAAAGCACCTTGGCGTAGGGGTTTTGCAAAAGGATCTCGTTTACAACGGCGTACATCAGGTGCGTTTTACCAACGCCCGAGGGGCCGTAGATAAACAGCGGGTTCCACTCGTTTGAGGGGTTATTTGCCACCTTCCAGCAGGCGGCACGGGCAAATTTATTGGTTTCGCCCACAATAAAGTTTTTAAAGGTGTAGCGCGAGCGCAGTGCCTTTTTTGCACCGTCCTCAATAGGAGCGCTCTCGTAAAGCAGCTGATCCTTCACGATCTTTTTGCCTAACTCGCCGTATTTGATGCCTGCGTCCCTGAGAACCTCAAGATCAACAGGGTTATCCTCCTCAAGGTTATGAAAGCCAAGCGTGATATCAAGCCCGCAAACGTCGGAAAATTTTTGCTCAAGCTTGGTTTTGTGCTTGCTGATCAGCTCCTTGGTGATAAAGGTGGATTTTGCATCAAAAATAAGCGTTCTTGAAGCCGCATCGAAGTTGGAGGGGGTAATGTCTCCGTACCAAAGATCGCAATAAGTAGAGGAATATTCCGCACTGAGCGCCTCTTTTACCATGCTCCACATCACGTGCAGCTCCTTCGGACATTCCATTTAATTGCCTCCTTTCGACATCCTGTGCCCATTGGGCGCGACATAAATATTTTAAATTATTATATCATAACTATTATTTTTTTTCAACAATATATATTATAAAATTATGTTAAAAATATAAAAATTCATAAATTGTTTACTTTTTTAAAAAACAAACGCGGCGACAAAACTTGATTTTTGTAAAAGGATAGACTATACTAACAAATAGAAAAGAGAAAGGAGCAGGGATGAAAAAGATCATATTTGCCGTCGTGGGCATGACCTGTGCCGCGTGCGTGGCACACGTGGAGCGTGCAGCAAAGGGTGCTTTGGGTGAGGAAATGCCGTTTACCGTCAGTCTGCTCTCCTCAACGCTTACCGTCACCGCCGACGACGATGTTGATGAAAAAGCACTGCTTTTAAGGCTGAGGGCTGCACTTTCCCGCGCGGGCTACGGGATTGCCGAGCACGGCGAGAGGGGAAGCGAGGAAAGAGCCCAGACGGAAAGAAAACGGGAAAGGGCAAGGCTTGTTTTTAGTGCCGCGCTGACCGCGCTTTTAATGGTGGTTGCCATGTGGCACATGACCCCGCTGCCCGCGCCCTTTATTTTAAATGCCGCAAAATATCCGCGCGCCTTCTTCCTTTTGCAGGCGGTGCTAACGCTTGGCGTTATCATACCGCAGCGCCGCTTTTACCGCAGTGGCTTTTCGGCGCTGCTGCACGGCTCACCCAATATGGATTCCTTGGTGGCTCTCGGCTCTGCTGCATCTGTCGTTTACGGGGTGGTTGCGGGCGTGTTTATCTTTATCGGTGCTGCGACGGGGAACGGGGAGCTGGTGCACGGTTACTTGCACGAGCTGTATCTTGAATCCGCCGCCATGATCCTCACGCTCGTGTCGGTTGGGAAATATCTCGAGGGGCGTGCGCGAAGCCGCGCCGCAGGGGCGGTGCGTGCCCTGATCAGCGAGGAGCCAACCATCGCGCGCGTGATAAAAAACGGAAAAGCCGAGCTGCTGCCCATATCCCTGCTTGCGGTCGGTGATACCGTGCTGGTGCCAACGGGCGAAAAAATACCCGCTGACGGTGTGGTTATTTCGGGCACGGGCAGCGTGAACGAGGCGATGCTCACGGGTGAATCTCTGCCGCGAACGGTAGGGAAAAACGATACCGTTTCGGGGGCAACCGTTTTAGAGGAGGGGACACTCCACGTGCGCGTGCTGCACGTGGGGGAGGAAACGGCTCTGCGCCGCATTGCAGCCCTTCTTGAGGAAACCGCCGCAACAAAGGCACCCGCACAGCGCATTGCCGATAAGGTCAGTGCCGTTTTTGTGCCTGCGGTGCTGGGCATTGCCCTGCTAACAGCGGCAATCTGGCTGATCGTGGCAAAGAACCCCGCCCTTGCCTTCCGCACGGCTGTTTCGGTTTTGGTGATCTCCTGCCCCTGCGCGCTGGGGCTTGCTACGCCCACCGCCATCACCGTTGGGTGCGGGCGGGGTGCGAAATTCGGCATTCTCTTTAAAAGCGCCGAGGCACTTGAGGTGCTTGCAGGCGTAAAAACCCTTCTAACCGATAAAACGGGGACGCTCACCGAGGGGAAAATGGCAGTAACCGACTGCGTGACGCTTTCGGGCAGCGAGGAGGAGCTAAAGCTCCTTGTCGCCTCGCTTGAGGCATTTTCGGCGCACCCCGTGGCAAAGCCGCTTGCAGCCCTTTGCGAAAAACGCGTTAAGCTTCTTGATTTTCGCGCGGTAACGGGCCTTGGCGTGATGGCAACGACTGAGGATGGCACCCCCCTCTTTGCGGGGCAAAAAGCGCTGTTT
>JAZOLJ010000089.1:0-5816 GCA_045652845.1 Eubacteriales bacterium | reverse complement strand
TTTTTTGCTTTGATTGATGTTTGAAATCAACCCTTGAAGTATTTCACGGCAGATGCAAAGAGCTGCATATCGTATTCGCCAAGAACGTTGCGGTAGAGGTTCTTGCCGATACGCTCGCTGTGACCCATCTTGCCGAGCACGCGGCCATCGGGCGAAATGATACCCTCGATCGCGGCAATAGAGCCGTTGGGGTTGAAGGCACTATCCATGGTGGGATTGCCCGAGAGATCCACATACTGCGTGGCAATCTGACCGTTTGCGGCAAGGTCTGCCACCAGCTCCTCGGAAGCAAGGAAGCGACCCTCGCCATGGGAGATCGGCACAGTGTAGATATCACCAACGTTGGTTGCCGCAAGCCACGGTGACTTGTTGGTGGCAACGCGCGTGCGCACCAGACGGGACTGGTGGCGACCGATCACGTTATAGGTAAGGGTGGGGCAGCTTGCATCGGTATCAATGATTTTACCGTAGGGCACAAGACCAAGCTTGATGAGAGCCTGGAAGCCGTTACAAATACCCAGCATCAAGCCGTCGCGGCGGTCAAGGAGTGCGCTTACCTGCTCTTTTACCGCAGGGTTGCGGAAGAACGCCGTGATGAATTTTGCGGAGCCATCTGGCTCGTCGCCGCCCGAGAAGCCACCGGGAATGAATACCATTTGGCTTTCCTGCAGCTTTTTGGCAACGGCTTCAACGCTTGCAGCCACGTCGTCGGCGGTGAGGTTGCGGATCCCCACGATCTCGGCATCTGCACCTGCATTGAAGAGGGCGCGTGCCGAATCATACTCACAGTTGGTGCCCGGGAACACAGGGATCAGTGCCTTGGGGCGCGCACATTTCACTGCGGGTGCGGCGGTAAAGCCCTTGGTGTAGTTAAAGGTGGGCGCGGTCTGCTCCTTCGGCTCTGCCTTGGTGGGATATACACTCTCAAGCACGCCTTCATTCAGAGCGATCAACTCGTCAATGGTAGCCTTGTCGCCCGCGAGGTCAACGACCTCGTCTGCGGTGGTTTCACCAAGCTTGAACGCGTAGGTGCTTTCAATCTCCTCGGCAAGCTCTGCCACAATGAAGCCGTACATGCCGGCAGAATGCCAGTCGTCGTGCTGTGCAGATCTAAAGCCGATCTTGTTGCCGAAGGACATCTTCATCACAGCCTCGCCAATGCCGTTTTCCACAGCCCAGGCTGCCTTTACCTTACCTGCCTTGTGAAGCGCGTAGAATGCATCCCAAGCTGCCTTTTGCGACTCGGCGGTATCCTCATCGGGGGCAAAAAGGTAAACGGGGTGTCCCGCTTCCTTAAACTCGGGAGAAAGCACCTCACCCGCCCGCACGGGGGCGATGGCGAAGGAAATCAGCGTGGGGGGCACGTCCATATCAAGGAAGGTGCCCGACATCGAGTCCTTACCGCCGATGGCGGCAGCACCAAGCTCAAGCTGTGCGTCCATTGCGCCAAGCAATGCCGCGAAGGGCTTGCCCCAGCGCGTGGGCTCTTGGCGAAGCTTTTCAAAGAACTCCTGCAGGGTGAGGTAAGCCAACTTGTAATCAGCACCTGCTGCCACCAGCTTTGCCATAGAGGTATATACAGCGGCACGTGCACCCGTATAGGGGTCGATACACATATGGTCGGGATCAAGTCCCCAAGCCATTACGCTTGCCTGCTCGGTCCTCTCGCCCGGCAGAACGGGCAGGAGAGCTGCCATCGCCTGTGCGGGGGTCTTTTGCGTTTTGCCGCCAAAGGGCATTAGCACAGAGCCTGCACCGATAGAGCCGTCAAAACGCTCTACAAGACCGCGGCGGCTGGCAGTTTTGAGATCGCCCGCCATCTCCTTCAGCGACCCGTAAAGGGGGTTGCCAAGTGCCTTCAGGCACTTTTCGGTTACGTTGACGGTGGTGTGCTTATCTGCGCCGTTGGTGTTAAGGAACGCGCGGGAAAGGTTGGCAATGGTCTGCCCCTTCCAGGTCATAACCATGCGTGCCTCCTCGGTGACGACCGCCACGCGGTACGCCTCAAGGTTCTCACTCTCGGCAAAGGCGATAAACTTATCGGCATCCTTTGCCTCAACCACAACCGCCATGCGCTCCTGCGATTCGGAAATGGCAAGCTCGGTGCCGTCAAGCCCATCATACTTCTTGCGTACAGCATCAAGATCGATCGAAAGCCCGTCGGCAAGCTCGCCGATGGCAACCGATACGCCGCCTGCACCAAAGTCGTTGCAACGCTTGATAAGGCGTGTGACCTCTGCATTGCGGAACAGACGCTGGATCTTGCGTTCCTCGGGTGCGTTACCCTTTTGCACCTCGGATGCCATGGTGGTAAGCGATTTCATGTTATGGCTCTTGGAGGAGCCGGTAGCACCGCCGATGCCGTCACGACCCGTGCGACCGCCTAAGAGGATCACCACGTCACCCGGGGCGGGACGCTCACGGCGCACGTTTGCGGCAGGGGCAGCAGCCACCACGGCACCGCACTCAAGACGCTTGGCAATATAGCCCTCGTGATAGACCTCGGCAACGTGACCCGTTGCAAGACCGATCTGGTTGCCATAAGAAGAATAGCCTGCGGCGGCGGTCTGCGCGAGCTTGCGCTGCGGCAGCTTGCCCGGCACTGTTTCAGAAAGGCTCTTGCGGGGGTCACCGCCACCCGTAACGCGCATCGCCTGGTGTACGTAGGCTCTGCCCGAAAGCGGGTCACGGATGCAGCCGCCGATACAGGTGGCAGCACCGCCAAAGGGCTCGATCTCGGTGGGGTGGTTGTGGGTCTCGTTTTTAAACATTAACAGCCAATCCTCGGGAGCGCCGTTTACCTTGGCGGTCACGTGGATCGAGCAGGCATTGATCTCCTCGCTCTCGTCAAGCTCGGGGAGTGCCCCGCGCTTTTTGAGGACCTTGGTGGCAATGGTTGCAATATCCATGAGGGTTTGGGGGCGCTTTGCCGCCTTCTCCTCACCGTATACCTCAACGCGGGAGGCAAGGTAACGCTCGTATGCCTTCGCTACCGCAGGGTCGTCGATGCGTACGTCATCAATGTGAGTGGAGAAGGTGGTGTGACGGCAGTGGTCTGACCAGTAGGTATCGACCACGCGGATCTCGGTAATGGTAGGGTCACGCTTTTCCTCGTCACGGAAATAGCCCTGCAGGAACTTGAGGTCGTCAAGATCCATCGCGAGGCCAAGGCTGTCAAGCAGATCGGCAAGCCCCTTCCCGTCAAGTGCCGTAAAGCCCTCAACGGTTTTCACCGAGGAAGGAATGGCGTACTCGATCGCAAGCGTTTCAGGCTTATCCAGGGTTGCCTCGCGGCTTTCTACCGCGTTGATCACGTACTTTTTGATCTCGGCAACGTCCGCCTCGGTAAGTGCACCGCCAAGCACAAAGACCTTTGCCGAGCGCACCGTGGGGCGCTCTACGCCGCTTTGCAGCTGAATACACTGTGCGGCGGAATCGGCACGCTGGTCAAACTGACCGGGCAGGGGCTCAACGGCAAACACCGTGCCGCCCTTTGCATCAAGCGTATCACTGACAAGATCAAGCTGCGGCTCGGAGAAGATGGTGCGCACCGCTTTTTCAAAAAGTGCGGGGTCAAGCCCCTCAACGTCATAGCGGTTAATGACGCGCACCGAGGTAAGACCCTTGATGCCGACAAGATTTTTAAGCTCGGAAAGAAGCCCGTTTGCCTCATGCGCCAGCTCCGCCTTTTTTTCTACATATACTCGATATACCATGTTAGTTCTCCTTCGTCAATGCCGCCATGGCACGCTTGCCGATGTCGTGGCGATAGAATGCGTTATCAAAATGCACCTCGGCAACGCGCGCGTATGCACGCTCGATGGCTGCGGGCAGCGTTTGTGCCATAGCGGTAACGCCAAGCACACGGCCGCCGTTTGTAACGACCTGCCCCTCCTTGATGGCTGCACCCGCCACAAATACGTGGGGGCGTGCCTCCTCGCTCATTGTGATCGGGAAGCCCTTTTCATACTTGGCGGGGTAGCCCTCGGATGCCATCACAACGCAGCATGCGGCACCACTGCCGAATTTTACCTCAACCTCGGCAAGTCGCTCCTCGGTGACCGCCTGCATAACGGTAAGAAGGTCGCTTTCAAGCAGCGGCAGCACCACCTGCGTTTCAGGGTCGCCGAAGCGGCAGTTGTACTCGATCACGGGGGGCCCCTTGGGGGTAAACATCAAGCCGAAGTATAGACACCCCTTAAAGGTTCTGCCCTCGGCGTTCATTGCCGCCATGGTAGGAAGGAAAATGGTTTCCATGCACACGTGGGCGATCTCCTTGGTGTAGTAGGGGTTAGGGGCAATGGTTCCCATGCCGCCGGTATTAAGACCCTCGTCGTTATCGTGGGCGCGCTTGTGGTCCATAGAGGAAACCATCGGTACCATCGTTTTACCGTCGGTAAAGGCAAGCACCGATACCTCGGGGCCTGTGAGAAACTCCTCTACCACGATCTGATTGCCACTCTTGCCAAACACCTTATCCTCCATAATGGAGCGCACGGCAGCCTGTGCCTCCTCGCGCGTGGTGGCAATGATCACGCCCTTGCCAAGTGCTAAACCGTCTGCCTTGACAACGATCGGGATCTCGGCGGTTTCAAGATAGGCAAGTGCCTTGGCGGGATCGTCAAACACCTCGTAGCCGGCGGTGGGGATCCCGTATTTTTTCATTAGATTTTTGGAAAAGACCTTACTGCCCTCAATAATGGCTGCAGCCTTGTTGGGACCAAAGCAAGGAATGCCCTTCTCCGTCAGAGCATCTACGCACCCGAGCACAAGCGGATCATCGGGGGCAACCACGGCGTAGTCGATACCGTTTTCCACGGCAAACGCCACGATCTTATCGATCTCGGTTGCACCGATCGGCACCAGCACGGCATCATCCTTCATGCCGCCATTACCGGGGAGCGCATAAATTGTTTCAACAGCAGGGTTTTTGGAAAGCGAGCGAATGATGGCATGCTCTCTGCCGCCACCGCCAACGACCATTATTTTCATAGTGCACTCCTTTATCAGTTATAGATCGGGAATTTTTCGCAAAGTGCCATAACCTCGGCACAAACGCGCTCGCGGTTGCCCTCAAAATCAGCGGCAACGTCGCGCATCCAGCCTGCGATCAAGCGCATTTCCTCCTTACCGAAGCCACGGGTGGTCACGGCAGGCGTGCCCACGCGGATGCCGCTGGTCACAAAGGGCTTTTCGGGGTCGTTCGGGATAGCGTTCTTGTTAACGGTAATATGTACCTCGTCAAGGCGCTTTTCCATCTCCTTGCCCGTAATGCCGAAGGGACGAAGGTCAATGAGCATGAGGTGGTTATCGGTATCTCCCGAAACCACGCGGAAGCCCGCCTCCTTAAGACTCTCACACAGCACCTTGGCATTCTCTACCACGTTTTTCTGGTAGGTGGCAAATTCGGGGGTCATTGCCTCACCGAGCGCCACTGCCTTGGCGGCAATGATGTGCATGAGAGGCCCGCCCTGCGTGCCGGGGAACACCGCCTTGTCGATCTGCTTTGCCAGCTCCTCGCGGCAAAGGATCATGCCGCCGCGCGGACCGCGCAGGGTCTTGTGGGTGGTGGTGGTCACCACGTCGGCAAAGGGTACGGGCGAGGGATGCAGACCCGCTGCAACCAGACCCGCAATATGCGCCATATCTACCATGTAGTAAGCGCCTACCTCCTTGGCGATCTTGCCGATCGCCTCAAAGTCGATGGTGCGGGAGTAAGCACTGGCACCTGCCACGATCAGCTTCGGCTTGCATTCAAGCGCCACGCGGCGGATATCCTCGTAATCGAGCATCTCGGTATCGTCGTTCACGCTATA
>JAZOLJ010000088.1:0-6423 GCA_045652845.1 Eubacteriales bacterium | reverse complement strand
CAATGGATCACCTTCGGTGAGCTCTCCTTGATCACACCGCTATCAAACATACTGCTCATTCCGTTGGCTACGCCGTTTCTCCTCCTTGGGCTTGGCGTGCTGCTGCTGTTTCCGATCGCGCCCTTTGCCCTTGCCTGCGAGTGGGTCGGCTGGCTGATACTCACGCTTGCCAAGGTGCTGGCAGAGCCTCGCGTAATGGTTTCCTTGCGCTATGACTTCGTATCGGTTATTTTACCCGTATGCTTTGCGCTTGGCATTGTGCTGTTGGTGATCGATCTCGGTAAGCGCGGGTGGATCGCCCTTGCGCCAATCGCGCTCTTCACTGTTTCCTTTGTTACTGCATGGATGATCTATTTACAAGCTACCGCGGGGCAAATAGACGTTATCTACCGCGCAGACGGCAAAAACGAGGGGCTGCTGCTGGTTGGAGGTGGTGACGCCATGCTCTGCGACCTTTCCGTTGGCAGCACCGCACAGCTGCAAAACAGCTGGCAGCTGATGCAGGGGGCGGGTGCCACCGAGCTTGACGTTTTGATGCTAACGCATTATCACACCGCGCAAGCAACGGCATTTTCCCGTTTTTGTCAGCGTGTAACGATACGCGCGCTGTGGCTACCGCCACCGCAAAGCGAAAAGGAGCTGCAAATACTTCTTACCTTAACCGAAACGGCACTTGAGGAGGGAATTTCGGTCACCGTATACGACTATGATACACCGCTTACCGTCTTCGGTAGCGGCAGGGCACTTGTGAGCGCACCGCTGCTTCAGTCAAGGTCTGTTGAACCGGCGTTTTCACTCACGCTTTATACCGAGGAGAGCTCTCTTTATTACGAAAGCGCCGCGCTCTCCGAATACAGGCGCGAGGCAAAGCTTGCAGCACCCGAGATCACGGCTGATCTTTTCATTCTCGGTGCGCACGGGCCCCTGCCGCACGATACCGTAACGCTTGCTGCAGCAAGCGGCACCACGGTTCTGATTGCAAGCGAGGAGGCCGTGCGCCACCTTGCGGTGCGCGAGGATCTTTTTTACCTGCTTTACCCTCGGCTCTACCGTTTTCTTTTACAATAAATTATCAAATTCGACAAGGCTCTCATAGGCTAATAGAGAAGAGCAGTAGTTGCTCTTGAAACTTTGTGAGGAGGAACCAAATTCCTATGGGAGATAATAGGTTTTCCGGTCTTGGTAACGGCGCAGGGAATGGCTTCGATCGCTTCGGTATCGAAACCTCGCGAATTCTCGATGCCTGCCGCGACAGGGATTGCTTTGAGGATGTACGCGTGTTTCTGACTGCCACGGGCGAGGAGCTGATCGCCCGCACGGGTAGCGTTCGTGTGAAATGCGCCAAGATCGTGGCATCCAATATTTCGGTTGACCCCGTGCAATTCAACAGCGGCTTTTACACGGTGCTTGCAAGATTTTACGTGAGATGTGAGTTTGAGATATGCGTACCGATGGGTCAATCTCAAACGATCGAGGGCATTGCCGTTATTGAAAAGCGCGTGGTGCTTTTTGGTGGCGAGAGCAATATCAGTGTATTCCGTAGCACGGCGTGCGATAACTTCTGCGCCATTCCCGATCCCGTTTGCTGCGCACACGATACCCCCGAGGCAGTGATTGAGGTAGTGCCGCTTGTGGTGCTTGGTGCACGCATTGTAGAGGAATGTGATTGCCATTGCTGCTGCTGCGCGTGCGATATCCCTTCGCTTGTAACCGATGGGCTGAATGGTGCGCTGAGCGGCGATGCGCGCGGCGACAATCGGTATCTTACGATTTCCTTGGGGCTGTTTTCGGTCATTCGTCTGGTGAGAAACGGACAGCTTTTGGTAGAAGCTACCGAATTTTGCTTGCCGGATAAGGAATGCACTGCCGTGGCAGACGAGGACCCCTGCTGCACCTTTAAGCAAATGCCTTTTCCAACCTCTGCCTTTTGCCCCAATACCGTGTCGCCCCTGGCGAACGGAAACGGGAACGGCAACGGCAACGGTCGCAGGTGCTGCGGTAATTCTTAAATGAAGCTAAAAAAGCAGGGCATCGCCCTGCTTTTTTGTTTATTGCTGTGCGCTCTCGTTGTGCATTTTTCTCCATTTGAAGGGAGAACAGCTATACCGCGCGCGGAATTGATTGTGGAAAAAGCTGGTGTTCTCGTAGCCCACGGCAATGATAATATCACCCACGGGCAGATTGGTAGTTTCAAGTAAGCGCAGTGACTCCCGAAAGCGCTCCTCCTGCAGCAGCTGACTGAAGGTCATGCCGCAAAGCTCGCGCACGCGCTTTGAGAGGTAGGGGACGCTGAGCCCCAGCTTTTCTGCCAGCTCGGTGAGGGTAGCAGTGCGAAAATCGGTGCGCAAATAATCCTCAATGCGCGCCTGCAGCAGCTCGGAATCCGAGCGGTGACGCGCCGCCGCGATCATGCATTCGGGCAGCTCGGCAAAGTGGCGCAGGATCAGTGCTACGGTGCTTTTTAAAATATCGGAGCTTAAAATATCGCTGCCAACCATCGCGTAGCAAAGATTTTCAAACAGGTTTTCAAGGGGTGGCACGCCCTCGGTAGAAAAGAGCATATATTCCGCTTCGCCGTTTGAACGAATGTTTTCTGCCATAAAGGAGGAAAGCGGAGAGGAGGCGGGAAGGATAGCTGCAAAGGAATGAAAGCATTCGGTTGCAAGCAGCACGTTGATCGCAATATCCTCCTCACCCGTTTTGCGCACACTATGCTGTGTGTGGCGGTTGAGCAGCAGCACGTCACCCGCGTGCATTTTCACCTCGCGGTGCTTGATCACGTGCGTAACCTCACCGGAGCAAACGTAGGTCATTTCTACGTAATTGTGCCCGTGAGAGGGAAAATCAGTAAAGCGCGTATGGCGACGGAGTGCGATCTGCTCGCCCTCTTGCATGAAGCGATGATGGTTGAGAATAAATTCCTTGGTAAAGGCAGAGTAAAGCTTTTTGTTAACCTTTTGCTCACCCTCGATAATGCGGCGCTCCTCGTCGTTGATATGCATCAGGCGCGAGAGAATTTCAGCTTTCACGGCAAGACCCTCCTGGCTTTTGTTTCATTGGCTTCAGTATAACACATTATTTTGTCTTTTTCAAGTGGTTTTGTTAAAAAAAGGTCTATTTTTGTAAAATCACAGTTCCAATACAAAGAGAAAAGCAAAAAAATCGCCTCCCACACGGAAGGCGATTTTTTATCTGAATTAGAACATTTGCACGTAAGCCTCACGCTCGGCACCAACCGATACGTATTTGATCTTGCAATCAACAAGCTCCTCAAGCTTCTTTACGTAAGCAATCAGCTCCTTGGGCATATCCTCGATGGTGCGGCAGCCGCTGATATCGCAGTTCCAGCCGTCAACGTACTCAATGATGGGCTTTGCAATGATAAGATCGTTGCCGGTGGGGAACTCGGTCACGCGCTTGCCGTTTACGTCGTAAGCCACGCAGATCGGAATCTTCTTCATATAAGAAAGAATATCGGTCTTCGTGAGGGCAATGTAATCAGCACCCTGCACGCGGCAGCCGTAGCGAGAAGCAACTACGTCAAAGGGACCCACACGACGGGGGCGGCCGGTAGCAGCACCGTACTCACCGCCTGCGGCACGAAGCTCTTCAGCCTCCTCGCCAAACCACTCGGCAGTGAAGGGGCCCTCACCCACGCAGGTGGAGTAAGCCTTCATAACGCCGTAAACCTTGTCGATCTTTACACCGGGAATGCCTGCACCAATGGGGCCGTAAGCGGCAATGGTGGAGGAGGAGGAGGTGTAGGGATAAATACCGAAGTCAATATCACGAAGAGCACCGAGCTGTGCCTCAAACATAATGCGCTTGCCTGCCTTTACAGCCTCGGTGAGGTAAATGCCGGTGTCAACGATATAATCCTTGTACATTTCGGCATATTTCTTCAGCCAAGCAAACAGCTCGTCATAGTTAAGGGGCTCTGCCTTGTATACACCCTCAATAGTAAGGGACTTGTAAGCAACGATACCACGCAGGCGCTTTGCAAGATAGTCAAGATCAAGTAGGTCGCCTGCGCGAATTGCCTTTTTCATATATTTGTCGCCGTAAACAGGGGCAATTCCGCGGCGGGTAGAGCCGTATTTCTCGCCTGCAAGACGCTCCTCCTCAAGGCAGTCAAGCTGCACGTGATAGGGAAGGGTGAGGATCGCACGGTCACTGATCTTGAGGTTTTTGGGAGAGATCTCCACGCCTGCCTCGATCAGCTTTGCGCTCTCCTTTGCGAGATGCTCAAGGTCGATCGCCATGCCGTTGCCCATTACGCAAACCACCTCGGGGCGCAGAATGCCGGAGGGCAAAAGATTGAGCACGAATTTGCCGCGCTCGTTGATAACGGTGTGACCGGCGTTGTTGCCGCCCTGATAACGAACGACGATGTCTTGTTCCTCGGAAAGAAGGTCGACCATGCGGCCCTTGCCTTCGTCTCCCCAGTTAATACCAACAATAGATGTAAGCATAATGCTACCTCCCAAATTTTTTACCATTGTATATTATAACAAAATTTTATTGTACTTTCAACTGTAAAAGCAAATTTTTAGCGCAAAAAATGATAATTTTTGTCACAACAGAGAATAACAAAAGACCCAAAATAAGATTTTACGAGTTTTGCCGCAAAATTTCAAATGCCAGCACCGTGGTGGCGGAGGCAGCAGAAAGTGAGCCGCGAAAATCGCGCCCGTAATCAATGCGCACGGTGGTATCGGCAAGGGCGGCAACACCTGCGGAAATGCCGCGCTTTTCGCCGCCAACGATCAACAAAAGCGGTTTTTTGAGATCTGCCTCGGTGTAGGAAACCGCATCGCGAATACCCGCGCACGCCACGCGGTAGCCAATAGATTTTAACAATTTTACGCTCTCTTCCACGTTGCCGCTAAAGAGGGGAAGTGCCTCCGAAGCACCGGCAGAGGCGCGTGCCACAACGCCCGCAGCACTCATCCAGTTGCGCTCACCCAGCAAAATGCCGTCGCAGCCCGCCGCGTAAAGTGAGCGCAGTGCATAGCCGAAATTGTAAGGATCTTCAATCCCCTCAAGCAGGCAAAGGAAGCCGTTTTTAGGGAGATTTTCGGCAGTGGGCGGGGGTAGGGTGCGCGCACCGCAAATGGCAATAATGCCGCCGTGCGTGTTGCCAATGCTTAAGCTGTTAATATTTTCTGCATCGGTTGCGGTCAGCTTGACCCCAAGCTCTGCGCATTTTGCTGCAAGAAATCCAATTTCCCGCGCTTTTTTCGCCTTTTTTGCGGCGTCATAGCGAATTTCCAAGATCTCGCGGTCGTTGATACCCGCAGCGCGTGCTGCCAACAGTGCCGAAATGGAGGTCATGCCCTCCATCACGGTAGAATCCCCAAAGCGAATTTCTTCCTTTATCATAAATAACGGCTCCTTTGTTCTTTTGCCGAGGCTTATTGCATAGTGTAGAATAACCGATATCATCAGTATAACAGAAAAATAGCAAAATTTCAACAGAGAAGAGAGCCGATTATGCATTATTTTGATTTGTCGCAGCACTCGCGTCCCGAGGTTCTTGGCAATTACATCGTGGAAAACGGCTGCACCGTGCGCGATGCTGCCGCGCACTTTGGTATCAGCAAAAGCACGGTACATAAGGATGTTACAACCGATCTGCGTGCCATCAACGCCACGCTGTTTTTTTCGGTGCATCAAATTTTGCAAAAAAATAAAAAAGAACGCCACCTGCGCGGCGGAGAAGCCACGCGCAGAAAATATAAAAAGGAAGCACAAACAAAAAGGGAAGAATAATGCAACAAAAAAGCAGAGGCGATTGCCTCTGCTTTTTGTGTTTTTCAAAGTTTTGCATATGCGCCCCCACAACGGACACTACGTTGTGGGGGAAGCCGTTGGAGGGAAAAGAAATCCGAATGTTGATTTCAACAAAAAGAACCGGGTTACTGCGGCGCAATTTGCTTCAAAGGAAGCCATTGCAAATACTCCGCATTCTCCCCGGTCAAATATTAGTATATCACAAAATTCGCAAAAGTCAATCCTCTCGGCGCAAGAAAATTCAGGAAAGGTCTCCCGCTCCTGTTCCACCACCGGCGAGGTGGTGACGCTCTCCAAGGGCGAGCTTGCGAAGCTGCACGCGAATTACGCGGGTGGACAACCCACTTGATGAAATCATTTCGGAGCAGGGAAAATCTTTACCGACGCATATTTTATAATATATGTTTTTATACAAAATGCAAATTTTGTATAAAAAAGGGAATGTAAAAAGCGGGAAAATATAAGGATTTTGGGTTGTGGGCACGTTTTTAGCAGATTTGAAGATTTTGTGTCATTGAGCGGTATATGGACATTGCGGCGTGTGTTTTAATTTTTCTAATATGCCTTGGTGCGTTGCTGTGGTTTTGGCAACGCATCTTTTATTTGTCAAAATTTATGAATTAAAATTTT
>JAZOLJ010000087.1:0-2831 GCA_045652845.1 Eubacteriales bacterium | reverse complement strand
TCCGCTTGCCGCATGCAGGCAAAGAAAAAAAAGCCCCCCGCGGTTGTGCGTGTTTTGTCCGTTAAGGACACCACGCACACCCGTGGCGTGCTTTTTGCAGTACCTCAAAACACTGTTTCTATCAAGCGCGTGCTGCAGGCGGGGGAATACTCCCAGTAATCAATATGTTTTGTTTTTTCGGTATCGATGTAATATTTGAGAGGCTCGGGTGGATCGCCTGCAGGGTAGGCATCTATGATCACCAGCTTTACCTTCATGCGCTCGGGGATAATGCTTTTGATAAAGACCGCCGCCGTGTCACCCACGGCGCAGCGCACGGGGGTGTTTCCGCTGCCGCGCAGCTCCGCCAGCCCTGCAAGGTTGGGGCTAAGCTCCACAAAGATTCCGTAGCTCTCAATGCTTCGTATGCGCCCCACCACCGTTTCACCCGCCTGAAAGCGCGCGGTGTTTTCCTCCCACGTGCCAAGCAGCTCCTTTAGGGTCACAAAAATACGGTCAAGGGTCTTGTCAATGCTTTTGATCGCTACGTATATATATGCGCCGCACGTTAGGCGATCGCGCGGGTGCGCTATACGCGAAACCGAGATGCAGTCAATGGATAAAAGCGAAGAAACGCCGCAGCCGATATCCACAAACGCCCCGTAATTTTCAAGATGCGTCACGCGCGCAGGGATGATATCTCCCGGCACAAGATCACAAAGAAATTCCGTCATGCATGCCTTTTGCACTGCCCGTCTTGAAAGCACCGCCACGCGCTCGCCATTCTCCTCCTCAAAGCCGAGAATTTGAAACGCTACGGTTTTTCCCACACGCGTAATGATGGCGATATCCTTGATATCCTCGTTCGTGCGGCAATAAAGCGCCTCCTCGCGCTTTATCACGCCGCGCATGCAGCCAAGATCCACGTGTAAGCAAAGCTTGTTGTCGCAAAGCAGCACGGGTGCCTCTAAAATTTGCCCCGTGCGCCATGCGCGCTCAAGCATAGCGGGGGAAGAGAGTGCGTCCCTATTTTCCTTGGTTTTTTCAAGCATTCCCTCGGGTTTGAAGCGATTGGTCATCTTTTTTACCTCCCAAACGGTTGTTTCTTTTTTAATTTATGTATCCTCGCCGCAAAATAGTACGTTAAAAAAATGTTACGGCAACTGCGTGTGAGTGAGCAAAATGGGTGAAAAACGGAGAAAACGAGAGGTTTTATGGTGCTAAATTAAAAATTTGAATTTTTTTTGAAAAAAGGGGTTGACAAGCATTCTTCCTTATGCTATAATGTGCAGGTCGAAAAAATTAACCTAAATTTATGGAGGAAACATCATGTCCACTTTCATGGCAAAAGCCGAAACGATCGAGCGTCGTTGGTTTGTCATCGATGCGGCTAACAAGCCCCTCGGTAAAACCGCTGTTGAGGCCGCTACCATTCTGCGCGGCAAGCATCGCCCTGAGTTTACCCCTCACGTCGATTGCGGCGAGTTCGTTATCATCATCAACGCTGATAAGGCAGTTCTCACGGGCAACAAGCTTGAGGACAAATACTATCACCATCACTCCGGTTACGTTGGCGGTCTGAAGTCCGTTCAGTACAAGACCCTGATGGCAACCAAGCCCGAAAAGGCAATGGAGCTTGCTGTAAAAGGCATGCTGCCCCACAACAAACTTGGTGCAAAGGCTGCAACCCGTCTTAAGGTATACGCAGGCGATGCACACAAGCACGAAGCACAAAAGCCCATCGTGCTGTAATTTAGAAAGGAAGGTAAATTGATATGTATACAAGTGCAAAGCCTTACTTCTACGGCACCGGCAGAAGAAAGAAATCCGTTGCTCGCGTTCGCATCGTTCCCGGTACGGGCGCCATCACCATCAACGGCAGAGACGTTGACGATTACTTCGGTCTTGAAACCCTGAAGCTGATCGTAAACCAGCCCTTTGGCGTAACCGGCACCGCCGGCAAGTTTGATATCATCGCTAACGTTACGGGCGGCGGTATCTCCGGCCAGGCAGGCGCTATTCGCCACGGCCTTGCTCGCGCACTCCTGCAGGCTGACCCCAACTACCGTGCAGCTCTCAAGGCAGCAGGATTCCTGCGCCGCGATCCTCGTATGAAGGAAAGAAAGAAGTACGGTCTCAAGGGCGCTCGTCGTGCACCTCAGTTCTCGAAGAGATAATTTGTGCCTTACGGCAATTATTTCGATACACAAAAAAGCTCTGCTTTGGCAGAGCTTTTTGTTATTTCCGAGCACCTCGGACATTGCAACACCGAAATTACATCTAATATCCACGTTCACATCTTCAAAGAATACAAAGCCAAGATGGCTGAATCTATCGAGCACGATTTGCTTTAATCAAAAAGGGCGGTTCAATTTGTAAAGAATTGAGCCGTCCTATTTACTTTTCACCGTTTTTATGGTATAATACAACTAATAGATAAACTTGAATTTGTAGGCAAGTATATATTATGGAATTTAATGAAAAACTTCAAGAATTAAGAAAACAAAAGGGACTTACGCAAGAGGAGCTTGCCGAGAAGCTTTATGTATCTCGAACTGCTATCTCAAAATGGGAGTCAGGCAGAGGATATCCGAATATAGAGTCACTAAAAGCGATCGCGAAATTCTTTTCGGTGACGGTTGACGAGCTACTCTCTACCGACGAGGTATTGACGATAGCCGAGGAAGATAACAAACGAAAAGAAAAGCGTTTTCGTGATTTAATATACGGATTACTTGATTTGAGTATCGCAATTCTCTTTTTTCTGCCATTCTTTGCTGAAAAAGCGGACGGAGCTATTCAAAGTGTTTCGCTCATTACACTTGGCGGCATTCAGCCATACTTAAAAATAG
>JAZOLJ010000086.1:0-12449 GCA_045652845.1 Eubacteriales bacterium | reverse complement strand
CCCGTTCCGCTGTCGCCGTAAAGCAACACGTTGTTGGCGCGCTTGCCCGAAACATATGCCTCGGTGTTTTCCACCAGCTGCTGCTTTTGCTGCTCGTAGCCAACAACATCGGCATGCATCACGTGCTCCATGTTGCTGATCGGCTGAAAGACCACACGGTGGTCAGCGCCGCGTTGCACACGAAACGCATTGTTTAAGACGAACTGACCAACGCCGAAGGCGCCGTAAAATGAGGTGACACACGAGAAAAATTCCTCGGTTGTCTTGGCTGCGGCCAAGTCGGATGAAAGCGCCTGCACCTTTTCACTGACGCTCTTGTTATACATCAGCTCGGGCTTTTCGATGGCACGGTAATTGGTAAGACAGGAAAAGCAATCAACACCAAGCCTTTGCTCAAGCGGCAAAAAATCATAGTGAAACAGCTTTTTGAAGGCAGCAAAGTCGTTTTTTGCAAAATGATTCACGCTTCCCTCACGCACGCCCATCTTTTCACAGGTCAGCGTAAAGGGATTTTCGTCGGTCATCAGCAAAAAGGTAAGGTAATTTTGCCAAAGATTTTTGTCAAAGCCAAAATCCGTGGCAAGCACAAGCAAGCGCTTGACCTGGCGATATACACGCCCCACAAGCGCCTCCTTGTCGATTTCCTCTTTCTTTGCGTCGCGGCAAATAGCGGCAAGCTCCATTAAAATGCTGTCGCGCGGCATATCGCCGTAAATAAGAAGCTCTGATACAATTTTATCCATAATCAATAAATCTTTTTGGTATCGCAATAAATGCAGCGGCAGATGCGGTTTTCGGCGCTTACCACGCGGAAGATCTGCTCGAGCTCCTGCTCGGTGGTGGTAATACAACGGGGGTTATCACACTTAAAGTCGTAAAGATAGGTGTCGCGATCCTTCGTTTTCTCGACAACACTGCCGCCTTCTGCCTCCTTGAGCAGCTTGAGGATCAGTGCCATACGCATATACTTGCCGTTCTTTACCTGCTTAAAGTAGCAAGCGCGCGGATCGGCATCCACCGCAACGCTGATCTCGTTTACGCGAGGCAGCGGATGGAGCACGATCAGATCCTTTTTGGCGGGTATTAGCTTTTCGGGGTTCAGAATATAGGCGTCGCGCAGGCGCAGATACTCGTCAATATCGGTAAAGCGCTCCTGCTGCACACGCGTCATATAGAGAATATCAAGCGTGGGCATAACGGCTTCAAGATCGGTGGTTTCCCGGTAGGTAAAGCCACGACCCTCGGGAATCTCGTTTTTTACGTACCCGGGGAGCTTTAGCTCGTCGGGCGAGATCATCACAAAATTGATGTTCTCGTAGCGGCAAAGCGCAGTGATCAGCGAATGCACAGTGCGCCCGAATTTGAGGTCGCCGCAAAAGCCGACGGTAAGACCCGTAAACTTGCCCTTCTCACGCTTGATGGTCAACAGATCAGCAAGCGTTTGCGTGGGGTGATGATGTCCGCCGTCGCCCGCGTTTATCACGGGAATGCCCGCGTTGTTGGCAGCTACCAGCGGTGCGCCCTCCTTCGGGTGGCGCATGGCAATAATATCGGCATAGCAGCTGATGACCTTTGCGGTATCGGCTACGCTTTCGCCCTTGCTGGCAGAGGTGCTGCTGGCAGAGGAAAAGCCGATCACGTTACCGCCAAGCTCATACATAGCCGCCTCAAAGGAAAGACGGGTGCGCGTAGATGGCTCAAAAAAGAGCGTGGCGAGCTTTTTGCCGCGGCAAGCCGCGGCATATTTGGCAGGATTTTCAATGATATCCTCTGCTGTGGCAAGCAGCTCGTCAACCTCAGCGACAGAAAGATCAAGAATATCAACTACACTTTTCATTTTCATGCTTCTCCCGGCATTACGCCTTTGCGCCATTGATGGCAAGATAGTTTTTGATGCGTGTTACGTTTTCTTCGTTTTTGGGGTCCTGTTCAAGATATTCGATAATATCATACACGTCAACGATGGAATATACAGGGAAGCCAAACTGCTCCTCAATCTCCTGCATCGCGCCACGCTCACCCTGACCCTTTTCCTTGCGGTCCACCATAATAAAGGTAGCGGCAACCCTTGTGCCCTCAAGATGCGAAAGAATTTCCATGCTCTCGCGAATGGCGGTGCCTGCGGTGATCACGTCCTCAATGATCACGATCTCCTCACCTGCCGTCGGCACGTAGCCAACAAACACACCGCCCTCACCGTGGTCCTTAACCTCCTTGCGGTTAAAGAAGAAGGGTACGTTCAGCTCTTGCTTTGAAAGTGCTACGGCTGCCGAAACGGCAAGCGAAATGCCCTTATACGCGGGCCCATACAGCACCGCCTTTTTGGCACCGAGCTTTTCAAAATACGCTTTTGCGTAAAACTCGCCAAGCTTTGCAATATCGCTACCGGTCTTGATCATACCTGCGTTGATAAAGTACGGGATCTTTCTGCCGCTTTTTGCAGTGAAATCGCCGAATTTTAAAACACCGGCACTCTCCAAAAACTGAATAAATTCTCTCTTATAGGCTTCCATAACAGCTTCCTTTCTTAACCAACAAATTCATTGATGCAGCGCTCGTAAGCTGCAACGGGATCGGCTGCCGCCGTGATCGGTCTGCCAACAACGATATAATCCGAGCCGATCTTCTTTGCCTGGGCAGGGGTCATCACGCGCTTTTGGTCACCGATATCGCCATCTGCAAAGCGCACGCCGGGGGTAACCGTTACAAATTCCTTGCCACAGAGCTCGTGAACCTTGCCCGCCTCAAGAGGTGAGCACACAACGCCGTCAAGCCCCGCTACCTTTGCATTGTGAGCATAGTGCATCACGACCTTGTCAATGGGCTCCTTGATGAGCAGATCGTTTTCCATGCTCTCCTGATCGGTGGAGGTTAGCTGGGTTACGGCAATGAGAAGCGGGCGCGTGCCGTCGGGGCGCGTTAAGCCCTCAAGTGCACCCTCCATCATGCGGATCGTACCGCCTGCGTGCAGGTTGGTCATATCCACGTCAAGGTGGGAAAGCACAGCCATGGATTTTTTTACTGTGTTTGGAATGTCATGCAGCTTAAGATCAAGAAAGATCTTGTGCCCTCTTTTTTTGATCTCACGCACGATCGAGGGACCCTCTGCGTAAAAGAGCTCCATGCCGATCTTTACAAAGGGCTTTTTGCCCGTAAATTTGTCAAGAAACGCAAATGTTTTCTCGGCGCTGTCAAAATCACACGCGATAATAACGTCTTTTCCCATTATTTTACACCTCCGATAATTTCACAAAGAGAGTCTATTTTATATTTTTTCATGACTGCGGGCAGATCCTCAACAATTTTTTTTGAGGCAAAGGGATCGACAAGGTTTGCCGCCCCCACCTCAACGGCAGTGGCACCTGCGAGCATCATTTCAACCACGTCCTCTGCCGAGGAAACGCCCCCCATGCCAACCACGGGGATTTTCACGGCGTGTGCAACCTGATAGACCATGCGCACCGCTACGGGGAAAATGGCAGAGCCGGAAAATCCGCCCATGGTATTGGCGATCACGGGCTTTTTCGTGCGCAGATCAATGCGCATGCCAAGCATGGTGTTAATAAGGCTAATGCCGTCAGCACCCGCCGCCTCACAAGCCTTTGCGATCGATACGATATCGGTCACGTTTGGGGAAAGCTTGATAATAACGGGCTTGGTGGTTACCTTTTTTACCGCTGCCGTGACCTCGGCTGCCGCCGCAGGGCTTGTGCCAAAGCTCATGCCGCCGCCATGTACGTTCGGGCAACTAACGTTTACCTCAAGCCAACCGACCTGCGCTTCCTTATCGAGCCTTTCACAGGTATAGGCATAATCCTCTACCGAAAAGCCGCTCACGTTTGCCATCACGGGCTTATAAAAGCACTTGGCAAGCCTTGGCAGCTCCTCGGAAATTACCTTTTCTACGCCGGGGTTCTGCAGTCCTACGGCATTGATCATGCCGGCGGTGCATTCCGCAATACGGGGCGTGGGGTTACCGAAGCGCGGATCCTTGGTGGTACCCTTAAAGGAAAAGGAGCCAAGGCAGTTAATATCGTAAAGCTCGGCAAACTCGTAGCCGTAGCCAAACGTGCCCGAGGCAGGGATCACGGGGTTTTCAAGCTCAATACCGCAAAGGGTAACCTTGGTATTTATTTCTCCCATATGATATCCTCCTTTACGAGCACGGGGCCCTCCTTACAAATGCGCTTGTTGCCGGTCACAGTCTTGCACGAGCATCCCATGCAAGCACCAAAGCCGCATCCCATGCGCTCCTCAAAGCTAAACTGTCCGCTTGCTTTCGCGGCGCGATAGGTCGCCTTCAGCATAGGCTCGGGACCGCAGGTATAAAAATAGGAATAGTCTATTTCCCCCATGGCATCGGTCACAAAGCCCCTGGTGCCGTAGCTGCCGTCAACCGTGGTCACGGTTACGTCAGCACCCAGCGCACGAAATTCGTTTTCATAAAAGATCTCGCTCCTCGTATTAAAGCCAAGGATCACCGAAACCTGCTTGCCTGCCGCCAAAAGCTCCTTGGCAAGGCGATAAAGGGGCGGTACACCCACACCGCCGCCAAGCAGCAGCGGCTTTTCGCCTGCGGGCAAAAGGTCGTAGCCATTGCCAAGACCCGTAAGCACGTCAAGCTGCTCCCCTGCCTGCATATCGCGCATTTTTTCGGTGCCCTTGCCTACGACTTTATACAAAATAACGATTTTGTGTTCATCCCAATCGCAAATCGAAATGGGGCGGCGCAAAAAGAGCCCGTCAAGCTTGATATTGATAAACTGACCGGGCGCGGTGATGGCGGAGGTATCTCCGCCAAGCTCCATCTGCATAACCCCCTCGGTTAAGGGGGTGTTGCTTAAAATTTCATAAATTCCCTGTTTCATTTGCAAGCTTCCTTAAATATTCACGTGAAAGTTTTGGTTTTTTCACCGCCAAGCGGCAAGATCAAGCATCAATGGTGGAGATGCAAAGCGTGGTTTCCTCAAGCACGTCAAGCAAAACTCTTACGGTATCAAGCGAGGTAAAGATCGAAACGTTATTTTCGGTTGCACACTTGCGGATCTCAACACCGTCGGTCTTTTCGTGCTGCGAATCAAGGTTGCTGGTGTTGATAACGTAAGCAATATAGCCCTGTCTGATCTCCTCCTTGATCTCGTCGCTGCGGTCACTGATCTTGCGCACCACGTGCGTGCGGATGCCGTTTTCCTTAAGGAATTTCGCCGTGCCTGCCGTTGCCTCAATATTAAAGCCAAGGTTATAGAAGCGGCGAATGAGAGGCAGTGCCTCCTCCTTATCCGCATCGGCAATGGTGGCAAGCACCGAGCCGTAATTCTGCAGCTTCATGCCGGATGCCTGCAGTGCCTTGTAAAGCGCACGGTTAAGCTTGTTATCGTAGCCGATCGCTTCACCCGTAGACTTCATCTCGGGCGAGAGGTAGGCATCAAGACCGCGGATCTTATTAAAGGAGAATACGGGAACCTTTACGTACCAACGCTCCTTCTCTGCGGGATACAGGTCAAAGATACCCTGCTCCTTCAGGCTTTCGCCGAGAATGCACTTGGTGGCAATATCGGCAAGGCTGTAGCCGGTTGCCTTCGAGAGGAACGGCACGGTGCGAGAGGATCTCGGGTTTACCTCAATGATATAAACCTTCTCGTTCTTATCTACAATAAACTGAATGTTATAAAGGCCAACGATACCAATGCCAAGACCCAGCTTCTTTGCGTACTGCAAAATGATACCCTTTACCTTATCGGATACGCTGAAGGTGGGATATACGCTGATCGAGTCACCAGAGTGGATGCCCGTGCGCTCTACCAGCTCCATAATGCCGGGCACAAACACGTCGCGCCCATCACAAATGGCATCGACCTCAACCTCTTTACCAATAATATATTTATCAACCAAAACGGGCTTATCCTCATCCACCTCAACGGCGGTTTTGAGGTAGTGGCGCAGCTGCTTTTCGTTAGAAACGATCTGCATGGCGCGACCGCCAAGCACAAAGCTGGGGCGAACCAGCACGGGGTAGCCGATGCGCTCGGCTGCGGCAACACCATCCTCGATCTTGGTTACGGCGCAGCCCTCGGGCTGGGGGATATCCAGCTCCTTGAGAAGACGCTCAAACGAGCCGCGGTCCTCTGCTCTCTCGATCGCCGCGCAGTCAGTGCCGATAATGCGTACGTTTTTATCGGTCAAGGGCTGTGCGAGGTTGATGGCGGTCTGACCGCCAAGCGATGCCACAACACCCTCGGGTGCCTCAAAATCAATGATATTCATCACATCCTCGGGCGTTAAGGGCTCGAAATACAGCTTATCACTGGTGGTGTAGTCGGTAGAAACGGTTTCGGGGTTGTTGTTGATGATGATCGCCTCATAGCCCGATTCCTTGATGGTGGAAACGGCGTGCACGGTAGAGTAGTCAAACTCAACGCCCTGCCCGATACGGATGGGGCCTGCACCCAGCACCACAACCTTCTTCTTCTCGGTGAGAACAGAGGCGTTCTTGCCCGTGTAGGAGGAATAGAAGTAAGGAATATAGGCATTCGTGTGGAAGGTATCTGCCATCTTAAATACGGGCACGATACCGTTTTCCTTGCGGAGTGTGCAAACGGCATCCTCCTTCATGCCCCAAAGCTTTGCAATAAACTTATCGCAAAAGCCCATTTTCTTTGCGGCACCAAGCAGCTTCACGTCGCCCTTTGCCGCCTTAAGAGCCTCCTCCATCTCAATGATCCGCTTAAAGGATTCAAGGAAGTAGGGGGTGATCTTGGTTACCTCGTAAAGCTCCTCGATGCTAACGCCAATGCGCAGTGCCTGTGTGACGGCAAAAACGCCGTCGGCATGGAATTCGCCAAGGTAAGAAAGCAGCTCCTCGCGGCTCATGCCGTCAAACTTGGGGCTGTGGAGATGGCAAACGCCCGTTTCAAGCGAGCGCACCGATTTGAGAAGGCACTCCTCAAGGTTAGAGCCAATGCCCATAACCTCACCTGTTGCCTTCATCTGCGTGCCGAGAATGTTAGATGCCTTGGTAAATTTATCAAACGGGAAGCGCGGGAACTTGGCTACCACGTAGTCAAGCACGGGCTCGCGCGCGGCATTGGTATTGGCAAGCGGGATCTCCTCAAGCGACATGCCGACCGCGATCTTTGCGGTTACGCGCGCAATGGGGTAGCCACTTGCCTTGGAGGCAAGCGCGGAGGAACGGGAAACGCGGGGGTTCACCTCGATGAGATAGTATTCGCTGGTGGTGGGGTTGAGTGCAAACTGCACGTTACAGCCGCCCTCGATCTTCAGCTCCTTGATGATCTTCAATGCGCTGTCGTTGAGCATCTTCAGGTCGTGATCATTGAGGGTCAGGATGGGTGCAACCACGATAGAGTCACCGGTGTGCACGCCAACAGGGTCAATGTTTTCCATACCGCAAATGGTAATGGCGTGATCCTTGCCGTCACGCATAACCTCAAACTCGATCTCCTTGTAGCCCTTCACGCTCTTTTCGATCAGCACCTGATGCACGGGAGAAAGCTTGAAGGCGTTCACACCGATCTCCACGAGCTCCTCCTCGTTGTTGGCAAAGCCGCCGCCCGTACCGCCAAGGGTAAATGCGGGGCGAAGCACAACGGGATAGCCGATGCGCTCGGCTGCAGCCTTTGCCTCGTCAAGGCTATAGGTGATCTCAGAGGGGATGGTGGGCTCACCGATCGACTGGCAAAGCTCCTTGAAAAGCTCTCTGTCCTCGGCGCGCTCGATCGACTCACTGCTCGTACCAAGCAATTCCACGCGACATTCCTTCAAAACGCCCTTTTTCTCAAGCTGCATGGCAAGGTTAAGACCTGTTTGACCGCCGATGCCGGGCAAAATGGCGTCGGGGCGCTCATAGCGGAGGATCTTGGCGATATACTCAAGCGTCAGGGGCTCCATATACACCTTGTCGGCAATGGTGGTATCAGTCATAATGGTTGCGGGGTTGGAGTTTACGAGCACGACCTCGTAGCCCTCCTCCTTGAGTGCAAGGCATGCCTGCGTGCCCGCGTAATCAAATTCGGCAGCCTGACCGATAATGATAGGTCCCGAGCCGATGATCAAGATTTTTTTGATGTCTGTTCTTTTTGCCATAAAAGCATCCTCCCGTGTTCTTTATGATAAATTTTTTTATTTTGCAAGATAAACGACCTGTCCGTTATGAACGGTCATGAGGTTTTTGCCGAAGAGCTGCCAGCCCTCAAAGGGCGTGGCGTGCCCCATGGAGATAAAATCTGCGGGGTCAACGGTATAGGTCGCTTCAAGATCCCACACCGTAAAGTCATTGCCAACGGGCAAATTAAAGCGGCGGCGGGGGTTGGTGGACATGACCTCGATCAGCCTTTCTTGGCTGATGATCCCCTCTCTTACCAGCTTTGTGTAAAGCACGGGAAAGGCGGTTTCAATGCCAACGATACCAAAGGCGCTGCCCGCAAGTCCTCTTGCCTTTTCCTCCTTCGAGTGGGGGGCGTGGTCGGTGGCGATCATATCGATTGTGCCGTCGATCAAGCCCTCTAAAAGCGCCTCCTTGTCAGCGATGCCACGCAGTGGCGGGTTCATTTTAAATCTGCCGTGCTCCTGCAGGCAGCTGTCGTCAAGCAAAAGGTAATGCGGGCCCGTTTCACACGTAATATTTACGCCCTCTTTTTTGGCGCGACGAATAAGGTCAACGCTTTCCTTGGTAGAAATGTGGCAAACGTGATAGGCGCACCCCGTTTCCTTTGAGAGGGCAATGTCGCGTGCAACCTGTAAATATTCACTCTCGGAGGTGATGCCGCGGTGACCGTGCGCCCTCGCGTATTCCCCATCGTGAATATAACCGATTCCCTCATATTTGATCTCGCAGTGTGCAACGATCATTTTGCCGAGTGATTTTGCCTTTTCCATCGCGGCGCGCATCAGGCTGTCGGAGCGCACGTCAACGCCGTCATCGGAGTAGCCCGCAACAAACGGTGCCATGGCATCCATATCGGAGAGGATCTCTCCGCGCTGGGCAACGGTGATCGAGCCAAAGGGCAGCACCTTGATCACGGCATCCCTGTTGATGATATCCAGCTGCTCACCGAGGTGCGCGAGGCTATCGGGCACGGGTGAGAGATTGGGCATGGTGCAAACCGCAGTGTAGCCGCCTCTTGCCGCCGCCATTGACCCGCTTTTGATCGTTTCTTTATATGAAAAACCCGGCTCTCTGAAATGCACGTGCACATCACAAAAACCGGGAAAAGCAACATATTTAGAAAAATCGACAAAAGCGGCGATATCGTCGCCGGAGCAAGTGACGGAAGGAGAAATATTGGCGGTTTTGAGAAAATCGACATTCAGGTTCTTCAGTGTCGTCACGGCAATACTCCTTTCGCATTACGGCGCACACGTCGCATACGCGACGTGTGCGCAAGGGCATACATACTTATCTTTAATATTATAACAATTTAAACTTGTGTTGTCAAGACAAAAATCCAAAAAAATCGTCCAAAAACGATTAGTTTATTTTACCGTCTTTTGTGTTTTATCACCGTGACGCTGTGCCTTGATCATACCGTATTTGATATCCCAAAGCTTTTTCGAAAGGTCAACGTAATAGTTGTGGGGATTATCAAAGCGCTTTACCTCCTCCCAAATGCTATCAAGCGACGCCCTGCAGTGAGCGCGGATCTCATCAAGCGTGGGGGAGGTATAGACCTGCTTGCCGTGCTTGAAGATCGGCACAAGCAGCTCCTTTGCCGTAAAGCTTTCAAGCACCTTTGTCTTCCATGTGTTTTCAGGATCAAAAATTTCAAGCGGCTTGGTGTCGTCTACCGTTTCATCGTAAACACAGATAAGATCCGCCTCCGCCTTGCCGGTATCCTTTCCGAACAAGCGATACACCTTTTTGAAATGCGGTGTGGTGATCTTGCCCACGTTTTCGCTCAGCTTGATCTTAGGTAAAATGTTCCCTTCCTTATCCTCAACCGCGCACAGCTTATATACGCCGCCAAATACGGGGTTGCTCTTGGAGGTGATCAGACGCTCGCCAACGCCAAAGGCGTCTACCTGCGCGCCCTGCTGCAAAAGCCCGCGAATGATATACTCGTCAAGCGAATTGGAGGCTATGATCCTGCAATCGGTAAGCCCCGCCTCATCAAGCATCTTGCGGATCTTGCAGGAAAGATACGCAATATCGCCCGAATCAATACGCACAGCACATTTTTTTGCGCCCGTGTCGCGAAAGGCACGAATGGCATTGGGCACGCCGGATTCGAGCACGTTATAGGTATCGACAAGAAGGGTGGCACTGTTTGGATAAAGCTCGCAGTAGGTACGGAACGCCTCGTATTCGCTGTCAAACATTTGCACCCAAGAATGCGCCATGGTGCCCGAGGCGGGCACGCCGTAAACCTGATCGGCAATGGCACACGCCGTGCCCGACACACCCCCGATGTAGGCTGCGCGCGCGCCGAGAATGGCAGCATCTGCACCCTGTGCGCGGCGAGAGCCGAATTCACTGACGGGCCTGCCCTTGGCAGCGCGGGTAATGCGCGCCGCCTTGGTAGCGATCATGGATTCGTGATTGAGCATCATCAAAAGATAGGTTTCGATAAACTGCGCCTCCATGGTGGGAGCGCGCACCGTCATCAAGGGCTCACCCGGGAAAACGACCGTGCCCTCCGGCACCGCCCAAATGTCACCGGAGAATTTAAAATTGCGCAGATAATCAAGAAAAGCCTCGTCAAAGCCGCCCTTGGCGCGCAGATAGGCAATATCATCCTCATCAAAGCGCAGATCGTTGATGTATTCGATCACCTGCTCAAGGCCTGCGGCTATCGCATAGCCGCCGTTGTCGGGGTTGCTGCGATAAAAAACGTCGAAATAAGCGATCATGTCGCCCATGCCTTTTTTAAAATAGCCGTTCGCCATCGTCATTTCGTAATAGTCAAACAGCATGGTAAGATTACGGGAAATTGTTTTCATAGCGTCATCCTCAAATATCATTATTGTTCTTATTATAGCATAACTCCGTCAGTTTGAAAAGCGTTTTTTGTAATTTTTTGAAGTTTCGAAAATTCTTAAAGTAAGCGTAGTCACCACCGAGGCTGCGGTATTGCTTTTTAGCGAAAAATGTGTTAAAATAAAAAAAGATCAGCTGCATGGGAGGTGAAGCCATTGCGCGAAGAAACGAAAAGACGCGTGCTTACCACGCTTTGTCTTGTGATGTTTTTGCTGCTGCTTGCAGGTGCCACAGTGCTGTTTTGGGATAGCCTTACCGCCATGGTGTCCGACCCCGATGCCTTCCGCGCGCAAATGGCGAGCTATGGCTTTTGGGGGCGTTTTATCTTCACCGCGCTGATGGCGGCACAGGTGGTGCTTGCCCCTATCCCCGGGCATCCGTTTGAGATTGTAGGTGGCTACTGCTACGGAATTTTGGGTGGTACGCTCCTCACCTCACTTGGTGCGGCGATCGGCTCGGTGCTAGCATTCACGCTTGCGCGCATTTTTGGTGCAAAAACCGTAAAATCCTTTTATTCAGAAGAAAAACTGCAAAAAGTGTTCTTTTTGAAAGCAAATGAAAAGCAAAATTTATTAACTCTTGTTTTCTTTTTGATCCCCGGTGTACCCAAGGATATGCTGGCATATTTCATGGGTCTTACCGAAATGCGCTTCTCGGTCTTTATGCTGCTCTCAACCGTGGGGCGTCTGCCCGGCATCTTTCTTGCCGTGCTCGGAGGTGCCGCCGTCAGCACTCGTAACACAACCGTGATCATTCTCTTTTTTGTCCTTTTCATTTTATTTTTGGCACTCTCCCTTTGGCTTTACCGTCGCCGAACACCAAAAGAAAAGCAATGATCAAAAAAGCCGCGCGCCTTTGGGCGCGCGCCTTTTTATTGCATCTAAAACAAACGTTGGTATTGCTTGCCACAAAGAGCGGCATCAAGCGTTTTTGCAAGCTGTGAAAAATCCGCCACGAGCGAATGGGGCTTTTTTTCGGGGTCATCCTGCTTCATTGGCACAAAATACACGTTTTTGCGCGTCAGCATTTGCCCAATATTTTTTAGGTTTGCGGAGAGCGCATCGTTTGAGGCAAGTGCGATCACCAACGGGCGGTTGCTGCGTAAATGCGCCTTTGCCGCCATGGTAACGGCGGTATCGGTGATACCGTTTGCCATTTTTGCAAGCGTATTGCCTGTGCAGGGGCAAATGATCAGTGCCTCAAGGGGCGATTTTGGCCCCAGCGGCTCGGCTTCCACTATACAGTGGATGACCTCCTTGCCCGTTAGCTGCTTGATCTCGTCGATCACCTCGGCGGCTTTACCAAAACGAGTATTGGTTTGATAAACGTTTTCGCTCACAATCCCCTGCACCTCGTACTGCCCTGTAAGCCTTTCCATCTCCACCAGTGCCGATCGAATCGTGCAAAAGGAGCCGCAAAGCGCAAAGCCGATCATAGCATTTCCTCCTCACGCATA
>JAZOLJ010000085.1:0-11445 GCA_045652845.1 Eubacteriales bacterium | reverse complement strand
AAACAAAACCCGCGCCGCAAGCTTGCGGCGCGGTTTTTATTATGATTTTAGGCACTTGCTTGTGATATCCGCTTCAAGCGCGCCACACGGGATCATTTGCCCCTTGAGCCCTTGAGGGCAACGTGCGCCATCCCCTCGTGTGCGGGCACTTTAATATCATTTAGTGCCGTAACGGGGCGGAAATATTGATAAAGATCGCACGGGATCATGCCGTTATACAGGCGGCGTTTTTTGTCGGCGCGGCGACCGAAAAAGCGCTCGAACTGCGGGTGAGAGGTGAGCACGTACATTTGCCACGGCGCGAAGGTGGCGAAGGTTTTACCGATCTCGCGGTAAAGTGCCTCTACCTCCTTTAGCTCCATCATGCGCTCGCCGTAGGGCGGATTGCAAATAAGCGTGCCGCGTCGGTCGGGCTTTTCAATTTTTTTCGCGTCGGCATGAAAGAATTTGATACAGTCGCCAACACCCGCACGGGCAGCATTTTCCCTTGCATACTGCAAGACCTTGTCGTCAATATCCGAGCCAAACAGCTCTATTTTTTCTCCGCGCCGCACAAGATCCTCGGCTTCCTCGCGCGCGGCTTTCCAGATCCTGCCATCCAAAAAATCAAAGTCCATAGCGGCAAAAGCTCGCCCCGTATTGGGGGATATGTTCTTTTCAATGAGTGCCGCCTCGATCACGATCGTGCCCGAGCCGCAGAAGGGATCCCAAATCAGCGTATCGGTGCGCGGGCGCGCAGTCAGGGCAATGGCAGCACCCAGCGTTTCACGCAAGGGGGCTGCACCTGCCGCGGGGCGATAGCCGCGCTTGTGGAGCGCCACACCCGAGGTGTCGATCATGAGCGTGGCAACGTCCTTAAAGATAAAAAACTCAATCTGATATTTCGTGCCCTCCTCGGGCAGGACAGTTACGCCGTGCATGGCACGCAGACGCTCGACCACGGCTTTTTTGACAATGCTTTGGCAATCGGGCACCGAAAAAAGCGTGCTTTTGATGGCGTGACCCTTAACGGGAAAGGCATCCTCGGGGCCAATATAATCCTCAAATGGGAGCGCGCGCACGCCGTCAAACAGCTCGGTAAAGCTGCGCGCTTGAAACGCGCCTATTTTGATGTAAATGCGCTCGGCACAGCGCAGGCGCATGTTGGCGCGGGCGAGGTCACACTCCTCACCCGCAAAGGTCACACGCCCGTCAATGGTTTCAAGACGCTTGACACCAATCGCATCCAGCTCCTCGCCAAGCTGCCTTTCAAGCCCAAAAAGGCAGGTTGCAACAAACTCCATTATCTGCCCCTCCCCATCCATTTTTTCAAATACTGCCCCGTGAAGGATCGGGGCATTTCGGCAAGCTCCTCGGGCGTGCCCGTGGCAAGCACCGTGCCACCGCCGTCACCGCCCTCTGGCCCGAGGTCAATGATATAGTCAGCCGTTTTAATGACGTCAAGATTATGCTCGATCACAAGCACCGTGTTCCCTGCATCCACCAGCCGCTGCAGCATGCCGATCAGCTTTGCAACGTCCGCACTGTGCAGACCCGTTGTGGGCTCATCCAAAATATAAATTGTCTTGCCCGTGCTGCGCTTTGAAAGCTCGGTGGCAAGGCGAATGCGCTGTGCCTCGCCGCCCGAAAGCGTGGTGGAGGATTGTCCGATTGCAATATAACCAAGCCCCACGTCAAACATGGTTTGGAGCTTTCGCTTGATCGAAGGAATATCCGCAAAGAAGGAGAGCCCCTCCTCAACGGTCATTGAAAGCACGTCGGAGATATTTTTGCCTTTATAAAGCACATCGAGGGTATCGCGGTTGTATCGCTTGCCCTTGCACACGTCACATTTGACGTACACGTCGGGCAAAAAGTGCATTTCGATCTTCTTGACACCGTCACCCTCGCACGCCTCGCATCTGCCGCCCTTTACGTTAAAGGAAAATCTGCCGCCGGTGTAGCCGTGTGCGCGCGCATCGGGGGTTTTGGCAAACAGATCGCGAATTTCGTTGAAAAGCCCCGTATAGGTGGCGGGATTTGAGCGCGGTGTGCGCCCGATGGGGCTTTGGTCAATGTCAATGACCTTGTCAAGATATTGGGTGCCGTCAATGCTGTCATAGGGCCCGGGGTAAGTGGCGGCACGGTTTAGCTTGTGCGCCAGATACGGATAAAGAATACCGTTCACCAGCGAGGATTTACCCGAGCCCGAAACACCCGTAACGCACACCAAAGAACCAAGCGGAATATCCACGTCAATGCCCTTGAGGTTATTTTGGCGCGCACCGCGCACCGAAAGCACGTGCCCGTTGCCGCGGCGACGCTCTGTGGGAACAGGGATAGACCTTTTGCCCGATAAATAGGCACCCGTAATGGATTTTTCGCATTGCATGATCTCGGCAGGCGTGCCCGCGAAAACCACCTCACCGCCGTGAATACCCGCGCCGGGGCCAATATCCACGATAAAATCCGCTGCCTCCATGGTTTCCTCATCGTGCTCTACCACAAGCACGCTGTTGCCAAGGTCACGCAGACGCTGCAGCGTACGGATCAGCTTGACGTTATCACGCTGGTGGAGCCCAATGCTGGGCTCGTCAAGAATATACAGCACACCCATCAGGGATGAGCCGATCTGCGTGGCAAGGCGGATACGCTGTGCCTCGCCACCCGAAAGCGTGCCCGCGCGGCGTGCAAGCGTGAGGTAATCAAGCCCCACGCTAATCAGAAACCCAAGGCGTGCGCGCACCTCCTTTAAAATTTCCTTCGCGATGGTCTGCTCTGTTTCGGTAAGGGTAAGGCCGTTCACAAAATCGAGCGCGTCACCCACCGAAAGATTGCAAAAATCGTCAATATTTTTACCGCCGACCGTAACGGCAAGCACGGTTTTAGAAAGACGCTTGCCGCCGCATTCGGGACAGGGCGCATCCTCGATAAAATCATCGTAATATTCACCGATCCCGTTCATATTCATGCGCTTTTCGATCATGGGAACAAGCCCATCGAAGGGCACGACCTGCTCATGCGCCTCACCGCCAAAATAACGCACAACGTGATATTTTTCCCCGTCGGAGCCGTAATAAAGCACATTCAGCTGCTCCGCCGTAAAATCCTTAACGGGGGTGTTCATGGTAAAGCCGTGGCGCTCGCCAACGGCAGCAAACAAAGGGCCGTTCCAGCCGTCATCAGCGGTTAAGCTCTTAAAGCCATTAACGGCGATCGCGCCCTCGGAAAGCGAGAGCGTGTCGTCGGGGATCAGCTTATAAACCGCAAGGCGGCGCATTTGCCCAAGCCCCGCGCATTTGGGGCAGGCACCCTGGGGATTATTAAAGGAAAACATACGGGGCTCAAGCTCGCCAAAGGAAATGCCGTGCTCCTCACAGGCATAGTTTTGCGAAAAGGAGAGCTCGCCCTGTGCCGCCTCCCCCTCCCTTGCCACGGGCGAGATCAAAAGATTGCCGTCGGCAAGCGAGAGTGCTGTTTCCACCGAATCACCAAGGCGTGCGCGAATATCGCCGCGCAAAACAAGGCGATCCACCACGACCTCAATGGTATGCTTTTTGTTTTTATCAAGCTTAAATTCCTCGGAAAGCTCGTACATGCTGCCATCCACACGCACGCGCACGTAGCCGCTTTTGCGGGCATCGTTTAGCACCTTTTCGTGCATACCCTTTTGCGCGCGCACCACGGGTGCGAGCACCAAAAAGCGTGTGCCCTCGGGCATCTCGAGAATGCGATCGACGATCTGATCCTTCGTTTGCTGTCGGATCTCCTTGCCGCAAACGGGACAGTGCGGCACGCCGATACGGGCATAAAGCAAGCGCAGATAATCGTAGATCTCGGTCACCGTGCCAACCGTGGAGCGCGGGTTTTTAGAGGTGGTCTTTTGGTCAATGGAAATGGCGGGAGAAAGCCCCTCGATGGTATCAAGATCGGGCTTATCCAGCTGCCCCAAAAACATGCGCGCATAAGAGGAGAGCGACTCCACAAAGCGGCGATGCCCCTCGGCATAAATGGTATCAAAGGCAAGCGAGGACTTGCCCGACCCGGAAAGACCCGTTAGCACCACCAGCTTATCGCGCGGAATGGTGACATCTATATTTTTTAAATTATGGACGCGAACGCCCTTTAAAATCAGCTCGTTTGGCATATTATTCTTCCTTGCTTTCTCGTAATTCCCTGATCTTGTCGCGCAGGAACGCCGCCTGCTCAAATTCAAGGCGCTTTGCGGCATCGCGCATTTCTGCCGAGAGTGTTTCTATTAGCTTGGCGCGCTCGGTCTTCGTGAGCTTCTTTTTGCCCTTACCGCTCACTTCCTCTGCTGCCTTGCCGATATCAATGATATCGTGCACACCCTTCACGATCGTTTTGGGTGTGATGCCGTTTGCCTTGTTGTAGGCATCCTGTATCGCGCGGCGTCGTTCGGTTTCGGTAATGGCGACACGCATAGACTTTGTGATACTGTCGGCGTACATAATCACCTTGCCCGAAGCGTTTCTGGCGGCTCTGCCGATGGTTTGGATCAGCGAGGTTTCGGTACGCAAAAAGCCCTCCTTGTCGGCATCAAGAATGGCAACGAGCGACACCTCGGGCAGATCAAGACCCTCACGCAGCAGATTGATGCCCACCAGCACGTCAAATTTCCCCATGCGCAGATCGCGAATGATCTCCATGCGCTCAATAGTTTCAACGTTGTGGTGGATATAGCGCACACGAATGCCGTTTTCCTCAAAATACGAGGTCAGATCCTCTGCCATATGGGTGGTCAGCGTGGTAACCAGCACGCGCTCGCCCTTTTGGGCGCGTTCTCTGATCTCACCCATCAGATCGTCAACCTGCCCTGCGATGGGGCGCACCTCCACCTCGGGGTCAAGCAGACCCGTGGGGCGAATGATCTGCTCTACGATCTGCCGGGAGTTTTGCTTTTCAAAATCGGCAGGGGTAGCACTCACAAGGATCGCCTGCCCTACGCGCTCCTCAAATTCATGAAAATAAAGCGGACGGTTGTCGTATGCCGACGGCAGACGGAAGCCAAAATCCACCAAATTTTTTTTGCGGGCGGTGTCGCCGCCACTCATGCCGCGCACCTGCGGCAGCATGACGTGCGACTCGTCCACAATAAGCAGATAATCCTTCGGGAAATAATCAAGCAGCGTATAAGGGGTTGAGCCTGCGGGTCTGCCCGAAAGCACGCGCGAATAGTTTTCAACACCCGAGCAATACCCTACCTCGCGCAGCATTTCAATATCGTATTTGGTGCGCTCGGCAATGCGCTGCGCTTCAAGTAGCTTGTGCTCGCTTTCAAAAAACGCCACGCGGTCAAGCATTTCCGCGCCGATCTCGGCAAGTGCCGCCTCGCGCTTATCGGCAGAAACCGCATAGTGCGTGGCGGGAAAAACACCAAAATAGCGCAGCTCGCGTATTACCTCGCCCGTAACGGCACGGAACTCGGTCACGCGGTCGATCTCATCACCGAAAAACTCAACGCGCACCGCCGTATCACCAAAGCCTGCGGGGTAAATATCCACGGTATCACCGCGCACGCGGAACTTATTGCGCTGAAAATTGAGGTCACTGCGCTCATACTGGATCGAAACAAGACGGGCAAGCAGCTCGTCACGGTTCATTTCCATCCCGGGGCGCAGGGAGATCACGAGATTGCGGTACTCAACAGGATCACCCAGAGAGTAAATGCAGGATACACTTGCCACAATAATCACGTCACGTCTCTCAAGCAGCGCCGAGGTGGCACTGTGGCGCAGGCGATCGATCTCGTCGTTGATCGAGGCATCCTTCTCAATATACATATCCCTGCCGGGGATGTACGCCTCGGGCTGATAGTAGTCGTAATAAGAAACAAAAAACTCCACTGCCGCGTCGGGAAAGAACTCGCGCATTTCAGAGCAAAGCTGCGCGGCAAGCGTTTTGTTCGGCTCAAGAATAAGGGTGGGGCGGTTAACGCTCGCTATCACGTTTGCCATGGTAAAGGTCTTGCCCGAGCCCGTAACACCCAGCAGCGTTTGATAGCGCATGCCCGCATCAAGCCCCGCGACCAAAGCCTTGATCGCCTCGGGCTGGTCGCCCATTGGCTGAAAGCTGCTTTTCAGTTGAAATCTGCCGTCGCTCATGGTACACCTCCCCATAATAATGCTTATAATAGTATATCACAATTAAATTTAAAAGTAAAGCACCGAGCAAAGGAAAAAACAGGCTTCTACCAAGAAGCCTGTTTTTATTAAAACGTCGGCAAAAACAGCGGATACATCAGCGCGGCGGAAGCAAGCGGCGAGATGGCACCAAGCAGATATTCGCGCACGGTATGACGCTTTAAATACACCGAAGACCAGAAGGAAAGCGCGATGACAGCGGCACCGGGCAGGATCGCCCACCAGCCAAAGAAGCAGGCAAGCAAGGCGATAGGCCCCACGATGCTGCAGGCATGCCCACTGGCGTGCCAAGGCGTTGCCACGTTAATGAGGGTAAGCACCACCACCGAGCAAAGATAAACGGCATCAATATACGCAAGATTTGGAATGGCACCGCGCAAAAGACTGACCAAAACGGCTGCAATATACCCCATAATGGAGAGAATAAACGCCAGCCTTCGCTTCATTTTCTGCCCACCCGGGCGAAAGGCAGGCACAATTGCCTGCAAGGGATATGCAAGCACGGGAACCACCGCCAAAAAGAAGAGCGAAAGGCAGAGGTCAAAGGGATTTGTGATCACGTCGTCGCGCGAAAAATAGAGCAGCAAAAATAAAACCGTAACAATGGCGGGCGGCACGGTTACACCTCTGATTATTTTTGCAAACGTTTTCATTTTGGCAAAGCCTCCGTGTTTTGAGTTTATTGTCATTTCTTTTCGTGGTTTTAAAAACCACATTTAATGACAATGAAAATAATAGCATGGCGTTTTGTACATTTGGTGAACATACTATGAATGATTTGTAACATATAGCTCCAGAGCTACATGTCAATCATCGCCAAAAAAAGATCGCTTATGCAAAAAGATCCCGATCCATCGCGCACTGCGGCGCAAGATGAATCGGGATCTCGTAATTTTTTTAATATATTTTAATTCATTTTAAAATATTTTATTCAGGTCTGCCATTGTTCTTGACATCTTTGTTTTTTTGTATTAGAATATTAGTAGCGTGCAAATTAAAGCTGCCGAGGATATACGCAGCACCGCATACCACGATAGCAGGCACGGTAATGGCAAAATACACCCATGCGTATTGATTGAGCGCAATGCCGCCAAGGGGCAAGGATAAAATACCGATATACATACCCTCAAGAAGCAGGGCGATCACCGAAAATACCGCACTCATGCCGTCAAGCGCGCTGCCAAGCGGCGCAAATGCACCGGGCAGTATGAGAAATGCCAGCAGCAAATTGATACTGTTTGCCCCAAGACCGATCACAAAGCCACGCCAAAGCCCACGCGAGGTTTCGCGCGCCTCGGCGGAAATGCCATCCTTTGCGCCAACCTCCCACATATGGGCGTAGAGCAAAAACAAATAAAACACGATCGCACCGATGCCCGTCACGATCTTCATGGTATTGCTTTCGGAGTATCCGCTGGCAAAGGCAAGACCCAAACCGAACAACGCAATGGCAAACTGATTGACAAACAGCTTGACCATGGTATAGGAATATTTTTTAAAGAACTCTTTCACTGCACTGTTTCCCTTCTGTATTGATAAATGTACCTATGCTCATTATACCGAAAATCCTTGCGTTTTTCAATACAAAAAGCAGAAGATTTTGCATTTTTCGCAAAAAGTCATACAACCGTCACAAAAAAGGAGCAGTTATGAAAAATCAATACGCAGTCCCCTTGCGCGAGCTGCCCGAGGCAGTGAGGGAATTTGCCGCCTACAAATCGGGCATACAAAACTGCTCTCAAAAAACCGTTTCGGAGTATCTGCTCGACCTGCGCACCTTTTTGCGGTACGTGGTGGCAAGCCGCGAGGGTATTGACCTTGACAGTGAGGAATTTCTCGCCATTGATATCAGCGGGCTTGACCTCAAGTTTATCGGCTCGATCCGTACCACCGAGATCTACGCCTTTTTGCAATACACAGGCTCGGTGCGCAAAAATTTATGGGCTGCCAAGGCGCGCAAGCTGGTATCCGTGCGCATGTTTTACCGCTATCTCGTTACCAAAACAAAGCAGCTGGAGGTAAATCCCGCCGCCGATATCGAATCACCCAAGCGCAAGCAAAGTCTGCCGAAATTTTTATCGCTTGAGGAATCGTTGCTTTTGCTTGATACCATCAAAAATGACAAAAAATCTCGCACCGTTATAAGGGATTATGCCATTGTAACGCTGTTTTTAAACTGCGGCATGCGTGTGTCGGAGCTTTGTGGCATCAACCTCACCGATATCAACCGCGAGATGCAATCGCTTCGTGTAACGGGCAAGGGCGCAAAGGAGCGCATCATTTATTTAAACGAGGCTTGCAAAACGGCACTTGCCGAATACATGCCGATCCGCCTTGCCGAGAAAAATGGCAGATCGGACAAGGAAAAGGCACTGTTTTTAAGCGGGCAAAACAACCGCATCAGCGTAAAGACCGTGCAATGGATGGTTTATAAATATCTGGATCTCGCAGGGCTTGGTGACCGCCATTTATCGGTACACAAGCTGCGCCACACCGCAGCGACACTCATGTACCAATCGGGCGCGGTTGACGTGCGCGTGCTAAAGGACATTTTGGGGCACGAGCAGCTGAATACCACACAGATCTACACGCACGTGAGCAGCGCGCACATGCAAGAGGCAATGTCGCACAATCCCCTATCGCAAATTAAAAGGAAAAAACAAAGCCGCGAAGGAGAACGATCATGATTAAAGCCGTAATATTTGACTTTGACCACACACTTTACAACCGAGATGCCAGCTACACCAAAATGTTTCCTCTCTTTAAAAGAGATATGGCAGAATTTATCAACACCGAGCTTTCGGACGAGGAGCTGCTTCGCCGCATGAAGCAGGCTGATAAGGACGGGGCTTATCCCGCCGGTTGGCCCGACGTATATAAAGAAAAGGTGGCAAACGGTGTGTTTAAAAAGACACCCACCTATGACGAGTACATGAAGGTGATCAGAACCCATCAGCCGCGCACCATCACGCTTTGGGATGATACCCTTTCCACCCTCACCACCCTGCGCGAGCAGGGCTACAAGATCGGTATGCTGACAAACGGCGGTGTGAGCAGCCAGATGGACAAGCTAAACAACACCCCGCTTGCCCCTTATTTTGATAACATTATCATCAGTGGTAGCCTGCCCGAGGGCAAGCCGCACGCCTCTGCCTACCACGCAATTTGCCGCGAAATGGGCGTTGCGCCCGAGGAGGCGGTATACGTGGGCGACCACCCCATCAACGACGTTGAGGGCTCAAAAAAGGCGGGGCTAACAGCGATCTGGATTCCCTACGTAAAGCCCTTCCCCAAGGACTGCCTGCAGCCCGATCATACCATAGAGGCACTCTCGGAGCTACCCGCGCTGATCGCACGTATCAACGAAAAGATGCAGGCGTGAGCAGGTGTTGAATGCCACTGCTGCCATTGCCGCGTGTTGCTGTTTGACTGCGATTTCGTCATAAGACGTCGCTCACAAGAAAAAATCAATACTTGCGCTCGATTTTTAAAAACGCTTCTAAAAATGCAAAAAGGGGCTTGACAACTTATCGCACTTCTGCTATAATAACACCGTTAGTCACGGGGCATTAGCGCAGTTGGGAGCGCACAACACTGGCAGTGTTGGGGTCAGGGGTTCGAATCCCCTATGCTCCACCAACAAAAAAGGCACCCTAGGGTGCCTTTTTTGTTGGTGGAGTTTGGCAGAACCCCCTTTGCGCCGTGACGGCGCAAAATGGGGTTCGCATTTTGCGAGCAAGCCGACGGGAGCTTGTTCACGTAAGGCGCGAGCAAAAATCTTCGCGCGTTGCGCGAATACCCCCTATGCTCCACCAAGCTTAACGAAAATCGAACTTTTTCGGTTTTCGTTTTGTTTTTTCTATGAATTGTCCCCGACAGCTCTGTCGGGGGCTTTTTCTTTTTGTCTGTCTTTGCGCCTTTTGCCATTTTACGGTGACGGCTTTATGCCGCGAAAAACTCTTGACATGAATTAGGGGGATGTGGTATAATAAACCATCGATCAAATCGAATCTTTACAAAAAGGGGAACGAAGCGATGAAATGCTACGTTTTGGAGCAAGGACAAGAGTTTGCCGCAGATATGGCAAAGACAGAGATATCGGCGGAGCTGGAGCGGGAGATCTTGACGCTTTGCTCGGTGTGGCAGGCCAGAGACCTTCATCAAGAGGGCTCAAACACCGACGATTACGAGGGACACACGTTATATGACTCCCTGGATGCGGAGAACTTTGCGGTATCAATGGGGCGCGTGGTGGGATACTACGCCGTCCATTTTGACTGTGCTATGTATGTACCATTTCCCATCACAGAGGGGAAACACCGCTTAGGAGATTATGACTATACCGATTACCGCAATTTGGGGCGGGTGAATCGGGGGCACGTGGACATCGTGCCGAAGCCCGATACGGATCTCAACCCCTACCACGACCAGCCCAGATTTCACAGCCAAGAGGAGTATGACGACTATATCAAGTGGAGAGACTGATCTCCCGAAGGGCGTAAAAGCGAAAGACAGCAAGCCTCATAGCACTAAACTCGAAAGGCTTGAATTTCGTTAAGCATGCTCCACAAAAAAAGAACCCCCACCTTGTGTGGGGGTTCTCTCTTTTAACTTAATTTACAAAGTCCTCGCGCATGGGTGTAAAAACGTCAAGTAGCACGCCCTTTGCAAGGCACACCACGCCGTGCGGCTCATTGGGGGCGGTAACATAGGTATCACCCTTAACGATCACACGCACCTCGTTACCGATCGTTGCACGGAACTCACCCTCAAGCACGTAGGAGATCTGCGTGTGGGGGTGGGTATGCATGGCACCCACGGCATCTTTTTCAAAATGCACCTCCACCGCCATCATTTTTTCATCATAAGAAAGTATTTTGCGTTTCACACCGCCACCAAGGTCGGTGTAAGGGATATCAGCATTTTTAGTAAACATATTCAATCACCTCAAAAACAATTTTTACATTTATATTATACTTTCAAAAAGCCTTAATGTCAAGGAATTTTCGCACAATAAAAAAATTAAACGAGTTACACCGTTCGTGCTCTTTCTCGCTTTCGCTTTGCTATACTAAACAAAAAAGGAGTGTGAAGCATGAAAAAAAGTATTTTTTTGTTGCTGATAGCGGCGGTGGTTTTCCTATCAGGATGCGCGGCAGTGCCGCCAACGGACGGTGACACAAGCGACACCGAGGCAAAAAATCTTGCCCGCATTGCAGAGCTTGAAAGCGAGCTGCAAAAGACAAAGGAAGAAAGCTACATAAAGGAAAGTGCCCTCACACAGGAGATAGAGGGGCTAAAG
>JAZOLJ010000084.1:0-7671 GCA_045652845.1 Eubacteriales bacterium | reverse complement strand
GGTTTGTAAGCCTGTTTAAAAAAGTTTATAGGAAAATAGAAAAGGCAGAAAATTACGCGCCAGCTGACGCAACCCCGCCCCAGGGCTTTGCCTTGGGGCGGCTTCTCGTTATTATTTCAAAACCTTTTCAAAATCCTCGCGTGGGTGCTTGCAAAGCGGGCAGGTGAAATCGTTGGGCAGCTCGTCTGCCTCATGCTCATAGCCGCAGATCTTGCAACGCCAAACGGCCTTTTCTGCCGCCGTCACCTTTTCAAAATCCTCGCGTGGATGCTTGCAAAGGGGGCAGGTAAAATCGTCGGGCAGCTCATCTGCCTCTACCTCGTAGCCGCAGATCCTGCAACGCCAAACCGTTTTGCCTGCGGGCTTTTTCTCCTCGGGCTTCGGCTTGATGTGCGCGTGGTAGTAGGCATAGGTTGCTGAGGGGGCGTCGGAGAGGGCCATTGCATCGGTTACGTCGGCAATAAACAGGGTGTGCGTGCCAAGATCAACCGTGCTCCAAACGCGCGCGCAAAGCACGGCGTTGACGCCCTTTGTCACATACGTAACGCCGTTTTCTGCACGCTTCCAGTCCGTAAAGCCTGCAAATTTGTCGGTATCTCTGCCACTTTGAAAGCCAAAGTGCTCGAAAATATCAAAGGTTGCCTCCTCGGAGAGGATCGAAACGTTAAACACGCCCGTGCTTGCGATCTGGTCATGCGTGTAATTCTCCTTGTTGATTGCAAGCGTGATGCGGTTGGGCGTAGTGGTCACCTGCATTGCCGTATTGGTGATGCAGCCGTTATCCTTGCCATCCTTGGCGGTTACTACAAAAAGACCGTAGGAAAGCTTGTACATTGCCTTGTTATCCATCGTTAAGCCCTCATCAATCCGTCAACCGAGAGCACCACACCCGAAATGTAGGATGCCTCATCGGAAGCAAGAAATACAAATGCGTTTGCAATATCGGCGGGGGTGCCGAGGCGACGCAGGGGAATACGCGCGATCATCGGCTCGATCACCTCTTTGGGTACTGCCTTCATCATGTCGGTTTCGGTAATGCCGGGGGCAACCGCGTTTACGCGAATGCCGCGCGGGCCAAGCTCACGCGCAAGCGAAAGGGTAAAGCCGTTTACCGCAAACTTGGAGGTGGGATAAGCAACACCCGCCTGCTGCCCCGAAATGCTGACCATGGAGGAGGTGTTAAGAATTACACCCGTGCCTGCCGCCATCATGTGATCGGCAACCGCCTTCGAGCAGGTGTAAATGCCCTTCACGTTAAGATCGATCACCTTGTCAAACACGTCCTCGGTGTATTTATCAAAGGGCGTGCTTTCCGAAACGCCTGCGTTGTTTACCAAAATATCTACCTTGCCGTATTTTGCTACCACGGCATCCACGGCAGCCTTTACCTCCTCAAAAACAGAGAGGTTTGGGCAAATGCCCTCAACCTTGGCATCGGGGGCCGCAGCCTTTAGTGCCGCTACTGCCTTGTCGGCAGTTTCTTGGCGGCTGGCACACAAAATCACCGTCGCACCCTCGCGCAAAAAAGCCTCTACCGTGGCAAAGCCTATGCCGCGGCTGCCACCCGTTACGATCGCTACTTTATTTGCAAGTCGCATATTATATCTCCTTTCGCTTGTGCATCTGCTGCACTTAATTGTTATTATAACCTATTTTTACAGGAAATGCAAGGGGTGGCTATAAAACGAGATGTAATGCAAGAAAACTTGACACCACCTTTTTGCTGTGCTACAATAAACTTATCAAAAGCGATGCCGAAAACGTTGCAAAAAGCCTTCCGGTTGCCGCTGAACAAGCAGTGCGGCTGTGGGCTTGGTAGAAGATAGGGAGGGCGCGGTGTATGGCAAAATTTGATATCGTTGACGGAAAATTGATCAAGTGTAGAAATGGCTCGGCTGATAACGGCCACATTGTGATTCCCAAGGGATGCTATGAGATCGGTTCTGAGGTCTTTGAATTTAACACAATGGTGCGCAGCATTGCAATATCTGAAGATGTGGTGGTGATCCACCCTTCTGCATTTGCGCACTGCTGCTATCTTGAAAGCGTTACCTTGCCGAGTGGCTTGGAGGTTATTGGCAGTAATGCCTTTGTCGGTTGCCGTGCACTGCGCGAGATCAAGCTTCCCCCATGGCTTAAAAGGATTGGTAACAACGCATTTCAAAGCTGTACAGCTCTTGAAAAAATCAACATTCCCGCCTCGGTTCGCTATGTTGGCAGACGCGCCTTTCTTGGTTGTCATGACCTCACGGTTACGCGATGTGGCAGCACGGACGGATGGGATGAATACTGGGATCATATTGATACCGACCCCGGCGGGATTTTTAAGAAGGAACGCCTGTATTACGTGAATGTGGTAGACTGCTCCAAGGAATACAGCTACTATTTGCACGGCAAAGCGTATTTTGGTAAAAACGGTGACAAGTCCATCGGTGCGGCTCAAGTGTATTCATCTCTGATGCGTGCGGCAGAGGCAGGGATCGAGGAGGCATATTTTTTGCTCGGTAAATGCTATGCCGAGGGCATTGGCGTGGCAAAGGATCTGAAAAAGGCAGCAACGTGGTTTGAAAAAGCATTGCATACCAATACAATGTCCTTGCTTGTCATGGAGCATGAGCTGGCGCATTGCTATCATGAAATGAAGGGTGGAGCTGATGTTACCGAGCGTGCCATTTCGCTCTTTCGATCCGTGCTTGCGCGCTATGACGTAGCAAAGGACCCTTACGGCATTCTCTCTACGGTTTACGTCAGCCTTGCAGACTGCTATTATAGTGATTGCATTAAGGATTATGCCTCTGCATTGCGTTATTTCGAGCTTGCGGCGAATGCAGGTAACGTGAAGGGGTGCACGATCGTTGGCGCTATGTATGAAAAGGGAAGGGGAGCGGCACCCTCGCTTGAGCGCGCGCTCTATTGGTATGAAAAGGCGGCCGATAAAGGCAGCGTGGATGCACAGCTTTGGGCGGCAAATATTTATGCGGATCGTCACACGCCCGCGGGCGATCAAAGGGCGGTTCACCTGTATCAGCAGGCGGCAAATGCGGGCAATGTCCACGCCGCCTTCCGCCTTGCAGGGTTGTATGCTGCGGGGCGCGGCACAGAAGCCTCGTATCAACTGGCAGAGAAATGGATGATCGTGGCAGCAAACGGCGGCATCGAGGCTGCACAAATTAAGCTGGTGAACTGGTATACGGATTCTCAAACTCCCATCTTTAGTCTTGAAAAGTCGATACCGTGGCTTGAAAAGCTTGCACTGACAGGCAACGAGGATGTAAAATCACTGTTGCAGAAGCTGCGCGCGATTTTGGGGCGCGATCAGGCGAGGGAGGACTATCGACTCTATCAAAACTACCTCTATGGCTTTCACGACCACCCGCGTGATGTCAAAAAAGCCTTCGAGTATCTTGAGAAGGCTGTGGCAGCCGATCTGCCTGCCGCCCAGTATGCGCTCGGTCTTTGCTATTACAGAGGCGATTGGAGCTACCCCCTCGATCGCAAGCGGGCGCTCGAGCTTTGGGAGAAAGCGGCAAAGGCGGGGAACAGAAAGGCACAAACGCAGCTAAAACAGCTTGCGGATATCCGCAAAAAAGAGGAAAACCGCGCAAGAACGCAAGCGCAGCAGGCAAGGGCGGAAGAGCGCAAGCGCGCGCAGCAGGAGCCGCAGAAGGAGTCGCAGAAGCAAACGCTCCAAGACAGTCGCATGCAGCAGCTGCAGGATCTGCTGCGCGAAAGGCAAAGCTCTACCTCTCACGTGGAAATCAAGCAAACCGCCATCAATCACCTCAAAAAGGAAAGCGTGCCGCCCGTGGCAACCACACTGCCAACGCAGAACGCCCCCACACCTGCACCCGTGAAAGAGCAGGAGCCGTCTTCACCCACACCCGTGGCAAAAGAGCAGGAATCCCCCGCAACGGTGCAGAAAAACCCCGAGCCAACGCCCAAAGCCGAGCCCGAAAAGCCCGTGCTCACCGAAGCAGAACGCCGCGAGCAGCGCTATCTTGAGGCGCTCAAAATGTATTACGGTGCCGATGGTGTTGCACCCGATCTGAAGCGTGCTTTTTTGGAGTTTCAAGCAATTGCGTCAGAAGGCCATCCTGCCGCATGTGTGATGGAGGGCGTTTGCCGCAAATACGGGCACGGCACCGAAAAGGATCACGTCGCAGCCTTTCGTTGCTTTGAGCGTGCGGCGCAGAAAAACGAGCCCGATGCACTGTACCATCTTTCCTATTGCTATCGCTCGAGTGAAGGCGTTGCCAAGGATGAGGCGCGCGCAAATGACCTGATGACCCGTGCGGCGGCTCTTGGCTCCTACCAAGCTTACGCATCCCTTTCAAACGCTTACCGTAGCGGTTACTGGGGGTGCCCCAAGGATATGGCACAGTCGCAGATGTGGTTTGAAAAAATACGCCCCCATGCCGAGGCGGGTGAGCTGCAAGCGCAGTATCTGCTGGGCGAGGGCTACCGTCAATATTCGCTTATCGATTGCGGTCGCGACCGCGAGCAGGATAAGCGTATGGCATTGCAGTGGCTGACAACGGCAGCCGAGCGCGGCAATCGTTTTGCACTCTTTAACGTTGCCTATGCCTATAGCTCGGGCACGTGCAGCGCAGAGCGCAATATGGAAAAAGCAATGCGTTACTATGAAAAAGCGGCCGAGCGCGGCGATGTGATTGCTACAAGCCGTTTGGCTGATTTTCACTATCGGGGCGAGGTCTGCCCGCAGGATTACAAAAAGGCGGCAGAGCTTTATGCCGTGGGTGTTACCTCTCACGATAAGGTCATGCTTGCCTCATGCTATTTGTATGGGTATGGCGTTGAGCCCGATCCCGCCCGTGCCATAGCACTCTCGCGCGAGGCAATCGAGCAAAAATGGTGCCCCGTGGCAGATAAGGCTGTGGGCTACGAAAATCTTGCCTATTGCTATCGATACGGCAAGGGCGTAATACGCGATCTGTCGAAGGTGAAAACCTACTATAAAAATGCCGCCGTGTGCGGCAGCGTGAGCGCGCTTTGTACTGTAGCGGATGCCTATTATAACGGCGTTTTGTCATTTCCAAAAGATCATGCCGAGGCAAAGAAATACTACCAAAAGGCAGCCGATAAGGGGAGCGAGTACGCCGCCGAGCAACTGAAAAAGCTCTGATACGGGGTGCGTTACCAAGGCATTGACTGCGCCACAAAAGAGGACCGTGAACACCCTTTGCGTTACGCGGTAACGTAAATGAATAATAAAGCCCCGCGCCGAAACGGCGCGGGGCATATTTTATGTGATCAAAGGTCAGTCAAGCTGAATGATCAGCTTGCCAACGTCCTCTCTTACAAAGCAGCTGACCCATTCCTCGGGCAGCTCATTTCCATTTTCGTCGTGAGGGATCGTGTAAAACTCGTTTTTGATGATCTCCTGCGCCTCGGGGTCGTTCAGCTTGAAGCCCGCAAGCGTTTTTCCCGTTTCCTTACTCATCCAAAACGCGCCCTGCGTTTCGTAAACCGTGCAGGTTTTGTAGCTGGAAATCTGCTTTTTGGTGTAGCGGAAATGATCTACGCGCCAAGTGCTGTCGCAATATATGCTGGGTAGCTTAAAATCGCCCCTTGCCTTGTCAAGCATACATTCCTTAAAGGCTTTGATGGGGATAAACATCAAAGATTTTGGAAAATGGTAGATCTTTTTATACGGCCACAAGCGCACCTGCCGCGACAGTGCCGCAACGGGGAGCCCGCCCTCCACCTCGGGGAGATCGTAGGTGTCATAATGATAGTCATTTCTCGAATTTCTGATTCTTTGGAACAGTCCCGGGGGATTGATCGCGTCGTTTGGAAAGAGATAAGTAGCTATTTTTACCTTTTGTGTATATCCGTCGTTTGAAATACTGCCTGTTGTGTAGTGATGCCCGTCAACGCCCGCCATAATAACTCCTTTCGCTCAAAAGAGCAACTTTACTGTATATCAATTATACCGCCTTTGGGGGATGTTGTCAACTCCAACTTGATTTTGGCGGTCTTTTAAGAGGGAATCGACGAGAACCTCGTTCACGCAGAATACCCTTCGGCTTGTCACTGCCGCGTGGAGGCACCCCCAGCGAGAATTTGCCGCGCCCTACAAGGCTTCCGACGCGGAAGCGGCGCGTCAATGTTCCGAACTCAATTCCGCGGGCGGTGTTGGGAATGGCATGCGTGCAAACACAATGCAAGATTGTGAGTGATAGTGCCGCGGAGGTGAGTTCGTTCTGCTGGGGAAACCAAGCAAAAAAGCCGCTTAAAGCGGCTTGCTTGGCACCCCCAGCGAGAATTTGCCGCGCCCTACAAGGCTTCCGACGCGGAAGCGGCGCGTCAATGTTCCGAACTCAATTCCGCGGGCGGTGCAGAGAACGGTATGTGTGCAAACAGAATGCAAGATTGTGAGCGATAGTGCCGCGGAGGTGAGTTCGTTCTGCCGGGGGCACCAAGCAAAAAAGCCGCTATAAGCGGCTTGCTTGGCACCCCCAACGGGAATCGAACCCATAACTAACCCTTAGGAGTTTTCATAGGTGTTCGTGTCTATCTTCGTTTTGGTGTTTTTCTTTCAAAATGAGCGTGAAATCCAAGGAAATCGTAGATTTTACGCTTGGTAGGTTGTGTGTTTGTAAGTAATTTTTATAGTGCTTTATAGCGTGCTGGTGTACAAGGGGTGGACATTTTTGTAAGTTAATCAAATTCAACCACTACATAAGCGAAAATGTTGCCTTCGGCTGTAGCAGAACTTTCTCCCCCCTCGGAAACGCTTTCTGGTACGGCAACAATCATTTTCACCCTGCCACCTTTTTGCAACCAAGTGTTTACTTCATCTAAGTTTTTATTTTTTACCCAAAATATTTTTTCCATTGTGTTTCTCCTTTTCGTTTTTATGATATAGAACAGTTCATTTATTTTCGTTTTAGGAAACAGGATAAGGAGTGGGGTGAAATTGCCGTCACACGCCAATTTTCCACCCTCTCCGAGAAGTTTCGCAAGTGAGATACCCACCTTGCAATTATTGCCTAAGATATGTTAAGATGCTTTCAATTTTCTCTTCGTTTCTTATTGTCATGCCAGCTAATAATGCTAAGTGTTTCTTTTTGTTATAATCAGCACGAGTATAAACACCACATATTTCGACACTTTTGTTTTCTGGCCATATCTTGTTTAAAATTTCTGTTCTTAAAAAATCACTTAATATATGCTGACCTTGATATTTTTTCTTAATGACCCAATGCAAGTCGTAACTTCCCATACGATATATTCCACCAACTTTTTCGTCGTTCTTGAATAACACGATGAGTTCTTCTGTTACATATTCATAATGGTTACCACACCGTTGGCGTCGTTTTATATTGAACAAATACGCATGGCCTTCAATTAAAACAAGACCATTTTCTATGTTGCACCTATTAATTAGCTTTAAAATATCCTCATTTCTCATATTGCTTACCCAACAAAATTGATAATATATCGTTAGAGGCGACCATTTGGTCGCCTCTATGGCACCCCCAACGGGAACCGAACCCATAACTACCCCTTAGGAGGGGGTTATTATATGCATTTAACTATGGAGGCGGATAACAAAAACAGTATAGCATAAAACTATCAAAAAGGCAAGTTCTTTTTTGAAAAATCCTTTCAAATAAAATCCTTGCAAAGCACGCGTGGCTGTTTGGT
>JAZOLJ010000083.1:0-12277 GCA_045652845.1 Eubacteriales bacterium | reverse complement strand
GCCACAACAAAATCTGCTAAAAATCTTTCAGCCGAGAGGTGCTTTGCAGCTTCGGCAGAGCAAAAAGGTGTTATGACAAAGGAATTTGCCGCAGTAATATGCGGATATTACAAGGCATTTTCCTGCAGTCAGAGCGCGTTTTTGCCTGCCCAAGCCTTGTGGGTTCGGCTCTGCTCGGCTATAGCTATCTTATCTCATGAATTAGGAGAAAAGCATGGAAAAGATACTCACGGCGAACGAAATGAAGCGTGATGACACCGAAGCGATTGCGGCGGGCACCCCCGCCCTTATCTTAATGGAGCGTGCCGCCCGTGCCGCTTTTGAGATTTTCCTCGAGCGTTTTGACACGGCGCGCGTGCTGATTTTTTGCGGCAACGGCAACAACGGCGGCGACGGCTTTGCCATGGCGCGCCTGCTTGCCGCGCACCTGGGGCACGCCGAGGTATGCTATCTTGGCGAATACCGCGAGGACGGCACGCCCAACCCCGCTAAAATGAGCGCTGCGTGCGCCGCACAGTATCAAGCACTCCCACACACCGTTTCGGTAACGGCAATGCCCTGCACCGCAGGTGTTACTGCCGTGGTAGATGCCATTTTCGGCATCGGCCTTTCGCGCCCGCTTGAGGGACGGTATGCGGCGGCGGTTGAGTTGATCAACCAAATGGGCGTGCCTGTGCTTTCAGTGGATATACCAAGCGGCGTGAATGCCGATAACGGCGCGGTGATGGGGTGTGCGGTGCGTGCCACCCTAACCGTAGCGATCGCCGCCAAGAAATACGGTCACGTTCTTTTCCCGGGCGTGCAGCTCTCGGGAGAGGTTGTGGTTGCCGATATCGGCATCAAGCTTGGCAAGGCGGCGGGCGGGGTGCTTGAGGCAAGCGATCTTGACAAGCTGCCGCCCCGCCCGCGCCGCGCACATAAGGGCACCTTTGGGCGCGTGCTTGTGGTGGGCGGGTCGCCCACGATGAGCGGTGCTGCCTACCTTGCCGCCAAGGCGGCATACCGTGCAGGGGCGGGGCTGGTGGAGATCTTTTCCCCCGAGGAAACGAGAGCTGTATACCAAACGCTACTGCCCGAGGCGGTGCTGACCTCTTACAATGCGCAAAACGCCACCGAAAATTTAGCGTCGGCACTCTCGCGCGCCGATGCTGTGGCGCTTGGCATGGGCCTCACGCAAAGCGAGCAGGCACTGCAGCTTGTAACCGAGGTGCTTGCCACCAAGGATATTCCACTTGTGGTGGATGCCGATGCCCTCAATCTTGTTGCCGCCAATCCGCCCCTGCGCGCGCTGCTTTACCTGCGCGGCAACGTGATCCTCACGCCGCATTTGGCGGAAATGTCACGCCTGACCGCCACGCCCGTGGCAAAAATCGCTGCCGATCTGCCGCGTGCCGCGCGCGAGCTTGCAAAAGAAAGCGGTGCCGCGGTGGTGCTAAAGGATGCGCACACCGTGATCGCCTGCGGTGAGGAGCTTTTTATCAACACCTTTGGCAACAGCGGTATGGCAACGGGCGGCAGCGGCGACGTGCTGGCGGGCATCATTGCCGCCCTTGCAGCAAGATGCACCGACAAAAAGAATGCCGCCGTTTTGGGCGTGCTGGCGCATGCCCTGGCGGGTGACGCGGCAATGGAGCTGCACGGCAACCACGGCTTGATGGCAAGCGATATCACCGAATCGCTGTCAAAGATTTTGCCGTAAATATTAATATTCCAAATTTTATTGTGGTTTTTCCAGTTTTTAAAACGAATATTCCACATTATATTCTATTTTTCTGCATGAAATTTTATTTTTCTGCAAAAACGCAAAAAATCTGCCGCACGATGGCTTGTTCGTGCGGCAGATTTTTTACGTGTCTGCTTCATCGCGCAGCGCGTGTGACGGGCGCGGCTTGCGCTCGCGAAAGAGAAAGCGCATAAGGATCAGACCGTGCAGCAGGTAGACAAGGGATAGGGCAATCGCCACGAGCGCGCCAAACTGCAGGATATACCCCTCGGATTCTGTGAGAAAAATGATCACCATGACAAGGCCCGTTAAAAAGCGCGGCACCTCGCGCTTAAAGCGTGTAAAATGCTCCTCAACCAGCAGAATGCGCAAAAGCGGCAGTGCGATAGAATAAATGCCGAGCAAAAGCAGCAGAAAATCGGTTTGCAGCAGCATCAGTGCCATGCCAAGCAGGATCGAGCAGATCGAAAGCAGCAAATTGATCCACTCGCCGCGCCGTTTGATATACCGCAGTGCCAAAAGGAGTGCAGGCAGATTCATTACGGCGGTCAGCAGACCCATGGCAATCACCAAAATATCAAAGATCTCGGTGGCGTAGGGTGAGAGCAGATATAGCGCCGCGCCGATGGCAATGCCAAAAATCGTTGTGATAAGCACGCGCAGCGTATAATAAAGCTTTATTTTTTTCATAAATTACCGTCCTTTTATCTTGTTAGTAGGCAAGAGTGCGATTGCGAAAGGAGAAAGCTGTAAAATAGATGGTATCAGTGCGGTATCCGCGAGAAATGGCAAATCTGCCGAAAGCACTGTAAAGCGCATACCCAAAGCCCGCGCCAAGCCCCGACAAAAGCGAGGGAATGCTACGTCGCTTCAAGCTGTTTTCGGTCGTCACGCCTCCGACAGCACTCCTGTTTCAACAAGATAGGCAATAACCTCTGCAGGTAACTGCTCCAGTGGCACGATGCCTGCCTGCAAAAGCGCACGCACGCGCGTGGAGGAAAGGTCGGAAAGCTCACTTGACGCCTCCAGCAGCACGGTTTTGGCGCGCGGATTTTTGGCAAGATTATAGGCTGCCATCTCCTCCTCATAGGCGCGGTCCTTTTCGTTGCGCACGCCCTTAACAATGGCAGTGGCACCCACGCGGTCAAACAGATCCACCAGCATACCGCTATCCGCCACCACGCGCACGCGTGCGAGGGTGCAGGTCGCGCGGCGTGCCATCTCGGCGCGCTCGGACATATCAAACATATATTCCTTTGCCGCGTTGTTCATCACGGCAAGCACCACCTCGTCGTACGCCTGCAGCGCGCGCCTTACAATATCAAGATGCCCATTGGTAATGGGGTCATAGCTCCCGGGAACGATAGCAATACTCATCCCTTTACCTCCTCCCCCGCGCACGGTGTCAGCAAGCAGACGTGCGCCACGCCGTAGCGACTGCGGCGCAGCACCGTAAAGTGGGAGGCAAGCGCCTCGTTTTCACCAAAAACCGCCTCGGGTGTCGCCGTTTCGCACACCACGATGCCGCCCGTGGCAAGCAAGCCGCGTGCCACGATCAGCGAAAGACTTTTTTCAACGAGATCGGTTTTGTAGGGCGGATCAAGAAAAATCAGATGAAAGGGCGCACCGCGATAGCTGCGCAAAAAGCCTTCTGCCTCGGCGCGGCAAATTTTCACGCGATCGGCAAGCCTTGTATGCGCAGCGTTTTTGGTGATCGTATCGATCGCCGCGCGATCACTATCAACCAAAACGGCACTCTCCGCCCCACGGCTGATCGCCTCAAGCCCCATTTGCCCCGAGCCCGCAAAAAGATCGAGCACGCGGCGACCCGTAAATTCATATTGCAGCATAGAGAACACCGCCTCCTTGGTGCGCTCTGCCGTGGGGCGCGTATGCTCACCCGCAGGGGCAATGAGCTTCGCACCTCGGGCGCTGCCTGTGATAATGCGCATCATTCGTTTTCAGCTTCCTTTCCGTGAAAATATCGGTAAATGGCACGCGCCAGCACGGGGCCAACACCGGGGGCGGCACAAAGTGCCTGCTCATCGGCGCGCCTCACGCCCGCAAGCCCACCAAAATGCTTGAGAATAGCCTTTGCCTTTTGCCGCCCGACCCCCTCAATCTTTTCAAGCTCCGAGGTCTTTACGGTCTTGCGCTTTGCCTCACTCATGCGGCGCACCGAAAAACGGTGCACCTCCTCTTGAATGCTGTAAATAACGGTAAAAACCGCGCGATCGAGCGCGATGGAGATCTCCTCGTGCTCGGTGCAAAGCGCACGTGTTTTGTGAAATTCATCCTTTACCATGCCAAAGATCGGCACAGATATGCCCATTTCCCGTGCCACGCGCCGCACAGCCCCCACGTGGGTGCGACCGCCGTCGAGCAAAATGAGGTCGGGCAGATGGGAAAACGAGCCCTCGGCATCCGAAAGGTGCGCGAAGCGGCGAGAGAGTGCCTCACGCATACAGGCATAGTCATCAGTGCCTTCAACCGACGAGATGCGGAAGGTGCGGTAATCGGATGGCTTGAATTTACCCCCCTCCCACACGATCATGCCGCAGGTCTTATGCTCGGCACCAAGATTTGAAATATCGTAGCTTTCAATACGCGAGGGAACGACCTCCAGCGCGAGGAGCGAGGCTAGGCGCACCATAGTGCGGTCGTTTTGCACGCTCTCGCGCTTTAGCCTCTCGGCGTGCTCGCGTGCATTGCTGACAGCCAGCTCGCAAAGCGTTTTCAGCTCACCGCGCTCGGGCGTGTGGAGCACGACCCTCCTGCCCGCCGCCTCCGACAAAAGCTCGGAAAGCACCGCGCTATCCTCCTCGCGCAGCGCAAAGGATAGCAGCACGCGCGGCGGAATATCCGCACGGTTGCGGTAATGATCAAAAAGGTAAGAAACGATCGCCTCTCCCTCATCTAACAGCTCATCTGCGGTAAAGGCGGTTTCGGTCTTATCAACAAGCGCACCCTCGCGCACGTAAAAGACCGACATCACAGCACCCAGCTCGTCACGGTAGAAGCCAAAAACATCCTCTCTTGTGTCGGGGGCGGCTACCACCTTTTGCTTTTGTGATAGACTTTCAAGTGCAAAAAGCGTGTCGCGCAGGGCGGCTGCCTTTTCAAATTCCTCGCCCTCGGCGGCGCGCAGCATATCCTCACGCACGCGGCGGCGCGTGGCGGCAGAGTTGCCGCGCAGCACCTCTGTGGCAAGGCGAATGCGCTCGGCATACGCCTCGGGGCTTACCTTGCCCGTGCAAACACCGCAGCATTGCCCCAGCTGATAGTAAAGGCAGGGGCGCTCACGCCCGATATCGCGCGGAAACTGCCGTTTGCAGGTGGGCAGTGCCAAGGTTTTTGAAAGGGTGCGAATGACCGTACCCGCAACCGAGGCACCCGAATAAGGGCCAAAATAACGCCCTTTATCATTTTCCCTTGCGCGCGTAAAGACAAGGCGCGGATACGCCTCGCTTGTAATTTTAATATAAGGATAGGATTTTGCATCCTTTAAGCGAATGTTATACTTGGGCGCGTGCTGCTTGATGAGCGTGTTTTCAAGTGCCAGCGCCTCAATCTCGGTATCGCAAAGAAAATAATCAAAATCCGCCACAAGCGCGACCATGCGTGCGGTCTTGTAGCTTTTTTCGCCGTTGTGAAAATACTGTGAAACGCGATTTTTCAGCTTGCGCGATTTGCCCACGTAAATGATCTTACCGCGTGCATCGCGCATCAGGTAAACACCGGGAGATAAGGGCAGTGCGTTTGCCTTATCGAGTAACCGCCGCAGCGTTTCTTCGGTTTGCATCTGCAATATCTCCTTTCAAAATCAAAATAGATGAAAAAAGCGGGACGCCGCGCGCCCCGCTTTAACCGTGGCTGCTGCCACTGCTTGTCTTATTCTTGAAAACCGGTGTTGATCAGCTCTTGCAGACCGTCAAGCGCATCCGCCTCATCAGAGCCATCTGCGATCAGCTTAATGGTCATACCCTGTGCGATGCCGAGTGACAAAACACCAAGCAAGCTTTTTGCATTTACCTTGCGATCTTCTTTTTCAACCCAAACAGAGCTTTTGTAGCCGTTCGCCTTTTGAATAAAAAAGGTTGCGGGCCGCGCGTGCAGGCCGATGGAATTTGTAATGGTAACCTCACGAGAAATCATATCGGTCAACGCTCCAATCTTTTTGTCATTTGTACAAAAACAAATGGGACTCACGTCTCTTGCTATTAGTATATCAAAATAAAACGCAAAAATCAATGGGCATTTTTCGGGTATTTTGATGCTTCCCTGCCGCAAAATATGTGCAAAATAACACAAAATTAGCGATTTTCGCTCACGGAAAGCACAGAAAAATGGAATTTCCCCTGCTCGGTCATCACCCAAATTTTCTCGCCGACGGTAAGCCTGATATCACCCACCATCAAGCTGCCGTCCCGCATCACGCCACGGCAAAGCAGCGTGCCGGTGGCATCCACGTACCGCTCGCCGCCGTTTTGCGGCACTATCACGTTTTTAGGGGGCGTTGTGTCACCAGCCGTCATTTGCGTAACGTGCGGGAGTATCGCGGGGTCGTCTAACAGAGTGCCAAGCTCCACCGCGCCGCGGTCGGCGGTGGCAAACAAAACGGTGTTCTCGTTTAAGGTGTCGACAGCACTTTGCGGCACGTTGATCACCTCAAAGGAAACGCTAAAGCTCTGTGGGGTGTGATCCCCCTCAAACACGTATTTTAAGTTACCCTGCTGCCACGTGGCAACCAACGTGAGCACCAGCAGCAGCAGCACGGCAACGTCAAGCAACGTCACGCGCACGCGCGTTACCGTATATTTTTCTTTACTTGCCATATCTTATTCCCCCAAAGCAATACCCGTGCAAGCGGCAATGGCTACCGTGCCGCCAAGCAAAACCCGATAAGAGGCGCCTGCGGCAAGCTCTGCCTCACCGATCCTGTAGCTGCCGTCCTTGCCGCGTGTGGCTGTCGCCTCAACCGTTACGGTAACCAGTCTTGCAGGCTGTGTCAGCGTGGTCGTGGGGGCATCCTGCGGCAGTGCTTCCCATTCGGGCTGCCACTCTACAACGGGTATTTCCGCTTGGCGCACACAAACTGCCGTGACCTCACCGAGCACCCCATCGGCTTCGGGTAAGATAACCGCGGCACCCTGCAGCGGTGCTGCGGCAAGTGCGCCGGTTACGTCGTAAAATTCAAGCGTGTAGCTGATCTGTACCCGTTCCCCATCAAGCTCAAGAAAATCGCCGAGTGGGGTAAAAAGGCAAAGAAGAAGCGCAAGCAAGCAAAGCGCCAGAAAGACCATCAGCACGTTAATGCCAATAAAAAACCAGTGGGGATAATTTTTGTCGTTGGCATAGCTATCGGAAAGCTTGCGATACGCCACGCCGCCGCGAACGCCCTGCCCGTTTTTTTGCAGACTCTTGCGCGAAAAATCCGCGTTACCGTCGTGATAAGCCATGCGTTATCCCTCCTTCTTTGATTTTGCCGCACGGGGCGCGCGCACGCGATAATCAAGCTCGGCGGCGGGCGTGCCCGGCTCGTCAAGAAGTGTCACCTTTTCGCGGCGGTGACGGCCGTAGCGGAGTGCTGCGGCGATCAGTGCGCTTGCCGCAAAGAAGATACCGGTAGCCGCGTAATCGTACCAAACGTAGGTGAAAGAATCAAGCAGAATGAGTGCCGCCACCATAACAATGCCGATAAAGGCAAACAGCGGGCGGTCATGCTCCTCTGCCATGGCGAGCACCGAGAAGCAGTTTTGCAGCAAAATAAGGTAAAACAGACCCGCCACCACAATGCCGAAAACGCCGTAATCCACCAGCAAAAGCTGCCAGTGATTGTAAGCGGCATAGCTAAAGCCAACCATGGGCTCGGCATAGTAGGGGTGCAGAACGGCAAGCCCACGGTAGCCCGCGCCAAAGAAGAAGCGCACGGTCTGAGCCGTTTGTGAGAACAGGCTGCCGTTTTCAAAAAAGATGCGCGAAACAACGCCCCTACCGCCCGCACGCAGCGCCGCCGCTGCGGGGTCGGTGAGATCGTGAAGAACGCCAAGCACGTTGCCGCGTGCCGTATCGGGGAGCAAAAGGAGCGTGGCGGTAACCGCACCGCTGCCAAGGAAAAGCACGGGGAAGCTGCGGCATTCATAGACCAAGAAAAGGACGATGACGATCAGTGCCAGTGCCAGCCACGTGACCGAGGTAAAGGTCAGTGCCGCCGCGCCGCCGATCAAAAGTGCCGCAAAAAAGGTCAGCGCGCGATATCGCTTGCCAACAAAGGGCACCACGGGCACCACAAAGGCAAATGCGATCACCAAATAATACGCAAACGCGCGATGATCAAGAAAGCCTGCGGTCACCGCATCGCCGTGATTTACAATATCAAGGATCGTTGCGCCATCGGGGGTAAAGGTGGCAAGCAGCAGCTGCCAAATACCAAAAAGCGCAGCAAGCGACGCAGAGGCTGCCACCGTCACGCGCGCGGTCAGCATCCACTGGGGAGTGGAAAGCATATTAACGATCATCAAATAAGCGAGTGCCAGCAAAATTCTTACCCAAACGTCAAGCCAGATATTGGTGGGCGATACCGAATAGCCCGAGAGGAAAAACAGCAGGATAAAGAGCAGAACGGGAATATCCTGCAGCTCCAAACGAAAAGATCGGTTACCGCGCAGCAGCTTGCCGACGTATCCTACCAGCGACAGCAGCAAAAAGGCGACCGTGAGAAGATCACTGCCCACCATAAGCTTTGAAAACGGCAGGAAGAAGATCGCAAGCAGCAGCCCCGCCTCGGGAACGGAGAGCACCATCAATGCCACCAGCAGGCAGCAAACGATGGCAAGCATGGAGAGTGGCGTGATCAAAAGCCCCAACGCCGACACCAAAAACGCCAGCAACGAGGCAAACAGATAGTGCTGTACGCCGTGCTGCTTTGCTTCCTTTACAAGATCATCGGGCACGCCAAGCACGCGAAACAGCAGCGTGCCAAGCAGTGTATCACCGTGCAAGGAGGCACCGAGCGAGCGATCGGAAAAGAGCAGCAAAATGCCGATCAACAGCGAGATGCCGCCCGAGATCAGGTGCACCCAGCCAACGATAGAGCCAAGCGACACGAAAAGCGAAACGCCGTAAAGCGCGATCCATACGGCACCGAGAACCGTGAGAAAGAAGCCGTAGGTGCGCAAGCTGCAGGCAGAAAGCACCGCCAGCACACGCCTGATGGCGCGCGAGAGGATATTTTGCTCCATGGCGCAGGCAAGCGCACGGCGCACGGTATAGCGCTTACCAACGCGCGCACGCCGCTTGCCAAAGCCGCGGCGTGCACCCGTCAGTGCCCCGTTACAGGTTGAATAGGAGGTAAAAAGCTTGCCGATAAAGCTAACGGCGATCAAGTGATATATATAGCGACTGAAGCGGGCAAAAAAACGCCCTGCCGTTCCCTTTTCTCTTTTCATCCCTTCCTCCTCCTTTCTGCGAAGACCAATTTTATTGCTGCAGCAAATCGGGGCGCAAGCGCTCCGTTTCTGCGCGCGCTGCCTCAGCGCGCCATTTTTCTATGTTAGCGTGATGCCCCGAGATCAGCACCTCGGGCACGCATTTTCCGTGGAACTCAAACGGGCGCGTGTATTGCGGATACTCAACAAGCCCCGAGGAAATGCTTTCGTTTTCATAGCATTCGGGGGCTGCAAGCACACCGTCAACCAGGCGCGCCACCGCATCGGTCACGATGCACGCGGGCAGCTCACCGCCCGTGAGCACAAAATCGCCGATCGAGATCTCCTCGTCCACGATCTCCTCAATGATGCGGGCATCCACGCCCTCGTAGTGACCGCAAAGAATGATCAGCTGGTCAAGGTCCGCGAGCTCCCTTGCCTTTTCTTGGTTAAAGACCTTACCGCGCGGCGACATATATACCACGCGACGGCGGACACCTGCCTCACTTTTGGCAAGAATATCGGCGTAGCAATCGTAAATGGGCGGTGCCATCATCAGCATGCCCTTGCCGCCGCCGTAGGGCGTATCATCTACGCGGCGGTGCTTATCCTTACTGTAATCCCTGATGTTGTAGGTGTTTACGGCAATGGCACCGCTTTTTTGTGCCCTGCCGATGATGCTTTCACCAAGCACCTGCTCCACAAATTCGGGAAACAGCGTCATAATATCAAAGCGCATCATTCAAACATTCCCTCAATTGGGGTAAGGACAATGCCCGCTTCAAGATCGACCGAGCGCACGAATTCCGCCACCACAGGCACCATTGCCTCGCCCCCCTCGGTCTTGATCACGTAAATATCGGTAGCCCCGGGGTGGATCACGTCAGAGAGCACCCCCAGCTGCTTGCCGCTTGCGGCATCCGTGACGGGAAGCCCGATCAGCTCCGCCACCAGCAGCTGCCCATCAGCAAGCCCAAGATCGGCACGCTTTGCATAGAGCACGCGACCGCGCAGTGCATCCGCCGCCTCCATGGTGCTAACGCCCGCAAGGTCAGCTACAACAAAGCGACCGCCAAGCACCGCCGCGCGCAAAAGCTTTACGGGGCGCATGGCTCCCCCCTCCTTAAAATAAACCGCAGGAAGCGAGGCAAGCACCTCGGGGCTGTCACACCACGGCTCGATCTTTACGCCGCCGCGACAGCCGTGTGTATTGATAATTTTTCCGCATTCGGGATATTCGATATACGCCATAGCACACCTTACCCATTTTAAATTTAATATTATTATAACATACACAAACCGTTTTTTCAACAGAAAAGCCTTCTTTTTTAGATGACTTTTCTATTTTTTGAAAAAAATGCCGGCAAAGACTTGTAAAACAGAAGAAAAGGTGCTATAATAAATGCAAATATTTTTACCCGGAGGGAAACAATGGATATTTGGGTTACAGTAGGCATGGTTGCCGTGGTTGTAATTGTGTTTTACTTTTTCGGCATTCGCCCCCAGAAAAAGCAGGAGCAGGCAATGGCACAAATGCGTGACAATCTGCAGGTAGGCGACGAGATCACCACCATCGGCGGTGTGATCGGCAAGATCGTGAGCATTAAAGAAGAAACCATGATCATTGAAACAGGCCGCGACCACACGCGCATTCGCTTTTTAAAGAGTGCCGTGCGCACCGTTGACGTTCGCGCAGAGGACGCACAGCAGGACTAATTTTATCCCCTTCCACATAAGATGTAGCAAATACACCTTGTGGGAGGGGATATTTCTATGAAAAGCCAAAAAAGACGCAGCCGCGGGCGGCGGCAGGCACCGCCAGATACCGTAAGCCTTTCATCGGTTGCGAGAAGCAGCTTGCTCGCGTTGCCAATCGCCATAGCCCTTGGCTTACTGCTGCTTTTGCTTGCCACGGCGCTGCTGCTAACGACCAAGGATCCCGACCGTTATCATACGGCAGCTGGTCTTGCTGCGCTTTATCTTGCGGCTCTCCTTGGCGGCATGATCGCCACGCGCTGCCACCGCCGCCAAGCACCGCTTTTGTGCGGCTTGGGGCTTACGCTGCTTTTTTCACTGCTGCTGTTGCTTGTATCCCTCATTTTGCCCGATGCCGGCCACGCTTATACGGGCGCCCTGCGCGTGGGGCTTTACGCACTGCTCTTTCCCGCCGCCGAGGTGGGCGCGTTGCTCGGTGCGCGAGAAAAAAAGCGGCAAGCACACCGAAACGGGCATAAAAAAGCGAGATAAATCGGGGCAAATCATAAGGGTGAAACATGCAAAAAACGGGCGACCGACGGTCGCCCCTTTTTTGTGGTGCGCGCTTTTTGCGTGCGAGAGATGTGAACAATCCCTCACCCGCTGCGCGCGAGCTCCCTTTACACAAGGGAGCGTTAGGGAAAGTGCATATATAGTACGCATTGTTGGCACATGTAAGGGCGACCATCGGTCGCCCGCGGGCGTTCACTGAACGCCCCTACGGTATGGGGGGTGCATACACGGTGCGCGATATTTGTACAAACATCGTAGGGGCGACCATCGGCCGCCCGCGGGCGTTCACTGAACGCCCCTACAGAGGTGGTGCGTGCACACCGCCCAAAACGCTGATTGCGTTTTGGGAGATCCTACGGCTCGCCTTTCTTGGCTCGCTCAGGATGACAAAATAAGTGTGGGGTGTGCAAACACAGTGCGCTTTGTTCGCACAAACCAAGCCTTCTCCTTGTTTCTCAAGCCTTCTCCTTGTTTCTCAAGCCTTCCCCTTGAGGGGAAGGTGTCAGCCGAATGGCTGACGGATGAGGTGTAGGATGCGCAGCATCCGTTATGATGATAGCATTCTTTGTAAGTAAACGCCGCTGAAAGCGGCTACACCTCACCACCTGCTACGCAGGAGCCTCTCCTCAAGGAGAAGCCTAACGTGTACACGGTGCGTAATTTTTAACGCATCGCGGATACGGGGCGTCGAGGACGTCGCCCCCTACAGAGGTGGTGCGTACACGGTGCGCGATGTTTGTACAAACCAAGCCTTCCCCTTGAGGGGAAGGTGTCAGCCGAATGGCTGACGGATGAGGTGTAGGATGCGCAGCATCCGTTATGATGATAGCATTCTTTGTAAGTAAACGCCGCTGAAAGC
>JAZOLJ010000082.1:0-10741 GCA_045652845.1 Eubacteriales bacterium | reverse complement strand
CGCCACAAAAAATTCACAAATGGCTTTTTTGGGGGCGGTAGCACGTGGATCGACGGAAAAAACGCGCAAAAATGGGCAAAAGTAACAAAAACAAGCAGCAAAAATAGTGCTTTTTTCTATTTGTGTGGATTTTCACGAATTTTTGTGCAAAAAATTGTCGCTTTTGAACACTTTACAAATGCGAAAAAATGCGCTATAATAACAAAGCGCTCGAAAAGGGGGCGTGATGCACGGCGTTCAACTCTTGCGCGGAGTGTCAATCTTATGACACCAACACGGGCAGGCGTTTTTTACAGCCGTGCATTTTTGGTGCAACGCATCTTGGGTGCAGAACAAAAGCGCGAATATGTTTCATGTGTTTGTGCGAACAATGCACATCCGTCGCTATGCTGTGCCACTTTAAGGTGAAACCCCACAGGGGTTTCTTTTTTATTTTCGCGCTTTTGCATGATTTTTTCGGTAGGGGCGTTCATTGAACGCCCGCGGGCGACCGATGGTCGCCTCTACAGAATTTGAACACCGCGCACCATGCGCGCCCCCTTATTTTGTCATCCTGAGCGAGCCAAGAAAGGCGAGTCGAAGGATCTCGGCGCGATAAACAAATCGCGCCGCGGTATGTACGCAACCAACCCTTATGGGCTATTGGTAACATAATACTTGTAAAGGGTCTGTGCAAACAAACCGCCGAAAACGCTTCTTGCGTTTTCGGAGATCCGTTCGGGTTTCTTCGCCCACACCCTCAGGATGACAATGGAGGGTGCGCGAACAAAGCATGGCGGCACCAAGGCACCGCCCTACGGTGTTTGCACGAACAACGCACACCGTGTATGCATTATCTCGGTAGGGCAGTTGCCCTCGCCTGCGGCGAGCGCGTTGACACACCTGCGGTGGTCGCGGGGCTTGCTCCTCCCGCCTCCGCGACACAGCGCAAAACGCGCACCGTGTACGCACCTTGCTCTCCCTTGCGAGGGAGGGGGGACCGCTTGCGGCGGGTGAGTAGTAAGCCCGCATGCGCCTCCTGTCGATATGCACTCTCCACACGCCGCATCCCGTCACGCGTCAAATCTCGCACCGTGTGCGCACTTTTTTTGGCGTTTGCAAGGACGTTTCCGCTCGTTTTTGCCCTCTTGCTCATCAAAAAAGCCTCCCGTGGTGACCGCCACGGGAGGCTTTTTGTCGTTTATGTGCGCATTATTTTGCAAGCTCTGCCGCAACCTCGTCAAGCACGCCAAGATCCCACAAAAGGCGGGAAAGAATGTACTTGTCACGAATATCCTTGGTTGCCATCAGGGTCATGGGCAAAATGCTCTTATCCATGCCAATGTCCTCAATGCATTTGGGGGCATCAAGCGAGGCGAGCAACGCCTCGATATCGGCACTTGCGGGCAGCTCCTCATCGATGATTTTGAGGATTTCATCCCACTTATCAAGGATCACGTCAAGACGTGCACGGTGCTTGTCAAGATCGTATTTTTTCTCCTTTGCCTCAAGCTCGATCATCGGGATCGCGCCCTTGCCAAGGAACTCGGTCAGCTTACGGCTCCAGTCCGCAAAGTCGAAATTTTTTGCATACGTTAGTGCTTTTTCGCGATTTGGCACGATTTTTTTCAACGCCTCAAAGCCCTTGATCGAGTAAAGCGTGCCGATGGCAGCCTGCATGCCGTGGGGAGCCACGTGCGTACCGAATTCAAGACCGCGCATATCCCACAGGTGCGAGAAGTAATGCTCGCCGCCGCCACCGGGACGGGAGCAGCCCGCGTAATCCATTGCCATGCCCGCATCAACCAAGCCCTTGAAAACGATGGCAACTGCCTCGCCGTCACGGGTGGCAATGCCGGGGGTGGCAGCCACGCACGCCTCGCGCACACCTCTGGTGTAGGCGGCTACGTCCTCGCAGTAATATTCGCCGTTGATGAGGTGCGACAGACGCCATTCGCAAATGCTGATATACTTGGCAAGCATATCGCCAAGACCTGCCTTTGCCATGTGGGCGGGGGCGTTTTTCAAAACGTCTACGTCACCCACGATCACGTCGGGAGATTTAGAGTTGATGGTAGCCTTCACGCCGTCGCGCACCATCGAGGAGTTGCCCGAGGCATAACCATCCATGTAGGCGGCAGAGGCTACGATGATATACGTGCGACCGGTCATGTGGGCAAGCAGCTTGCTGATGTCGTTGATCACGCCTGAGCCAAAGGCAATGATAATATCGCATTTGGGATCGTAACGCATCAACAGCGAGCCGCAAGCGCGCTCGTCGGGCTCAAGACGCTTGTCGGGGAATACGTGCTTGGCGCAAGGGATGCCTGCCGCCTCCAGCGTGTTTACGATCTTCTCGCCGCCGATGGGGTAGGTGTTCACGTCAGCGATCACAAAGGCGCGTGTGCCGCCGTATTTTTTTACCAGCGCGGGCAGATCGGCAATTGCCTCGCTTTTTACGTAGGTTTCTTTTACTGCCGTGGCGTGCAGCTTGCCGCAAACGGGGCAAACGCCACCGGGGGTGAATTGATAGGATGTGTTCATGAGAGGCCTCCTGTTGATCTCAAATGTAAAACTAACATTTATTATTATAGCAAGGCTCGCGGTGTTTGTCAACAAAAAAATGAAAAGCAAAAAAAATTTAAAAAACCTCTTGACAAGTGCAGGGCGGCGTGCTATAATACTGGAGCAAAGAAGCAGAACGTTCCGCGTTCTCACCCTGCCGCCCGCGAGCGCGCTCGGTTGATAGGTTCACCTCAAGGGGTGTATTTTGTCGTGCGGGGCGTATGCTTTGCGCGATTTTTTATTTCACCGGGTCAAACCCCGGAAATGGAGGTAACTTCTTATTAGCGCTACGAAAGATTTGCTGATCAACGAGGAGATCAAGGAAAAAGAGGTTCGCGTGATCGGCGACGACGGAGAGACACTTGGCATGATGTCCGGCAATGCCGCACTGAAGATCGCTTATGACCGCGGGCTTGATCTTGTTTTGATCGCACCGCAGGCAACACCCCCCGTCTGCCGTATTATGGATTACGGCAAGTACCGCTTTGACCGCGAAAAGAAAGAGAAGGAAGCCAAGAAAAAGCAGCAGGTCGTTGAGCTGAAGGAAGTACAGCTCTCCTCCCGTATCGACGTGCACGATTTCGAAACCAAGGCACGCAACGCCATCCGTTTCCTCACCGCAGGCAACAAGGTGCGCGTGGTTGTTCGCTTCAAGGGTCGTGAAATGGCACACCAAGAGCTTGGTCGCGAGATGCTTACCCGCTTCGAGCAGGCAGTTTCCTCGGTTGGCACGGTAGAGAAAAAGCCCGTGCTTGACGGCAGGATCCTGAGTATGATCGTGGTTCCCCAGAAGACGGCCCCCGCAAAAAATTAAGTTCTCAAGCGGCTTTGCCGCCCGAAATAAGATTACGCTTAAAGGAGTAAATAAAATGGGAAAAATCAAAACGCATAAGGCTTCGGCCAAGAGATTTTCCGTTACCGGTACCGGTAAGGTAAAGATCAACCACTGCCACCATCGCCACAACCTCGGACTCAAGGATGCAAAACGCAAGAGACATCTGCGCACTTCGGCTATCCTCAGCCCGTCCATGACCGCAACCGCGCGTCAGCTCATTCAGAAATAAGATAATCGGAGGATAGTAAAATGGCAAGAGTTAAGGGCGCGATGATGACGCGCAAGAGAAGAAATAAGGTACTGAAGGCTGCTAAGGGCTACTGGGGTGCAAAATCCAAGCACTTCAAGATGGCAAAAGAGCAGGTAATGAAGAGTGGCAACTATGCATTTGCAGGCCGCAAGCTGAAGAAGAGAGATTTCCGTAGCCTCTGGATCACCCGTATTTCGGCTGAGGCAAAGGTAAACGGCATGAACTATTCTACCATGATGCACGGCCTCAAGAAGGCAGGCATCGACCTCAACCGCAAGATGCTCGCTGACCTCGCAGTTTCCGACAAGCAGGCGTTCGCCGCACTCGCAGCGCAGGCAAAGGCAGCACTTTGAGAATAAAAAACCCGGTTACGCGCCGGGTTTTTCTCTGTTTTATAGGCGCACCGCAGGGCGCGCCATTGCGTGATTTTTTGTGGAATTTTCTGTGAAAAGGAGGGGGACGGTATGCAAAAACCGCAGGAAACGATCACCTCAAGACAAAATCCGACGGTGATGCTTGTAGCAAAGCTTGCCGACCGACGGCACCGCGATGCCGAGGGGCTGTTTCGCTTTGACGGAAAAAAGCTTTTTTTAGAAGCGCTTGATGCCGATCTGCCGCTTACCGCAGTCCTGCTGCGCGAGAGCACCGCTGATGCGATCCTTGCGGCTGCGGGTGACCGTGCGTTGCCTGTGGGCTGCCGAGCCGTGCTGCTTTGTGACACGCTTTTTGACCGCATTTCCGAGGAAAAGTCACCCGAGGGGGTCATATGTATCTCAAAACGACTTGACAAAATTCATAAAATCATTACAATAAATAAATGGCGAGAGGAAATGCCTGCCGCCAATGCTACCCGCGTGCTCTTTCTTGAAAGCGTGCGCGATCCCGGCAATCTCGGCACCGTCGTGCGCTCCGCGCGCGCGTTTGGCACTGATTTATTGGTGCTTTCCGCCGACTGTGCCGATATTTATAATCCGCGCGTGCTGCGCGCGGCAATGGGCACACTCTTTCATCAAAGGATCTGCATCACGCAGGATTTTGTCCCCGTGGTGCGCGAATACGGCAAGCACGCACGCGTTTTTGCCGCCACCCTCGGTGACCGCTCGGCAAGGCTTGGCGAGATCTCGCTGCGTGCGGGCGACGCCGTGCTTGTCGGCAACGAGGGGCACGGACTTTCCCGTGAGGTGATAGAGGCTGCTACCGATAGCATCTATATACCCATGGAGTCGGGCGTGGAATCGCTTAACGCGGGCGTTGCCGCCTCGGTTCTTTTGTGGGAGCTTTACAGGGGGAATGACCATGCAGGAAAGTAAGCACGTTGCGGCGTGGGTCGCACTCTCGCTTGCCCTTGGTGCGCGCAGTGCACGCTTAAAGCCGTTGCTTGCGCACTTTGGCACGCCCGATCGCATTTTTGCTGCCACCAAGGAGGAGCTTTCGGCAGCTCTGCCCGGGCTTGGTGCCGGTGCGCTTGCCGCACTGCAGTATCAAAAACACGAGCGAGAGGTCGCGCGTATTCTTGATTACTGCCACCGCCGCGGGGTAAAGCTTCTCACGCCCGATACCGAAGGGTATCCCGCCTCGCTTTTTGCCATCACTGAGCCGCCCGCGGTCCTTTACTGCCTTGGCAGCATTCCGAGAAGCGGCACGCGCCCCTTTGTTGGCGTGGTGGGCGCACGCCGTGCAGATGCATATGGCGAGCGCATGGCGTATAAACTATCCTTTGAGCTTTCCTGCGCGGGTGCCGTGGTGGTAAGCGGTCTTGCTGATGGCGTTGACGGCGTTGCTGCGGCAGCGGCAATCGATGCGGGCGCGCCCACGGTAGCAGTTCTTGGCAGCGGCATTGATCGGATATACCCCAAGCATCACACGCGCCTGTTTTCCGAGGTGGCAGAGCTTGGTGCCGTTGTGACGGAATACGCCCCCGGCACACCGCCAAACGCATGGAATTTCCCCGCAAGAAACCGCATCATCAGTGCACTTTCCGAGGCACTTGTAGTGGTAGAGGCAGAGGAGAGGAGTGGCGCGCTGATCACAGCGCGGTACGCGCTTTTGCAGGGCAAATCGCTGTTTGCCGTACCCGGTGACGCGGACAATCCGCGTGCTATGGGCTGCAACCTGCTGCTGCGCGCGGGTGCTATGGTGGCACTTGGTGCAGAGGATATTTTATCGCATTTCCGTTTCCTTTACCGTGACATGCTTGATATGCACGTGCCAAAAGAGGCGTTGCAATACGCAGGCGTCACGCCCGAAAAGCTGCGTGCACACGGCCTGCGTGCGGCAAAGGGAGAAAAGGCTGCCGAGCAGTCGGCAACAAAACGCGTGCGCCGCACGCGCAAAAAAGAGGATGCCCTCGAAACGGAAGGTGAGGTGCAGGAATCCACGGCACCCGCCCACGACATCCGCGAGGTGCTGCGTTCCCTTTCCGACAGGGAAAAGGAGATCTATCAAAAATTGCCGAGCGACCCCTTTACCGTTGACCTTTTGGTCGGCATGGGCGTTCCCGCACGCGAGGCGGTTGCGGCAATGACGCTGTTTGAAATACTCGCACTTGTGGCATCGCGCCCCGGCGGCACTTATCAAAAGCTGGTTTGATGCCACGTTAGCTTGAAGTTAATTTAATTGAAAGGAAATATACATGGCAAATCTCGTAATCGTGGAGTCGCCCTCTAAAGCGACTGCCATCAAAAAGTATCTCGGTTCAAATTACAAGGTGATCGCCTCGAAGGGTCACGTGCGTGACCTTCCCAAAAGCTCGCTCAGCGTTGACGTTGAAAACGGCTTTGAGGCGCATTATATCAATATTCGCGGCAAGGGTGATCTCATCAAGGAGCTCCGCCGCGAGGCAAAGGCGGCGAAAAAAGTATTTCTCGCGCCCGACCCTGACCGCGAGGGCGAGGCGATCGCGTGGCATCTTGCAGCAGCCTTGGGGCTTGATCCCGCCAAGACCCAGCGCGTGACCTTCAACGAGATCACCCCCGACGTGGTGCGTGCTGCCATCAAGTCGCCCCGCGCCATCGATATGAACCTTGTCAACGCCCAGCAGACTCGCCGTATTTGGGACCGTGTGGTGGGCTACAAGCTCTCGCCGTATCTCTGGAAATCGGTGAAAAACGGTCTGTCTGCCGGTCGCGTGCAGTCGGTTGCCTCACGCATCATCGTTGACCGCGAGGAGGAGATCCGCGCTTTTGTTCCCGAGGAGTACTGGACGATCGACGTGGCAGTCGGCACGGACGATAAGGCGTTTACCGTTCGCTTTTACGGCAACGTTGACGGCAGGATCAAGCTGCCCGATGAGGCAAGTGCCAAATTTGTGATAGATGCAGTAAAGGGAAAGGATTTCACGGTCAAGAGCGTGAAGCGTGCCACCCGACAAAAGCTGCCCGCGCCCCCCTTTACTACCTCCACCATGCAGCAGGAGGCATCGCGCAAGCTCGGCTTCCAGTCCCAGCGCATCATGCGCGTGGCGCAGGAGCTGTATGAGGGCATCCATCCCGGTGCAGAAAACGGCGGCGTGCAGGGTCTTATCACCTACATGCGTACCGATTCGCTCCGCGTATCCGTGGATGCGCAGAACGCCGCACGCGAGTATATTACGGCAAAATACGGCGAGGGTGCATGCCCCAAGGCGCCGCGCGTTTATAAGGCAAAGGCAGGCGCGCAGGACGCGCACGAGGCGATCCGCCCCGCAAACGTATCGCTTGAGCCCGCCAAGGTGCACAAATATCTCACCGTTGACCAGTATCGCCTCTACAAGCTGATCTGGGAGCGCTTTGTGGCTAGCCAAATGGAGTCTGCCACCCTCAACACCAAAACCCTTGAGCTGGAGTGCGCTGGCTATATGTTCCGCGCGAGTGGTTATAGCGTAGCTGTGCCCGGCTATATGGCGGTTTACGAGGAGAGCGAGGATGAGGATGCACGCGCCGATACGCACGACGAGCAGCGCGATCTGCGCATTCCCGATCTTGCCGAACAAGAAAGGCTTGCAGCGCAAAACGTTGTGCCTCAGTGTCACTTTACCGAGCCGCCCGCACGCTATACCGAGGCTTCGCTCATTAAGTTCCTTGATGAAAAGGGCATTGGTCGCCCCAGTACCTATAACACCATCATTACCACCATCGTTTCCCGCAATTACGTCACGCGTGACGGAAAATCTCTCGTGCCCACGCCCCTTGGCGAGGTGACGACCAAGCTGATGAAGGAGAATTTTGCCGATATCGTTGACTATGCCTTCACCGCGCAGATGGAGAACGAGCTTGACGAAATCGAGGGGGGCAATGCCGATATGGTTGCCGTTCTTGAAAAATTCTGGCAGGGCTTCTCCCGTGAACTGGAGCAGGCGGAAAAGACCATCGGCAAGGGCGATTTCAAGCTCCCTGTTGAGGAAACCGATATCATCTGCGAGAAGTGCGGTGCCAAGATGGTGATCAAAAACGGCAGATACGGCAAATTTGCCGCATGCCCCAACTATCCCACCTGTAAAAACACCAAGCCGCTGGAGGCTGCAAAGCCCGAAGCAACAGAGGAAAAGCCCGAGAAAAAGCCCCCCGTTGTGGCAGATTTTAAGTGCGAGCTCTGCGGCGGCGATATGGTGCAGCGTACGGGTCGCTACGGTAGCTTCTTTGCCTGCGCGAACTATCCCACCTGTACCTTTACCAAGCAAAAAACAAAGGAGCTGGATGTGCCCTGCCCGAAGTGCGCCGCCAAGATCCTGATTAAAACCGGTCGTAACAAGACCGTGTTTTACAGCTGCGAGCGTTACCCTGCATGCGATTTCTCCTCTTGGGATATGCCCGTAGCCGAAAAATGCCCCGATTGCGGCAACATCCTCTTCCGCAAGAAGGGTAAGCCTGTGCTTGTTTGCCACGAAAAGGATTGTGGCTACCGCCGCGAGGTGGCAGAGGAGAGCGCTGCCGCGGAGAATGAAGCATGAGTGAGTGCTTCGTGCGTGTGCTCGGTGCGGGGCTTGCCGGTTGCGAGGCGGCATGGCAGCTTGCCGAGCGCGGTATCCCCGTGCGTCTTGTCGAAATGAAGCCGCACAAAAAAACGCCCGCGCACCACGAGAATGGCTTTGCCGAGCTGTGCTGCTCCAACTCCCTGCGCTCCGATGCGCTCTCAAACGCCGTGGGGCTTCTCAAGGAGGAAATGCGCCGCATGGGCTCGTTGGTGCTCGCGGCAGCGGATGCCACGCGTGTGCCTGCAGGGTCGGCATTGGCTGTTGACCGTGCGATGTTTTCGGCGTACATTACAGAGCGCATCAAGGGTCACCCCCTCATCACGGTTGAGCAGGGAGAGGTCACGTCGCTTCCCACCGAGGGTATTGTTGTTGTGGCAACGGGGCCTCTGACCACCGATTCGCTTGCTGCCGATATTGCGGCACTGACGGGGGGCGCGGGGCTGCATTTCTTTGATGCAGTCGCCCCCATTGTGGAATTTTCCGGCATCAATATGGACGTTGCCTTTTTTGCCTCGCGCTATGATAAGGGCGATGCCGATTATATCAACTGCCCGATGACGCGCGAGCAATACGACGTGTTTTATAACGCCCTCGTTACTGCCCGCGAGGCAGAGCTGAAGGAATTTGACAAAAAAGAATTAAAGGTCTTTGAGGGATGCATGCCCGTTGAGGTAATGGCGCGTCGCGGGTACGACACGCTGCGCTACGGTCCCCTAAAGCCCGTGGGGCTGATCGACCCGCGCGTGGGGAAGGAATATTTTGCCGTGGTGCAGCTCCGTAAGGAGAATAAGGAGGGCACGATGTATAACCTCGTGGGCTTCCAGACTCACCTTGCCTTCCCCGAGCAAAAGCGTGTGTTTTCCCTCATTCCGGGGCTTGAAAACGCCACGTTTCTTCGCTATGGCGTGATGCACCGCAATACTTATTTGCAGTCCCCCTCGTTGCTTGACGGTACTTACGCCGTCAAAGCGCGCCCCAATCTCTTTTTTGCGGGGCAAATGACGGGCGTTGAGGGCTATATCGAGTCGGCAGGCTCGGGTCTTGTGGCGGGGCTGAATGCCGCACGCCGCGCACGCGGACTTGCCCCCTTCCTTTTTCCGCGCCACACCATGCTGGGTGCTATGGCACGCTACGTGTCGGAGGGCGGCGTTGGCGATTTCGTGCCGATGAACGCCAACTTTGGCTTGGTAGAGCGCCTTGATCACAAGGTGAAGGGCGGCAAGGCAAAGCGTAACGAGGCACTTTCCGCGCGCGCACTTGCAGCGCTTGACGAGGTGCTTTCGGAAGCGAAAATATAGCACGTGTCTTAAAATTTGTGTCAAAATAAGGGGGAAGGAGTAGGATATGCGCGTTATTGTGGACGTAATGGGTGGCGACAATGCCCCCGCCGAGCTGGTGCGCGGCGCAGCCGCCGCCGCCGAGCTCTCGCGCGCCAGCTTTATATTGGTTGGCGATCGCGCGGCGATCGAGCAGGTGGCAAGTGAGCACCGCCTTGATCTGTCAACCTTCGATATCGTACATACCGACTCCGCCATTACCATGGAGGATGATCCGCTTTCGGTGGTTCGCGTCAAAAAGGAATCCTCTATGGGTATAGGGCTCCGCTTGCTCGCCGAGGGCGCGGGGGATGTGTTTGTCAGTGCAGGCAACACGGGGGCGCTGTTTACGGGTGCCACCCTCATTGTGCGTAAGGTGCGCGGTATTCAGCGCGCTGCCATCGGCTCAGTGCTGCCCGCCACAACCCCCTGCCTCTTGATCGATTCGGGGGCAAACGTTACGGTAACCGAGGAATATCTTGAGCAGTTTGCCGTGATGGGCTCGGCTTATATGCGCACCATGTTTGGGGTGGAAGCACCGCGCGTGGGGCTGCTCAACAACGGCACCGAGGATTGCAAGGGTACGCCGCTGCAAATTGCCGCGCATGCGCGCTTAAAGCAGTGCGAAATGATCAACTACGTTGGTAACGTAGAGGGAAACGCCGCACCCTTTGGCGCGTGTGACGTGCTGGTGGCAGACGGGTTTACGGGTAACGTGTTCCTCAAAACCATGGAGGGGGTCGCCAAGCTGCTTTTGCGCTCCGTTAAGGGGGTATTTACGCAAAATGGGCTCACAAAGCTCTCGGCGCTGCTTGTCAAGCGCTCCTTTGGCGAGATGAAAAAGA
>JAZOLJ010000081.1:0-4952 GCA_045652845.1 Eubacteriales bacterium | reverse complement strand
AGCTCACGCCGCACGTCTTGCGCGTTGCACGGGCGATACAGGTTATAGCGCATCACAAAAGGCGTGCTTCTTGCCGCGGCAATGGCGGCGGCATCATGCTCGGTTGCGGCGCGCAAAACAAGGCGCTTCGTTACAATTTTATCCATACAAAACTCACGACAAGGCTTCGCTGACAAAGAGGGCTGATTTGAGGATGGCTGCCATATCGGGCTTGCTCAAATCACCAAACTGACCGTTTTCAAAGCGCTTTGCAGCAAAATACGCAATTGCCCTAAATTGAATTTTATTGAGCTCGCAAAGGCGCAGATCGCGCATTTTTACGTTACCCGTTGCCGCAAAATTATTTCCGTAGCAGGTGGGGCAAACGTTGCGGATCGCACATTTGGCACACTGCTCGATCGGCTCGTTTTGGTCAAGTGCCTCGGTGGAAAAATCAATGGTAAGCGACTGCTTTGCCTTTTCCTCGCCCACGCTAAGCGGCAAAAAGTGCTGACACGGGTAGCAGGTACCGTCAAAATCATAGGCACGCATCGCATACCCCGCACCGCAATATCTGCCACCGCACTCCTGCTCGCGCGCCAGGCTCTTTAAGCGGTTGATATCAAGCAGCGCGCAGGGCTTTACCTGCGGATTTTCAATATAGTATTCGATCAAACGCATGAGCTGCTCCTCAAAAATGCGTTTGTTTTCTTCCCGATCCCAGTCGATACCGTAAGCAAGGTTGCAGGATACCTCAAAGCCAAATTCATGGCAAAAGCGCACTCCCTGTGCCAGCATAGGCAGGGTTCTGTCGGAGATCGTCATTTTCACGGATTCCTCGGGATACACGTCCCTGAAAAACGCAAGATCGATCTTATCAAAGGAGCTGCCGCGGTTGAGGTTGTGCATCTCGCGGTGCCCGTCAAGGCTAAGCCCTAACTGCAGTCGGTCGGTGTTGGCACGCAGCCACGCCTTGCGCTCCTCATCAAGCAGCACACCGTTTGTGGTGATAAAGAAAATGTAATCCTTTGGATACTCCCTTTGGGCGGTGTACTCGATCAACGCCCGCACGGTATCAAATTCCAAAAGCGGCTCGCCACCAAACAAGTCGATCTCGACAAAGGGGATCCCGTCATCAAGCGTTAGCTCATGATCCACGATCTCCTTTGCCTTTTCGATCGACATGGTTTGGTCATCCTTGTGCTTTTCGTAGCAATAGATGCAACGAAGATTGCACTGATGCGTGAGAACGAGAGTGATGTTTTTGGAAGAAATTTTACTTTCCTTCAAAGACATTATCTCTTTGAGTTCTTCTTGCACTTGATCGCGCAGTTTTCGGCACAGCTGTTCGAGCAATCCATGCAGCCGAACTTATCAAGGTTTGCACCCGTAACAAGCGCGGGCTGATACTCCTTGCCTACAAAAAGCTCCATTGCCTTTTTCAGTTCTTCCTTCAAGTTAAACACAAGCGTTCCCTCCTTTTTAAGATACCGCCAAAGCGGTTCAATTTAATTATAACGCAGCAAAAGCCGCTTGTCAAGCCGCTTCTTATTATATAATAAGTACAATCTATTTTATTTTTTAAATTTTCCCTTGACAGCGCGGTGGCAAAGTGCTATAATCAGTTGACTTTGAATTTAAAGAGGAGTTTTTTATCATTATGGAGATCTTGCTTTGCCTTTCCATTGCCCTCATTGCGGGTCTGATGCTCTCGCGCCTTGCAAAGGTAACGGGGCTGCCTGCCGTAACGGCGTATCTCATTGCGGGCGTTATTCTCGGCCCTTACGTGATCGGCGCCATCGGCATTGAGGGCATCGGCTTCACCAGCATGGCAAACGTACATAGCTTTTCTATCATTTCCGATGTGGCACTTGGCTTTATCGCCTTCTCGATCGGCAACGAGTTCCGCCTTTCGCAGCTCAAAAAAATTGGCAAGCAGGCAACCGTTGTAGGTATTTTCCAAGCAGTGGTTGCAACGCTTTTGGTGGATGCCGCACTCATTGGCATGCATTTTCTGATGCCCGATAAGCTCCCCCTCCCCGCTGCCATCGTGCTTGGTGCCGTGGCATCGGCTACCGCCCCTGCCGCTACCCTGATGGTCGTGCGCCAGTATAAGGCAAAGGGACCGCTTACCGACATGCTGCTTCCCGTTGTTGCACTTGATGACGCCGTGGGTCTTATCCTCTTCGCCATCTCCTTTGGTGTTGCCAAGGCACTGATCTCGGGCACGGTCGACGTCATTTCCATCATTGTAGAGCCCCTGATCGAGGTGGTGCTCTCGCTGCTGCTTGGCGCGCTGATGGGTGTGCTGATCACCTTCTTTGAGCGTTTCTTCCATTCGCGCTCCAAGCGCCTTTCCATGTCGGTAGCATTCGTTTTGATGACGGTGGCACTCTCCACCCTTAAATTTGAGATCGGCGGCGTGCACGTCGCCTTCTCCTCGCTTCTCACCTGCATGATGCTTGGCACCGTGTTCTGCAACATGTGTGACTTCTCCGAGGAGCTCATGGACCGTCTTGACCGCTGGACTGCGCCCATCTTTATCCTGTTCTTCGTCCTCAGCGGCGCGGAGCTGGAGCTTTCGGTATTGGCAGATCTTGCCGTTGTGCTGATCGGCATCGTGTATATCGTTGCGCGCTCGGCAGGTAAATACTCGGGGGCATATATCAGCTCCCGCGCAACGCACTGCGACCCCAACATTGTAAAATATCTCGGCATCACGCTCCTGCCACAGGCAGGCGTGGCACTTGGCATGGCACTCAAGGCAAAGGCGCAGCTGGGTGCAGATGGCTCGATCGTATCGAATATCACCCTGATGGCAGTGCTGATCTACGAGCTGGTAGGACCTATGCTCACCAAAATGTGCCTTCTGAGGGCAGGCGACATCAAGCCCGAGGGCAAGACCAGTGCCCGCGAGCTTGCAAGAAAGCAAATGGAGCAGGCGACAGCCGAGGCTGTGAGCGAGCCCGTTCCCGCGCAAAAATAATTCAGGCTTTGCGCCAAAATCCCCCATAACGCATTGCTTTATGGGGGATTTTTTGGTTCAAGCTGCCGCTTGAGGACTTTTGTTTTTATGCCTCAAAGTCAAAGGAGAGGCGTTGACACATCGCAGGGCGCACCAAGCTATCTGCCACAGCAACGTGCAGCGGGTGGGCTTGGTATCCCTCCAGCGCGGCAAGATCGGCAAAGGTAGAATCCATCATCACATCCCCCGCCGAGCAAGCGTAGCATTCGGTAAGGATGTGCATTTCAAGCAACCCCTCGATCTTGCCGACAAGCCCCTCAAGCGCCGCCTTGATCTCGGCTGCCTTCCCTGCCTTGTCCTTAATTTCTTCCTTCATTTTCCATATGATCATATGCTTAACCATAGCGTTTCTCCCTTCGGTTGACTTTCAGTACTTATATATTAGCATATTTCGCCCAAAAAATCTACCCGTTGCAAGAAAACCCGTGTTTTTCAAAGGCTTTCCGAGAAAACCGGTTGACTTTCAGAATATTCGATCTTATAATAAGTAAGGAAAGGCGGCGTATTCGCCGAGGGTGAAGCCATGACACTGACCAAAAGGAAAACGCTGAATTTAACCGAGGGGCCTCTTTTTTCAAGGATCGTGCTTTTTATTCTGCCCTTGATGCTTTCAAATCTCTTGCAGATCTGCTACAACGCGGCGGATATGATGATCGTGGGGCTCTCCTCACAGGCAAACGCCGTCGGTGCCATCGGCACCACGGGCTCGCTCATCAACCTTATTGTAAACGCGTTCATTGGCTTTTCTACGGGTGCAAACGTCATGATCGCCCGCCACCTGGGTGCGCGCGAGGAAAAGCTTGTTTCGCGCACGGTACATACCGCCCTTGCCATGAGCGTAATATTCGGCACGGTCAGTGCGGCTGCGGGCTTCCTCTTTTCCCGCCCCATTCTTGAGCTAATGGGGGCAAAGGCAGAGCTGCTTGACCTGGCTACCCTCTACACCAAGCTCTACTTTTTGGGTGTGCCCTTTATCTCGGTCGCCAACTATGCCATTTCGATCTTTCGCGCCAAGGGCGATACCAAAACACCGCTTTTGGTGCTTTCCGCAACGGGGCTTTTGAACGTGATCTTAAACCTTTGCTTCGTCTTTTTGCTTGATATGTCGGTTGACGGTGTGGCGCTTGCCACCTCGATCTCCAACCTTGCCAACGCCGTGATCCTTGTATTTCTGCTCACGCGCGAGGAGGGACCCTGCCGCTTCAGCCTTAAACGGCTTTGCCTTGATAAGCGCGCCTTTGGCGAGATCCTTTACATCGGTCTGCCGTCGGGACTGCAGTCGGCACTCTTTTCACTTTCCAACATCATCATTCAATCCTCTATCCTGCGCGTGAATAACGCAGCGGTCACGGTGGGCAGTAAATATCAGCCCATTGTAAACGGCAATTCCGCCGCCTCCAATCTTGAAAACTTTGCCTTTACCGCCGTTGCCGCCGTTCATCAGGCAACCGTTACCTTTACGGGGCAAAACGCGGGCGCGGGCAAATACGACCGTGTGTGGCGCGTGCTGCGGCTTTGCATGATATGCTCGCTTTGCGTGGCACTCCTGTTTACTGTGCTGATCTTTTTGCTGCACGCCCCGCTTTTTGCGCTTTATGGCGTGGTAGACGGCCCCGAGGGGTCGCTTGAGCACGTAGCGTTTGAAGCGGCTCTCACGCGCATCCTTTATCACCTGCTCCCCTTCGTGCTATATGCGTTTTTCGACACCACAAATGCCGTGGCACGGGGCCTTAAAAAGGCGATTTCCGCCACCGTTATCACGCTGATCGGCACCTGCTTCTTGCGCGTGGTATGGATCATGACCGTGTTTGAGCATTTTGAAACCCTTGCGTCGATCTATATCTCCTACCCACTCTCCTGGGCTCTGACGGGCGTCGTGCAGTTTATTATGGTTGTCATCGCTCTTAGGCATCAGTCAAGAAATTTCGGCAGCACCCACGGGGCTGCG
>JAZOLJ010000080.1:0-5315 GCA_045652845.1 Eubacteriales bacterium | reverse complement strand
TGAAAAAATGCGAGGGGCTGTTTTCACATACCCTAATGCTTGGTGCGGCAACGGCATTTTCAAAGGCGGTTGCTTTTTTGCTTTTGCCGTTTTATACCGCACATCTCACGCCCGCCGAGTTTGGCACGGCTGACGTGCTGGTGGATACTGCGATTTTGCTGCTGCCCTTCGTTTCCTTAAACGTCCCCGAGTCCCTATTCCGTTTTTTGGTGGGGCGCGAGGGAGAAGAAAAGAAAATTGTTATATCCTGTGCTATTGCGCTTTTTTTCGGCGGGCTTTTTTTGTCGTTGCTTTTGCTTCCTTTCGCAAGGCTTTCGCCGCTGCTTTTGAGGTATTTACCGTATCTTGCTTTTTACGTGCTGGCATCTCTTTTTCGCAGCTTTTTGGCGTATATGCTGCGCGCGGAGGGGCGATACGGGCTTTATGCGCTGCAGCAGCTTGGCTGCGCACTTTTCACGGTTTTACTGCAGGTCTTGCTTCTTGCACCGCTTCATCTTGGCGTGAGGGGATATTTGCTTGGTGTTATTCTTTCTGATGCTGCGATTGCCGTGGTATTGCTGTTTTTCACCAAGCCGTGGCGTTATTTTTCAATTTTCGCCGTACGCCGCGATAAGCTGCGCGCTATGCTTCGCTTTGCGTTGCCGCTGATACCGACCGCCGCCCTTTGGTGGGTGATCTCGCTTTCCGATCGGTACGTCTTACTGCATTATCACGGCAGTGCCGCTATCGGGCTTTACGCTGCGGCTTCTCGTATCACGGCGGCCCTCGGATTTGCTATCGGTATTTTTTTGGAAGCGTGGCAATACGCCGCCCTGCGGGCAAGCGAAGCGCGGCGCGGTGCGTTATATGCGCGTATTTACAATATGCTTCTGCCCGTGGCGACCGTGGGTACGGTTGGCTTGCTGCTGGGGGCGCCGCCGCTTGTTTCGCTGCTTTACGCTCCCGAATACGGAGGTGCTGTTGTGTTTATTCCGTTTTTAACGCTTGCAGCGCTTTTTTCGGCACTTTCCTCTTTTTTTGGCAGCATATACACGGTGGCGCTTCACTCGGGCTCAACGCTCTTTACCTCGCTGATCGGTGCTATACTGAATCTCTTGCTGAATTTTTTGCTGATCCCAACCTATGGGGCGGTGGGTGCGGCGCTCGCCACGCTTGCGGCGTATGCCGCCATATTTACGATCCGTCTTTTGCACAGTCGAAAATATCTGAAATTTCCCCGCCATGCACTCAAATGCCTTTTTTCCTTTTCTCTTTTGCTGCTTGCTGCCGTTTTTATGATGCGCCAAGCGGTAAGTGCGGCGGCTTTGGCTTCGCTTGCCGCAGTGTTGCCTTTTTTTGGGGAGCTTTTTTGTGTGTGTTTCTTTTTTTGCAAAAGACTCACGATATTCTTCCGTATCAATCGAAAAAATATCGACGGGTATTGACATTTTTCTCGCTATGATATATAATAATGAACGATAGAGGCGCAAATTCCATCAGTAGCACAGGAGCTGCACGGAAATGTATGTGTGAAAGGGGCGTTTGCCGAAATGGGCGGTGTTTTCCGACGTCGCTTGGTTGGGATAGGGCAGAATATGCCCTATACTGTCAGAGGTATCTGGAGTGCTATCGTGTGCAAGGGGAGATTTGTGCCGTAGCATTTTGCTACGGCTTTTTGCGTCTCGAATAAAAAAACAAGGAGTCATTATGAAAAAAAGACAGATCATCAATCTTGTTGTTCTCGTGCTTGCTGTGATTGCCGTTGTGGTGCTTTCGGTTACCATGCGCGCAGAAAACATGCAGCCCTGTGGCACTTGTGAGGGCGAGGGAGCCTTTGCGTGCAGCTGCCCCGAGCATCCTGAAGCCGCTATGCATACCTGCGGGGATTGTGCAGGTGCGGGTGAGGTTGCCGCAGACACCCCTTATTTTGCAACCTTTATGTCGTTGGTGCCGCCCATCATTGCAATCGGCTTGGCACTCGTTACCAAAGAGGTGTTTAGCTCGCTGTTTGTCGGCGTGCTTGCAGGCGGCCTCTTTTACGCCGACTTTTCGCCCGTCGGCGCTCTTGATACCGTTGTCAATGCCGGTATTATTGATGCCGTATCCGGTACGGCAGGTATTTTCGCATTTCTCGTTATTCTCGGCGCTATCGTGGTGCTGCTCAATAAGGCGGGTGGCTCGCAAGCGTTTGGCAAGTGGGCACAAAGCCACGTAAAAACGCGCGTGGGTGCTTTGCTTGCTACCTTTGCGCTTGGCGTGCTCATTTTCGTTGACGATTACTTTAACTGTCTGACCGTGGGTAGCGTTATGCGCCCCGTGTGTGACACGCACAAGGTTTCTCGCGCCAAGCTGGCATACGTGATCGACGCAACCGCCGCACCCATTTGTATGATCGCGCCGGTGTCCTCTTGGGCGGCTGCCGTTTCCGAGCACGTGGCAGACGGGCAGGGGCTTACTTATTTCATCAAGGCAATTCCTTATAACTTCTATTCGCTGCTTACCATCGCGTTTGTTATTGCCATCACGCTGATGGGCTTTGACTATGGCAAGATGTCGGGCGTTGAATTTAAGGCAAGGCAGGAGGGCGACCTCGGTGCCATTGATCCCGATGAGAGTGCCGAGAGCTTGCCCGCAGGTGCCGTTGGCGCTCGCGTGTACGACCTGATCGTACCGATCGTTGTGCTGATCGTTTCCTGCATCGTGGCACTGATGTACGTTGGCGGCTTCTTTACAGCAGGAGATTACCAATGGAAGCTGATCGATGCCTTCGGCAATACCGATGCAACCGTCGGCTTGCCGCTTGGCTCTCTTGTGGCACTGATCGTAACCATCGTTTATCTGATGGCGCGCCGTCTTATCTCCTTCAAGGAATCGATGGATGCCATTCCGAAGGGCTTTATTGCCATGGTGCCCGCTATTCTCATTTTGACCCTTGCAACCGCCCTCAAGAACACCACGGGCTTGCTTGGCTCTGACGTGTTTGTAGACAATCTTCTCAAAAACGCAGGTGCGCTTAAGCTCTTCCTGCCTGCAATTATTTTCCTCATTGCTTGCTTCCTTGCTTTTGCAACCGGCACGTCTTGGGGCACGTTCGGTATTCTTATCCCGATCGTCAGTGCCGCGTTTGGCGGTCTTAACAGTGAGATCGCCATTATCGGCATGTCTGCTTGCCTTGCGGGCGCTGTGTGCGGCGATCATTGCTCGCCCATCTCCGATACCACCATTATGGCATCGGCAGGTGCACAGTGCAACCACGTAGAGCACGTTTCCACCCAGCTTCCCTATGCCATTACGGTTGCTGCGGTTTCCTTTGTTTGCTACATTCTTGCAGGTGTGCTGCAAAACGTTGGCATTTATTGGTGGGGATCGTTGCCCGTTGCCATTGCGCTGATGATTGGCACGCTCTTTGGCATCAAATACGTGCAAAAGCGCAAAACAGCAAAGGAAATTTAAAAAAATTTAAAAAATCTTTTAAAAAACCTTGCATTTTAAAAAAGTTTGTGGTATAATATCACGCGTGTGTGTCAAACACGAATTTAAGGGTGGTCCGCTGCGCAGCTCTGCATGAACATCCGGATTTTAAAGGAGGCCAAACATGAACTTGATTCAGGCTTTTACAAACGAGCAGTTGAAGACAGAGGTACCCGTGATCCGCATTGGTGACACCATTCGCATTCACAACAAAATCGTTGAGGGTACTAAGGAGAGAATCCAGCTTTTCGAGGGCACCGTTATCGCTAAGCACGGTGGCGGCATTTCCGAAACCTTTACCGTTAGACGCGTTTCTTACGGCGTAGGTGTTGAGAAGACCTTCCCGCTTCATTCTCCCAACGTTGCAAAGGTAGAGGTGGTACGCGTTGGTAAGGTTCGCCGCGCAAAGCTCTACTATCTGCGTGACCGTATGGGCAAAGCTTCTAAGGTTAAAGAAAAGATCTGATTTTCAAAGGAAAAGGGCGACTGCATCGGCAGTCGCCCCTTTCTTTTTTGTCAAGCGTCTTGACTTTTTTGCAACACCATTATATAATTATATATAGTTACAAACAGGGAGATATGGTATGGAGATCAAGGAAAAGGTTTGTGGGGCGTATGACGTCGTTGTTGTTGGCGGCGGTATTGGCGGTGTCAGTGCCGCAGTAGCAGCCGCGCGTGAGGGCGCTTCTGTTTTACTGGTGGAAAAGCTGATCAATCTTGGCGGTCTTGCAACCGAGGGGCTGATCTCCTGGTATGAGCCGATCTGTGACGGTGCAGGCACACAGATGATCGCGGGCATTGGTGAGGAGCTGATCAAGCTGGCGGCGTCCGTGGGCTTTGATTCGCTGCCCGAAAAATGGGGTGGCGGCACTTGTGCACCAAATCGCCGTAATGCTTATGCCTCACACTATTCGCCCACGTTTTTTGCACTTGCGCTTGACAGGTGGGTAGAGGGGGCAGGGGTTGAGCTACTGCTTGACAGCCGCGCGACCTACCCCAAAATGGAGGGGAATCGCTGTGTTGGCGTGATCGTTGAGAACGTCAGCGGAACCGAGCTGTATCCTGCCAAGGTGGTCATTGATGCCACGGGTGATGCTACCGTGATGCACCGTGCGGGCGTGCCTTGCCTGAACGGGGAAAACTATTTGAGCTACGTCACGCACGGCTTTACTTATGAGAGTGCCAAAGCCTACGTTGAGGATGGCAATTTGCGCACCTTTCGCAAATGGAAAAATGCGGGCAGCACTCTTTCCGGCAAGGGGCACCCCGAGGGCATGAAGCTCTTTGAGGGCGTTGATGCACGCGAGGTGACAAAATTTGTAACGATTGGCAAATCGCGCATGCTCTCTTGTTACGAGGGCAGCGATAAAAACACGCGTGATATCATGACGTTGCCTGCCATTCCGCAGTTCCGCAAGATAAGACACATCGTAGGCAAAACAAACTTTGACGGCACCACCGACGGTAAAAACTGCGCAGATTCGATCGGCACCACGGGAGATTTTCGTTCCCTCGGCAAGCACTTTGCCATTCCTTATTCTACGCTTTATAACGAGAAATTTCCCAATATGCTGGCGGCAGGCAGAATTATCAGTGCCCACGGTGAAGGGTGGGAGATCACTCGCGTGATCCCCGTTTGTGCGCTCACGGTTGAGGCGGCTGGTGTTGCGGCTGCCATGGCGGCAAAGGAAAAGGTGGCAGACGTGTCCGCCGTATCCGTTCCCGCATTGCAGCAAAAGCTGCGTGAGAAGGGCGTTATGTTTAACAATTCCTTCTTTACCGAATAAATTTTGAGGATATAGTGCCAGGCACGGGGAATACGTTGTCATAATTTCCCCAAAAGGCTTTCCTTGTTTGGTAACGAG
>JAZOLJ010000079.1:0-6297 GCA_045652845.1 Eubacteriales bacterium | reverse complement strand
AGATCGCGGATGACCTCGCCGGCGATCACGAGGCCTGCGGCGGCTGGGACAAAGGAGATGCTGGCGGGGGCGTGTCTGCCGTGATCGGCAAAGATAGCACCCTTTGGCTCCTCGGGCGACCAAACCACCTTGAGGTGCTTGATGCCCTCACGGCGGCAAAGCCCGCGCACGGTGCGCGCAAGGGGGCAGCCCTCTGTTTTATAAATATCGCTTACGCGAAAGGCGGTGGGGTCAAGCTTGTTGCCCGTGCCCATGGAGGAGATGATCGGCACGCCTGCCGCCTGTGCGCGGCGCACCAGCTCCATTTTTGCGCTGACGGTATCCACGGCATCTACCACGTAACGGTATTGCGAAAAGTCGAACGTGTCGGCATTTTCGGGCAAAAAGAAGGTGTTGTGTACGGTAATTTTTACCGCGGGGTTGATATCAAGCGCGCGCGATTTTGCCGCCTCGGTCTTATACTCTCCCACGGTGCTGTGGAGTGCAATAATTTGGCGGTTGATGTTGCTCTCGCTCACGGTATCGGCATCCACGAGGTCAAGCGCACCCACGCCCGCGCGCACCAAAGCCTCTACCACGTAGCCGCCCACGCCCCCGATGCCAAATACGGCAACGCGTGCGCTTTGCAGCTGCTCGATCGCCGCCTCGCCCAAGAGCGCGGCGGTGCGTATAAATTGCTCCTTCATCCCGTTTACTGCCCGAAGCTGCTATTGGGGTTATAGTAGCCGTTCCCTGCCATGTCGATCATCATATTGATCTCATACTGCACCAGCGCAATGGCGACAATGGGGATAAAAATGCCAAGGATCAGCCAAACCACCTTGTTGTCGGCAGTGGGCATGCCGTGCTTTACCTTGATGGAGTTGATATGATCATCGGCATCAATGGCAAGCAGTGCGCCTCCCACACCGGAGGAGAAAAACATCATCAGCGCGGTAAGAATGGGCGGGATAGGAGCGGTTCTTTGCTCTTGACGGTGCAGGGCATCGCAGGTGACGTAGGTCCACCATGCTGCGTAAATGCCGCAGGTAAGCAAAGAGAAGATAATGACGGCAGCAACGCTGCGCTTGGTCAACATAGAGCTTTCCCCCTTTAAAGTAGTATACAAAATAAGTATAGCGCGGCGGCTGACATTTGTCAACCGCCGCGCGTGGATTTTGAAAGATTGTCAAGCTATTTCAGCTTTAAGCTTCCTTTTTCTTGTCGATCATTCTGTGAACCAGCTTTACGATCTCAACAAGAGGAATGATGATGAAGCCGAGCGCCAGTGCAATGCCGTACTCCATCAGGGAAAGGTGTGCGAGCTCAAATACGTCTGCAAGGAAGGGAACCTCAATGACAACAGTGGTCAGAAGCAGGGAAAGGATGCCTGCGCCCCACAGCCACTTGTTTTGGTTCTTCATGGTGAAGATAGAACCCTTCAGCGAGCGCATGTTAAAGGAGTGGAAGATCTCACACATCGACAGCGTGAGGAACGCCATGGTCGTACCCAGCATTTCTGCCGAGTAGGTGCCTGCGGCAATCGCATCTGCGTGGTGCATACCTGCAAGCACGTAGCGACCGATGAGATAAGAAACAATGGTAATCACGGTAACGAGCACGCCTTGGTAGGCAACAGCCATGCCGAGACCGCCGGCAAAAATGCCCTCCTTCGAGTCGCGGGGCGCGCGCTTCATCACGTTAGCCTCGGGCTTTTCCATACCCAGGGCAAGTGCGGGGAAGCAGTCGGTAATGAGGTTGATCCAGAGCAGGTGTACGGGCTTAAAGATGGTAAAGCCGATGAGAGTTGCGAAGAAGATCGAAAGCACCTCGGAGAGGTTGGAGGCGAGCAGGAACTGAATTGCCTTACGGATGTTGTCGTAAATGCGGCGTCCCTCGCTTGCGGCGGAAACGATGGTAGCAAAGTTATCGTCGGCAAGGATCATGTCGGCAACGTTTTTGGTTACGTCAGTACCCGTAATGCCCATGCCAACGCCGATATCGGCATTTTTGATGGAGGGTGCGTCGTTTACGCCGTCACCGGTCATAGCGGTGACCTTGCCCTTCTTGCGCCAAGCGTTGACGATCCTGGTCTTATGCTCGGGCTGCACGCGTGCATATACCGAGTATTTTTCAACAGCGGTTTCAAAGTCCTCGTCGGAGATCTTGTCAAGGTCGGCACCCGTGATGGCCTGATCGGCGCTTGTGATGATGCCAAGCTGCATGGCGATTGCCACAGCGGTATCCTTGTGGTCACCCGTGATCATGATGGCGCGGATGCCTGCGTTGCGGCACTCGTCAATGGCGGGCTTTACCTCGGGGCGAACGGGGTCGATCATGCCGACAAGACCCACGTAGCAGAGGTCACACTCCACCAGCTCTGCTTCATACGCGGCAGGCTCTGCCACCAGTGCCTTCTCGGCGGCGCAGAGCACGCGGAGCGCCTGATCTGCCATTTTCTTGTTTGCGGCAAGAATTTCAGCACGGATCTCCTCGGTCAGGGGAACCTGCTTGCCATCAACAAGCGCGGTGGTGCAGCGCTTAAGCACCTCGTCGGGTGCGCCCTTGGTAAACTGCACAAGGCTGCCGTCCTTGGTGCGGTGCACGGTAGACATCATCTTGCGCATCGAATCAAAGGGAACCTCGCCTACGCGCACGTAGTCAAGCTTCTGGTCGTTTTTATCGTAGCCAAGCTTTTCGGCGTAGTTGACAAGCGCACACTCGGTGGGCTCACCCACGGCGGTTTTTGCATCGCGGTCAAACTCCGCATCCGAGCACATCGACATAGCGGTGGCAAGCAGTAGCTCGTCGTCACCCACGAGATCGGCAACGGTCATCTTGTTGTGCGTGAGCGTACCGGTTTTATCGGAGCAAATGATCTGCGTGCAGCCAAGAGTTTCCACGGCGGTCAGCTTGCGGATGATGGCACTGCGGCGTGACATGTTGGTTACACCGATTGAGAGCACGATGGTTACAACGGTTGCAAGACCCTCGGGAATGGCAGCCACTGCAAGGGAAATGGCGATCATGAAGAAATCAAGCACGCTGTGGAAGGTGAAATCAGCCCCCGTTGCGAGCGAGCGTACAATATTGATACCAAACACCAGCACGCAAATGCCGATAACAAGGTAGGTGAGGATTCTCGAAAGGCCTGCCAGCTTGATCTGCAGGGGAGTCTTGCCCTCCTGTGCGTTTGCAAGCGCATCGGCGATCTTGCCCATTTCGGTATCCATGCCGGTGGCAACCACCACAGCCTTGCCGCGGCCGTAAACCACGGTAGAGCCCATAAACACCATGTTCTTGCGGTCACCCAGTGCTACGTCGCCATTCTCGCCTGCCTTCAGGGCAGTATCCTGCTTGGTAACGGGCACCGATTCGCCTGTGAGTGCTGCCTCCTCGATCTTCATCGAGGCGCATTCGATAATACGTGCATCTGCGGGAACGGCGTCGCCTGCCTCAAGCACAATGATGTCGCCCACAACAAGGTCCTCGCTGTGTACGGTCATCTGCTTGCCGTCACGGATCACCTTACAGGTGGCGGCGGCAATTTCCTGCAATGCTTCAATGGCTTTTCCTGCCTTGCTTTCCTGGAACACGCCGAGAATTGCGTTGATGAGCACCACCGCCATGATGATGATCACGTCGGAGGGGAACTCCTTTTCCACAATCGCCAGTACGCCTGAAATAAGGGCGGCTACCAGCAAAATAATGGTCATGGGCTCGGCAAGCTGCTTTAAAAAGCGCATAACAAGGCTTTCCTTCTTACCCTCGGCAAGCCTGTTTTTGCCGTTTTTCTCAAGGCGGGCTGTGGCTTCAGCGGAGGTAAGACCCTGCTCGCTTGTTTGAACCTCGCCAAGAACGACTTCGGTTTCTTCGAGATAATGCTTCATATTGCTCCTTTCTGCCCGTTTTTCGGGCACGGTCCGTAAGATAGCAAAAAAGACCCACGGGGCGGCGCTTGACGGGGCTGCCCCGTGAGTCTTGTCGATCAAGATAAGCCAGGCCTTGCGGCTTGTGTTGTTGACTTATCACACAATTTCTTGCGTCAACTACTCCCTCACGGAAATACGATGGGATTATAGCACATAAATAATAGTTTGTCAAGTGTTTTTGAAAAATATTCCTTTATTTAAAATATCCCTTACTTCTTCTTAACTTGACTTTTATGTAAGCGGGTGTTAAACTAAAGAAAAAAGGAGATGAAATATGACCTTTCGTAAAATAGAAAAACGCGACGTTGCCGATTACGTAAAAATGGCAACTGATTTTTACAGCTCGCCCGCCGTGCTTCACAGTATTCCCCAAACGCATATCGAGAATACCGCCAAGGCAGTGCTTGCGAGCAACCCGATGGCGGATATTTACGTGTTTGAGGAGGCGGGGCAGCTGCTTGGCTACGGGCTGCTGGCACTGACCTACTCGCAGGAGGCGGGCGGCACGGTTTGCTGGCTTGAGGAAATTTACGTTGCCCCCGCCGCGCGCGGCAGGGGCATTGGCGGCGCATTTATTGCGTTTGTTAAAAGCACCGTGCCCGCGGCACGCTACCGCCTTGAGGTAGAGCCCGAGAACCTGCGCGTAAAGGCACTATACCGCCGTCACGGCTTTACACAAATGGGCTACGAGAGCTACGTGCTGGAGAGGGGAGCGCAGGTATGAAGCAGGTTCTTGTGGTGGATGATGACCTTCACATCGGCAACGTGGTGGAGGAGCTGCTGTCTCGCGAGGGATATCTTGTCAGCCGTGCCTATTCGGGCACCGAGGCACTTCTGGCACTTGGGAAAAGCAAGCCCGATCTTGTGCTGCTTGACCTGATGCTCCCGGGGCTTTCGGGCGAGGAGGTCTTGCCCCGCCTTCACGGCATCCCCGTGATCGTGGTGAGCGCCAAGGCAGACGTCGATAACAAGGTGGCTCTGCTGCTGGGCGGCGCCGTGGATTATATTACAAAGCCCTTTGACCCAAAGGAGCTTTTGGCACGCATTGCGGTGGCGTTGCGCACAGGCGTTTCGCACGGCAACGTGCTCACCTATGAAAGCATTTCGCTGGATGCCGCCGCACACACCGTGACCGTGGCGGGTATGCCCGTGCATCTCACGCGCACCGAGTATGCGATCTTAAAGCTGCTGCTGCAAAATCCGCGGCAGGTGATCACAAAATCGGCATTGCTTGACCGCATTGCCTCCGATACGCCCGATTGTACGGAGGGGTCACTCAAAATACACGTCAGCAACCTGCGCCGCCGTTTGCGCGAGGCGGGCGCAAATGACCCCATCGAGGCGGTTTGGGGCATCGGCTTTAAGCTGAAATAAGGCAAAAAAATCACAAAATGAAAATCTTTGCGAAATCTTAACCCTTTTCTTTACCGCCGCCTTAACGCCCCTTTGCTACAATAGTGGCAACATCTAAAAGGAGGAGTTCAAGATGGAATACGTACTAACAACACAAAACCTATGTAAGTCCTACCGCAAATTCGCGGCGCTTGATCATTTCACCATGCACGTGCCGAGGGGCGCGATCTACGGCTTTGTCGGCAAAAACGGCGCGGGCAAGACCACGCTCATCCGCCTTGTCTGCGGCTTGCAAGCCCCTACGGCAGGCTCATATAGCATCTACGGTATCGACTATAAGGATAAGGGCATCTCAAAGGCGCGCCGCCGCATGGGCGCGGTGGTGGAAACCCCTGCCATTTATATGGATATGACCGCCACGGAAAACTTAAAGCAGCAGTATTTGTTGCTGGGACTCCCCTCCTATGAGGGGATCGACGAGCTGCTTGGGCTTGTGGGACTTGAAAACACGGGCAAGAAAAAGGCGCGCAACTTTTCGCTTGGTATGAAGCAGCGGCTCGGCATTGCCATCGCGCTTGCGGGCGACCCCGATTTTTTGGTGCTTGACGGGCCCGTGAACGGTCTTGACCCGCAGGGCATTATTGAGATTCGCGAGCTGATCTTAAAGCTCAACCGCGAGCGGCAGATCACCGTGCTGATCTCCAGCCACATTCTCGACGAGCTTTCGCGTCTTGCCACGCACTACGGCTTTATCGACAAGGGTAGAATGGTAAAGGAAATGAGCGCCGTAGAGCTGGAGAGTGCCTGCCGCAAGTGTGTGCGCGCCGAGGTCAGCAATACGTCTTCTCTTTCTCGCGTGTTAGAGGAGATGGGTGTGGAATATAAGATCCTTTCCGACACCACCGCCGATATTTACGCGAAGCTCAATATTTCCGAGCTGACGCACGCGCTTGATGAGAGTGCTTGCGAGCTGCGTTCGATCACCGAGCACGACGAGTCCCTTGAAAGCTACTTTATGGGGCTTGTGGGAGGT
>JAZOLJ010000078.1:0-4767 GCA_045652845.1 Eubacteriales bacterium | reverse complement strand
CCCCGGGGAACGCTCCCTTTTAAATTTTTGATATCGGCGGGGGTTGCCGCCCCCGAATATCACTGGAGCTGGTGATCGGAGTCGAACCAACAACCTGCTGATTACAAATCAGCTGCTCTGCCATTGAGCCACACCAGCGAATTCGGAACGAGATAGATTATACCACGTTTCGCCTTGCTTGTCAAGCCCTTTTTTGAAAATATTTTAAAATGTTTGAAATTTCAAAAAGGGCAAAAAAAACGCCTCACAAAACGCAGGAACAGGCGCTGCGGCAGCTGCCGCAGCGCCCACGGATCAGTTGACCCGTTCCAGCACCCACATGCCGCCACGCAGCACGTAGTCAAGCTCGATTTCGCTCTCCTCCTCCAAAAGATCGGCGCTCTCCACCTCACGCCGGGAAATTGGAAAATAGCCGTTTGCAGCCGCAAATGCAGAGCTCTGCTTTACGCGTGCCGCAAAATTGGAGATCACTCTACCATCTACGGTTACACCGCCCAAAGGGGGCGGAACAAGCGAGCCGTTGATCTTTTTATAGCGTTCCATTAGCATCCCTCCTCAAGTACCAGTCTTGCGCCGAAAAGCCCCATATTAGCATCGCCGAAGTATTCATACGTGCCGTGTGTAGCAGCTCTTTTGCTGGCATAATCACCACCCACGCGCACAAAGCGCAGTCCCTTTTCCGAAAAAGTGTTATTGATCTGTGTGCTACACGCCCAATAGCTCGTTTGTGCAGAGAAGTTTATGCCGCCGGGAATCATCATATGATCCTCCCCCAAGCATATAAATGTCTTGATACACCCTCCATAGCCAATCTGTTTTTTCTCAAGGCTCGCCAGCGCGATATATGCGTCGTTCAAGGTTCCGTCGAACGCACAAAGATCGGGAAGCTGATAAAAGATCGCGGTCTGCGAATCTAAAATGTTAAGCGCAACGTCACAGACCAGTGAGGAAATATTGCCCCAAGGGTTTTCCTTGCCACGCCACACACACGGATTGCAGCTTTCCTCTCCGTACGTGCCCGAGGTGGCATTGGTCAGATACGGCAGTGCCGAGCCCGTATGGCGCGGCTGTGGGTGTACTTTATGCTCTCTGCCCTTTATCATTGTGTCAAGCTCCGGGAGATCCATCTCAACGTAATATCCAAGCGAGGTCTGCTCGGTATCGATCGACTGCACCGTAACGTCATTCCAAATCTCGGCGTTGAGCGCTCCTACATAGGTTACACGCAGCTTTTGTCCCACCGTTACCGCATCGGGGGTGGCTGCATAAAAACCGAGATTTGGCCCATCGGAAAGTGACGTGCAAAAATTCATTGGGATAGACGTTTTCGCAAAGCCCGGCATGATCGCGCTCAAATTGCGCGTGCCAAACTCCACAAGCATCAGCAGATACTCGGAAAACCAGTCTGCCATTTTTTCGGTGCGCGCCGTGCTGTCATAATCATGCACGTGCGTCATCAGCTGCCCCGGCTCATCCACCACGGGCAAAAGCCCCGCGCGGGAATGCGGCTTGCCATCCTCGCCGATGCCCATTTCAAAGCACGGGCGGTATTCATACGTTTTGCCGTTTTTAAACATGGGTGCCAGCTTATAGCCCTCAAGCGGTCTGTCGGTAACGGAGATAAAGGAAGGCCCGTTTGCGCCCGAAAAATCAATCTTATACCAAAAGGGCCGGCAACGATATACCACCTCGCGGTTTTCCTCGGTGGGAGAAAAGGTAAAGCCCTCCTCCCCCTGCTTTACAAAGTCCTTCCAGCGGCGCGCGGTGCTATCCCACGTGGCGTTAAAGATCGGACGGCGATAGATCTCAAGGCGGTCAAAATCGTTTCGCACCGCCACGTTACCGACAGCCGCCTGTGCCACCATGTTGCGTGCAAGATCACCGCGAATGCCCTCGGCAGACGTGCCCTCGGGAAAGGTGACCGACCACGCATGCGGCACACGGTTGATGGAAAGCATTTGCTTTTGCTTTACGTGCTCTGTCATACCGCACCGCCTACCGCTTCATACTGCACGGTACCGATCTGCCACTTGCCCGCCGCGCGGGAATAGGTGCAGATGATATCAAAATCTCCCTTCGTGATCTCGGGAATGATGCCGTCGGCAAACAAAAGCGAGCTAACCTCACCCCAATCAATGGAAATGCCGCCGGTAGCACGCAGCGGCGCGTGGCAGTAAATCAGGATCCAGTTATCACTGGCGCTATCCGCTGGGGTAGGCAGCACCAAAGAAATATTGCGCCAGCCCTCCTCGGTGGCAAATTTCTCGCCCGAAAGATCGAGCGCATATTTGCGATTGCAGGCGGGATGGAGCGAATAGCCATCTACCTCAAGCGCGGGCACAAGCTCAAACACCTTTTCCTCTGCCAAAAGACGTGCGGTAATGCTCTCACCTGCGGCATCGTCGCCGGGCAGTGTTTCGTCGGCGGCAACCGATGCCACCACCTCCACCTCAAAGATCGGCGAGGTCAGCTTGCCACCCGCCGCATCAAAAAGGGATACGTCACACTGCAAAACGCCGACGCTTTGCAGCATCCACGCGGTAATGGGCAAGGTCAGTGTACCGTCGGCATTGACCTCGCCCTCAAAGGAGCGCACCTCGCCCGCACCGTTTTTGGCATTGAGCACCACGATCGCGCTTTCCTCCACACGCATCGGCTCGCCGTAAGCGGCAAGGCGCAAGCGAAGAAAGCGCGTGGCGCTATCCCCTTGCCTTGCCACAATGCTTTGCACCGTATCGCGGTCAGCAACGTCGAGCATCATTTTACACATACATTGTACCATAAATATCCTCCTGTTATTGTTGTAGGCAGAGCGCCACCCGGTTTGCCGTTCTGGCAAAAGCACTCTGCTATGGCTATTGTAACAGAGGGACCCCCGTTTTGTCGTCAACTGCACGCAAAAAAAATTTACCGCGCCAATGCACGTAGCATTGGCGCGGCAAAAGCAGCCTTCAAATTTCATCTTTAAATATGCGATATCGGTATTTTTGCAGGGCAAGAAGCAGGATCGTGCCAAACACGCCAACGGACAGCACCTCGCCCAAGCCAACCGTCAAAAACAAAAAGGGCAAGGAATCGGTCACGTCAACGTATGCATAGCGAATAACGAAGGGAATGATAACGGTGTTTGAAAGAATGGGGGGCAGAGGCGAAAGATACCGCCAGCGGCGCAAAAGGCGCGTGCCAACGGCACCAAGAAATGTAGCAAGCGTACCAAAAACGATATCGGGGAGTGCCGCACCCGTAAAGAGATTGGCAAGCAGACACCCCACGGTAAGCCCGGGGACGGCTGCCGCCGTGAAATACGGCAGCACGCAAAGCGCCTCGGATAGCCGCAGCTGGATCGCCCCCATGCCCGAGAGCCCCAAGAGAGAGCAAAGCCATGTGAGAACCACGTAAAGTGCGGCAATAATGCTTGCGTATGTCAAAAAAAGCAGTTGACGGTGTGTGTTTTTTCTCATTTTTCTATTCTCCTTAGTTTTGTTTAGGGTGAGGATGGTTTCGAACTCACCTTTGGGAGCCACGCCCCCGTGGGAAACAATATTAGGCAATCACGCCAAGCAGCTCCATTGCCTCGGTCACCTCGGCGTACATATAAAGCGAGCCAAGTGAAAAAAGCGGCTTTTTCTCTACCGTTGCCGCGGCAACCGCGGCGGCTACCGCCGCATCCACGGTGTCATAGCCCGTAGCCTTTACCCCGTATTCGCGCCAAACGGCAGCAAAATCAGCGGCGGGCAGAGCGCGCGGATTGTTAGGCGTGAGGGTAAACACCTCATCGGCGAGGGGAGCGAGCGCTTCTACCATACAGCGATAGTCCTTATCAGCCATGACGGCAGTGAGAAGCAGCACTCTTTGCGCGGGAAAATAGGCGCGAATGCCGGCAGCTGCTGCCGCGATCCCCTCGGGGTTATGCGCACCATCCGAGATGATAAGCGGCTCCTCGGAAAGCTTTTCAAAGCGGCCGCGCCAACGAACAGACAGGAGCCCTCGGCGCAGCGTTTCCTCATCTACCGTGATGCCGCGCGTTTGCAAAACACTGAAAAGTGCCAAAACGGTGGCGAGATTTTGGGGCTGATAGGTGCCGAGCAGGGGCAAATGCAGCTGCTCGTATCCCCCCCAGCTGACAGTCGTGCCCGAAAGGTCTGTTTTCAGCACCGTCATGGGGGTATCCTCTGCCGCAATGAAGGGCACGCCCGCGGCAGCTGCCGCTTGCTCGATCACGGCGCGTGCCGCGCGGTCGTGACCGCCCCACACCATGGGGGCACCCTTTTTGATAACGCCTGCCTTTTCGGCGGCAATCTTTTCTGTGGTATCACCAAGATATTCTGTGTGGTCAAGCGCAATACCCGTGATCACGGTGGCAAGGGGATCCCGGATCACGTTGGTAGAATCGAGTCTGCCGCCCATGCCCGTTTCGAGCACCACGATATCACAGTGCATCTCTTTAAAATAAACAAGCCCGATGGCGGTGATCAGCTCAAACTCAGTGGGGGCATCCGCCATGCTGTCGGCAAAGGGCTTTACAACAGCCGTTGCGGCAGCAAGTGCCTCATTCTCGATCGGCTTGCCGCAAAAGCAGATGCGCTCGTTAAATTGCTTGATATAGGGCGAAACGAAAAGCCCCGTTTTATAGCCCGCCTCGCGCAAGATCGCCTCGGTCATCGCCGAGGTCGAGCCCTTGCCGTTTGTGCCCGCAATATGGATAAAACGCAGATCGTTTTGGGGGTTACCGAGCAAGTGGAGCAGCTCGGTAATGCGCGAAAGCCC
>JAZOLJ010000077.1:0-8878 GCA_045652845.1 Eubacteriales bacterium | reverse complement strand
CGTTATCCATTTCGGAAATCCTTATGCGATGGAACAAATCCCCCACGTACCGAGAATTCTGTTCAGCATGGGCGCGATTTGCAAGCAGAGAGCCGTCGCGCATACGTTGGATATTCTGAATGGAAGCTACAAGCCCACAGGTGTGCTTCCGATAAAATTACAGCTGCAGGAAAAATAAGATTTAACGGCAATGAAGCTTATTTAAGCTTTTGCAAAAAATGGAACAGAAAAAGCACCCGTGCGGGTGCTTTTTCTGTTTTAGCGGTGCTTCGCGCACCGTCAAGCCTTGCTCCGCTGCCAAGGGCAAAATTCAAAGAGCTATCCCAATGTCTTGACAAAAAACGCCAATCGGTTAAAGGTCGAAAATAAGCCTTTACCAAGCTTCTACATTTGACAAGCAGCGATTTTGGCAATATAATAATAATGCCGTTATTCGATAACAGAAAAGGAGGGTGTCATGGAAGAAAAGAATGAAATGCTACTGCGCGAGCAAAGCTACGGCTCACAAATTTTAAACGTCATTCGCAGCAATGCAGACGGCAACGAAATAAAAACGCAGCTGCAGGAGTTTCATGCAAACGATATTGCCGGTGTTTTCGAGGAGCTGACCGCCGAAGAGCGTGACCGTTTGCTTAAAATTCTCGGCGCCGAGCTAATATCCGAAATCGTTTCCTATCTCGATGATGCAGGCGAGTATCTTTCCGAAATTGCCACGAATGACGCGGCAGAGATTATTGAGCAAATGGATGCCGATGATGCTGTTGAGGTGCTTGATGACCTCGACGACGAGAGGAAAAGCGAGATCATCAATTTGATCGAGGATGCTGAGATCAAGAAGGATATTAAGCTGATCGATTCCTATGAGGATGATGAATTCGGCAGCCGTATGAGCACGAATTTCATTTGCGTTAAACGGAATCAAACAATTAAGGAAGCAATGAAGGCTTTGGTCAGCGAAGCTGCTGAAAACGATAATATTTACACCATATTTGCAGTAAATGAGGATAACTCATTTTACGGCGCTATCGACCTCAAGGAGCTAATTGTAGCAAGAAGCAGCGTATCTCTTGAATCCTTGATCTGCAATACCTTTCCGTTTGTTTACGACAAGGATATTATATCTGAAAACATTGAACGCTTGCGCGGATATTCCGAGCATATTATCCCGGTCGTATCTGCCGAAACCCAAAAAATGCTCGGTGTTATTACCTCAACCGACATCGCCGAATTGATTGATGAGGAGCTGGGTGATGATTACGCCAAATTAGCGGCAATGACCGCAGAGCAAGAGCGTGATGAGCCCCTTTTTATTAGCATGAAAAAGCGCGTGCCTTGGCTGATTGCGCTGCTGTTTATGGGGCTTATCGTATCCGCTGTTGTGGGTGCTTTTGAAAACGTGGTTGCCGCCTTGCCTATGATCGTATCATTTCAGTCCTTAATTCTCGGCATGGCGGGCAACGCGGGAACGCAATCGCTTGCCGTAACAATCAGAAAATTAAACGACAAGGACAACAACAGCTTAACAGCACAGATTTTCACTATTCTAAAGGAAATGCGCGTAGCACTTTTAAACGGCACCGTTCTTGGGCTGATTTCCTTTGCAACGGTAAGCGGTTTTCTTTTTGTTACCACCTCATACGGTGCTATATTTATCCTTACCGCTGCAGGCTGCGTTGGACTTGCTATGTGCTTTGCTATGGCAATTTCGGGGCTTACGGGTGCAGCTATTCCAATTTCCCTTTACCGACTGGGCGTTGACCCTGCCGTTGCCTCCGGCCCCCTGATCACAACCGTTAACGACCTTGTGGCGGTCATCAGCTATTACGGTCTTGCGTGGCTGCTGATCGTAAACATTTAACCGTAAAGCACAGCGTTAACAACAAAAAAGCCCCCATACGGGGGCTTTTTTGTTATATTTGTCTGTGTAGCACAGGTCAGCTACTCCAGGTGGAGGAGGTGTATTCGATGCCGTTTGCCTTACAAAACTCCCAAAAAAGCGAATCCTTAAAGCTTTTGCCAAACGCCGCCTCGATCATTTCCTGCAGTGTGCCCGGGTATTCTTTTTGCAGGGCAAGCACAAGCTTTTTTGAGTTTTCCTTGTTTAAATAATAGGTTCTTTCAAAATTGCCACCGCCAAATTGCGATACGCCATAATCCTCGTATCCAATACTGATCGCGCCGTCTATTTCGTTAACCCAAAAGCCACTTGTTCCTTCGCGCATGCTTGCACCCTCCCAAGCAAAGATTACACCTGCATTTTACTACGTATATAGAAAAATGTCAAGACGGTAGATAAAAAAGCCGATTTTATGAAAGGCACTTTCTGTATTCTCTAACCACGCGCGGTGCCAGCTTTGGGAGATTTGCCCTTGCATGATACATCCGGCATATTTGCTCGTCGTCAGCGTCGGGTGCGGCTTTGATCAGCTCCTTGATCGTTTCAAAGGGGGCAAGGCAAGCATCAAGTGCCCAATCGATCGTTTTTTTGTCAAAATACATTCTGCCACAGGGGTAGTATTCGTGTGCGGTGAGAATGGCTGCAATATCCATACGACGCAGCTTTTCAATGGCAGCCGCATATTCCGTGACAAAGGAAATATTCGCCCCCCAAAGCCCCGAGCCGAAAACGCCGTAAAGCTGTAGGCAGTCGCCGCTGATCAGGGTCTTCGTTCTGGTGTCATAAAGTGCGGCGGCGTCTCTTGTGTGTCCCGTTACCGATACGACCGAAAGCACGTCAAGCAGCGTTTCGCCGTCCGCGGGCAACAAAAAGGTATATTCTTCAAATTTTTCTGCAAGTGCCTCGCTTTTTGAAACAACCGTTACCTGCGGGTAATAGGAAAGCAGCCTGCCAAGCCCACCCGAATGGTCGGCGTGATGGTGGGAAATGAAAATGTATTTAAGATCGTTCTCGCCGATCCCAAGCTCGCGCAGTGCGGGCAGGATGGCACCGTCCACGTCACAGTCGTAGGTTGCCGTGTCAAAAACAAGCGCACCGTTTGCGGTTTTTATGATATATACCGTTGTAAATATGTCCTTGTACGGTGTGGAAAGCGCGTATATATTATCGGCAATCCGTTCTAAATTTTTCATCATCATATTCCTTGTGATAGCTTTTTTGTGGGCGCGTGACCAAAATAACGCTTGTACGCTCTGCTAAACTGAAACACGTCGGTATAGCCTACCGCCGCGGCAATCACCTCGCCGCCGCGATAGCTAAAGCGAATTTTCCCACGCAGGGTAAGAATAAAGCAGGAAGAAAAGCTGCTGTAAAACTTCTTTCTCCGCCCTGCGGGGTCGTTGACGCAAAAAGCATGTACAATGTCAGTAAACACAATTTTTTTGCTTTGTATGCTTCCCTCTCCCTGCCGATTTTTTATATTTTGATTATACCAAAAAGTATAGAAAAAGTCAATAAAGCTCCGCAAAGTGTATAAAATCAATATTATTAGTATGGTTTTAGTCAAAAACCGTATCAAAAAAGATATCGATTTTGAGGCACGGCTGTTCTATAATAAGCATAGCACCTTAAAAGGAGGACTTAAGAATGAATTTCAACGCAAAGGTGGCACTGGTAACGGGTGCCTCGGTCGGAATTGGAAGAGCCACCGCGCTTGAGCTTGCGGAGTACGGTGCAGCACTCGTTTTGCTTGATATCAATTCATTCAAATCGACGGCTGCAGAAAAAAGCTGTAAGCCCAAGGGCTGTCTCAAATGCAGGTTTGAGGCAGCCCCTTTTTCTTCACACCGTTTGTTGACAAACGCGCGATTTGGGTATAAAATATAAGCACAGACCCACTCCTGGAGGATGAAAAATGGAAATGATCTTACTTACCGCCCTGGGCGTTGGCGGTGCCACCGTGTTTGGTGCCGTGATCGGCTTTTTGTTTCGGGGGCTTTCGCATAAATTTTCCGATATCGTGCTTTCCTTTGCCGCAGGCGTCATGCTTTCGGCGGCGGTCTTCGGCTTAATTTTGCCTTCGCTTGAGTATGGCGGTGAATGGGGGCTTCTCATCACCGTGGCGGGCATTTTTGCGGGTGCGGTGTGCCTAAATTTGGTGGATAAGCTCGTGCCGCATTTGCACCGTCTTATCGGCACCGAGGGCGAGGAGCCGCACAACAACAAAAGCCTTGGCAAGGTGCTTTTGTTTGTCACTGCCATTGCCATTCACAACCTGCCCGAGGGAATTGCCGCAGGCGTGGGCTTTGGCTCGGGTAACGTGACGCGCGCGCTCATCATTGCGGGCGGTATTGCACTGCAAAATATCCCCGAGGGCATGGTCATCATTGGCCCTATGCTGGCAGCGGGCGTTAAACCGCGCAAAACCTTTCTCATTGCAGCACTAACGGGCGTCATTGAGATCGTTGGCACGCTGATCGGTTATCTTGCGGTCAGTGTGGCAACCGCCATTCTCCCTTTCGCGCTTGCCTTTGCGGGCGGCACAATGCTTTACGTGATCAGTGACGAGATGATTCCCGAAACGCACGCGCACGGCAGCGAGCGCGGTGCAACCTACGCGCTGCTCATCGGCTTTTGCTTGATGCTCGCAGTAGACGTGCTGCTTGGATAACAAATAGGAGATGATGCTTTGAAGCCGCAATTTAAAACGAAAAAAATAAGATTATCACAAAAAAACAAGGCGGCTGCCGATCGGCAGCCGCCTTTTTGATACCGTTAAAGCACCTTTTGGGCTTCGGCGGCAATTTCATCATTGATCTCGCGCATGACGGTGGTGGGCACCTTCCTGACGGCGCGATCGTAGGTAACCAAGCCGTTGATCTCCTCCTCCACGTCGGAAACCTGCGTGTAAATGGCACCGCACAGCCCCTTGGCAATAAGGGGCTTTAATTTTTCAAGATAAAGCACGCGAAGAGCTGCCAACAGCTCTTGCTCGGTTTTAAACCTTTTATAGCCAAATTCCTTTAAGGGGTCAAACACGTGCCCTGCGGTCTGCATGGAATAGCCGCCAAACTCGCTTAACACCACAGGGCGCGGATCACGCGGCACGCGCAGTGGCGTATAGTAGGTGTGCAGGCTGCGCAGTGCCGTTTTGGAAACGCCCTGATCGTGCCAGCCGCTAACCGAATCAATGATGCGCGTGGGGTCCTTTTCGTGCACGTATGCGGTGTATTTTGCAGAATCAAACTGCCCCCACCCCTCGTTAAACGGCACCCATACCGCAATCGAGGGCACGTTATAGAGCTGCTCGAGGATCTCATCCACCATGCCGTCAAACTCGGCACGTGCGGCAGCATTATCTCTTGCAAAATATTTATAATCGCTATCCCTGTGTTTTACGCCAAGGAAAGGCAGTGCCGCCACGTGCGAAAATTTGTATTCCCCACCGCCGTTGGGGAAATCCTGCCACACCGCAAGCCCCAAACGGTCACAGTGATAATACCAGCGCATGGGCTCAAGCTTAATGTGCTTGCGCACGGTGTTAAAGCCCATATCCTTTAGCATTTGCAGCTCATCAATTGCCGCCTCATCACAGGGATAGGTCAGCATGCCGTCTGACCAGTAGCCCTGGTCGAGCACGCCGTTGAAGAAGTAGGGCTTTCCGTTGAGGGCAAGGCGCACCTTGCCCGACTTGTCTATCACTCTGCCAAAGGAGCGCACGCCAAAATAGGAGCAAAGGCGGTCGCCCGATGCATGGCAGAGCTCAAGCTCGTACAGCTTGGGGCACTCGGGCGACCACAGCGTAAAATCGTAGGAAAGCACGGCTTCGCCCACAAATTTTTCGTGCAGGATCTCAGTGCCGTTATCAAACACGCGCAGCTCGATCCTGCCGCCCATACCATCCGCCTCGATCTTTACGGTTTTTTCGAGCGCGTTGGGGGTTATTTTCAAGCTCCTTATATGCTTTTTGGGCATACTTTCAAGCCACACGGTCTGCCAAATACCGCTTTGCGGCGTGTACCAGATGCCGCCGCGCGTATCGCTTTGCTTGCCGCGTGCGCCGCCGTTGCGGGTCGCCTCGTCGGATACGATCACCTCAAGGGTGTTTTCGCCCTTCCTCGCAAGGTTGCTCACGTCAAGAGTAAACGCCGTAAAGCCGCCGCGGTGGCTACCTGCGCGCGTGCCGTTAAAAAACACCTCGCATTCGCTATCCACTGCGCCGAAATGCAGCAGCGTTGTGCCCTGCAGCATCGATTTATCGAGGGTAACGGTGCGAAAATAACGCAGCTTTGCGCCACGCTCCAGCACAAAGCCCTCCGCAATACCGCTGTTGAGCGTTTCGGGAGAAAAGGGCACCAAAATTTCACCCTCAAAGGAGCGATTCCCCGCTGCATCTATCTTACAAAATTCCCATTTGCCGTTCAGGCAAAGCCAATGCTCGCGTGCCGCCTGCGGCATCGGGTGCGCCGCGTGCGGAATATCACCTACGGTATATGCCGTTTGCAATCTCATTTTTCTGCTCCTTTCGCCCCGTTCATGCATTTTTGCAGAAACGGTATCAGTATAAACATGGCAAGCGCGATCAGTGCCGCCGCCAAAAAGATGCCCGGTGCGGGGATATAGGCGGTCGTCATCACGTCTGCACTGTCAAGGTCGGGCAAAGACAGCCCCGCGCTTTTATTGATAGCGTTGCCAAGCATGGGCCCGAGCAGCATGGGCAGCAGCACACCAAAGATCATGCGCACGCCCTGCAGCTTACCCGCATCTCGCTCGGGCGTGTGGTCGCGCACCAGCGCGCCGCAGAGCGCGGAAATATAGATATACCCCGTGATCATCAAAACCCCCGCCGCACCAAAGGTAAGCAACACTGCCGTTTTACCGCCAAAGCGTGCCGCATACATGGCAAAAAGCCCCAAGGCAAAAATGCCTGCGGCGGCGTAGAGCAGCCTTGCTTTATCGGTGCGGTCGGAAAGCGCACCAAGCTTTAGATTGATCAATGCGCCCACCACAATGGCAAGCCCGAATACCACGCTATATTGAAGCACGGAAAAGCCAAGATAGGTCTTCATGTAAATGATAAGGTACGGCATAAACACCTGGCAGGCAATGCCATATACACACATCACCAAGAGAGTGAGATAAAGCGGCGCGTTTTCGCGCACCACGCGCGGCTTAAAGCCATACAAAATATCGGAAAACGAGCCGTTTTTGACAAGATTTTTGCTATCCGTTATCAAAAAAATGCCGCAAACGCCGCACGCGGTGATCACCGCGCCAAGACCGAGAAAGAGCCACTTGTAGCCAACAAGCTCTACCAGCATACCAAAGCCGCCCGCCACGATCAGCATGGCAATAAGGGGCAGGATAGAAAGAACGCTCTCCACCTTACCGCGATAGCTTTGTGCCGTGTTATCGGTCACCCACGCGTTAAAGGCGGCATCGTTCGCGGTTGAGCCAAAGAGGGTCATCACGCAGTCGGCAACCACCGTGAGTGCCAAGGTAACGCCAAGCGCGGCAGCCACGTCGGTATGCAGCAAGCTCGCCACCAGGTCGGTACTGATCATGCCGAACAGTGCCACCGTCACGCCCCAAATAATATACCCCCACGAGATAAAGCTGCGGCGGTTTCCAAGCTTATCCGAAAGCGTGCCCGCTACCAGCGTGGTCAGCGTTGCCGCCACGCCGGAGAGCTGTACCATCAGCGTAACCGTGCCAAGATCGGGTGCAATGGTTTCAAACACAAACAAATTAAAATACATGTTTTCAACAGACCATGCGATCTGCCCCACAAGACCAAACAGGAGCAAAATGCGCCAGCTCTCTTTGCCAAATACCTTATTTTCCATGCTACTTCCTTTCAAAGAGAAATATTCTCACCTTATGATACCATATTTTGCCCCGCTTGTGTAGCCCTCACACAATTTTTTTGCCACAGTAAACATTTTTCGGTAAAACCTTGCAATACCGCTGATTTTATGATACAATATAATATCTATAAGATATTTTACTCATTGTAAGAGGTGATTTTATGCAATATACGTTTTCGGATAAGCTGGCGGCTCTGAAGCCCTCTGCCATCCGCGAGATTTTCAAAAGCCTTACCGACCCCACCATCATTTCCTTTGCGGCAGGCAATCCCGCCGCAGAATCCTTTCCCACAGAGGAGCTGGCACGCCTTTCTGCCAACATTTTTGCCGACAGTGCCGCACTCGCACTGCAATACGGCATGACCGAGGGCTATCCCCCCTTGCGCGAGGCGATTGCCAAACGCCAAAGGGAGGTGTTCGGCATCGGCAGATCGGCTTTAGCGGGCGATGCCTATACCGACAGCACCATTGTGGTATCGGGCGGTCAGCAGGGCATTGAGCTTGCCTGCAAGGCACTGTGTAACGAGGGGGATGCCGTGATTTGCGAAAACCCCAGCTTTATCGGTGCGCTGAACGCGTTCCGTTCCTGCGGCGCGAAAACCGTTGGCGTGGAGATGGGCGAGGATGGCATTGATCCCGACGAGCTTGAGCGCGTGATCAAGGCGACTCCCAATGCAAAAATGATCTACCTGATCCCCACCTTCCACAACCCCTCGGGCATTACGACGAGCGAGGAAAAGCGTCGCCGCATTTACGAGATCGCAAAGAAATATTCCCTGCCGATCCTTGAGGATAACCCTTACGGCGAGCTGCGCTTTGCCGGCAAGGAGATCCCCACCCTCAAGAGCATGGATACCGAGGGACTGGTGATCTACTGCTCCTCGTTTTCCAAGATCCTCTCTGCCGGCATGCGCGTGGGCTTTGTGGTAGGCCCCGAGGAGATCGTTACAAAAATGGTTGTGGCAAAGCAGAGCGAGGACGTGCATACCAACCTCTTTTTCCAGATGCTGTGCTACCGCTTTATGACCGAGTGCGATCTTGACGGACACATCAAAGGCATTCGCGCCCTTTATCGCCGCAAATGCGAGCTGATGCTCGGCGAGCTTGAAAAGCA
>JAZOLJ010000076.1:0-3450 GCA_045652845.1 Eubacteriales bacterium | reverse complement strand
CTAAAAAAGTATAGCAACACCTGCCCCGTGATGATCTCCTCGTCTATTCAGGCGACCTGTATTGGCCGCTATGACGGGGAATACGGCAGAAGCAAAAAGGCGGGGGAGGAGCTTGTCTTTTCCTACGGTGCCGAAACCGGGGCAAGGGTGCTTGTTTACCGCTTCCCGAATTTGTTTGGCAAATGGTGCAGACCGAATTACAACAGTGCCGTAGCCACGTTTTGCAACAACGTTGCAAACGATCTCCCCATCACCGTAAGCGACCGTGCCGTAGAGCTTGAGCTGCTTTATATCGACGATCTGGTTGATGAAATGCTGGCAGCACTTGAGGGCAGAGAACACCGCTGCGAATTTGACGGAATTCGCACCGTTTTGGGGGATAATGGCAAATATTGTGCCGCACCCATTACACATAGGGTAACGCTTGGTGAGATCGTGGATCTGCTTGATACCTTTAAGGTGCAGCCCGCCACCCTTACCATGCCCGAAATTCCCCATAATAGCTTTGCCAAAAAGCTTTACAGCACGTATCTTTCCTATTTGCCGAAGGAAAAGGTTTCTTTTCCGCTGAAAATGAACGTGGATGCACGCGGTAGCTTTACCGAGCTGCTTCGCACGGCAAATTGCGGGCAATTCAGCATCAATATTTCAAAGCCCGGCATTACCAAGGGGCAGCACTGGCATAACACCAAGTGGGAATTTTTCATTGTGGTGAGTGGGCAGGGACTGATCCAACAGCGCAAGATCGGCACAAATGAGGTGCTGAACTTTGAGGTTAGCGGCGACAAGATCGAGGCGGTGCATATGCTGCCCGGCTATACGCACAATATTATCAATCTTTCAAAAACCGAAGATTTGGTTACCGTAATGTGGGCAAACGAATGCTTTGATCCCGGCAAGCCCGACACTTTTTTTGAGGTGGTAGAATAATGGAAATGAATTTAAAGCTTGACTACAGTGACGTAAAATTTCAAGATAACGGCAAAATAAAGCTGCTGATCATTGTTGGCACTCGCCCCGAGATCATTCGTCTTTCTGCCGTGATCAATAAATGCCGTCGGTATTTTGATTGCATTCTTGCGCACACGGGGCAAAACTACGATTACAACCTCAACGGGGTGTTTTTTAAGGATTTGAAGCTTGCCGCCCCCGAGGTGTATATGGATGCCGTAGGCGACGATCTTGGTGCTACGGTCGGCAATATCATCAACTGCTCCTACAAGCTGATGAGTCAGATCAAGCCCGATGCGCTCCTCATTCTTGGCGACACCAATTCCTGTCTTTCTGCCATTGCGGCAAAGAGATTGCACATTCCGATCTTCCACATGGAGGCGGGGAACCGTTGCAAGGACGAGTGCCTGCCCGAGGAAACCAATCGCCGCATTGTAGACATCATTTCCGATGTAAATCTTGCGTATTCTGAGCATGCGCGCCGCTATTTGCACGAGTGCGGCATGCCCAAGGAGCGCACTTACGTAACCGGCTCTCCCATGGCGGAGGTCTTGCATGAAAATTTAGCGGATATCGAGGCTTCGGATATTCACGCACGCTTGGGGCTTGAAAAGGGCAGATATATTCTGCTTTCGGCGCACCGTGAGGAGAATATTGATACCGAAAAGAACTTCAACAGCCTCTTTGGGGCAATCAACAAAATGGCAGAAAAATACGATATGCCGATTTTGTATTCCTGCCATCCGAGAAGCCGTAATCGCCTTGAAAAAAGCGGCTTTCAGCTTGACCGCCGCGTGATCCGTCACGAGCCGCTTGGCTTCCATGACTATAACTGCTTGCAAATGAATGCCTTCTGCTGTGTATCGGATAGCGGCACGCTACCCGAGGAATCGAGCTTTTTCACAAGCATAGGTCATCCGTTCCCCGCAGTGTGCATCAGAACCTCTACCGAACGCCCCGAGGCACTGGATAAAGCGTGCTTCATCCTTTCGGGCATCGACGAAAAGGGACTTTTGCAATCTGTGGATACCGCTGTGGAAATGACCCGCAACGGCGATCACGGCATCCCTGTGCCCGTTTACGTAGAAGAAAACGTTTCAACCAAGGTCGTGAAGATCATCCAAAGCTACGTTGGCGTGGTCAACAAGATGGTTTGGAGAAAGCTTTAAGCCGCTACTGTGAGGAGCTTTGCTATGAATGCTAACACAAATCAAATATTTTTTGCCTTGATACGGTCTGCAATTCATGGCGATCAGATTGGTGGCACGGAGCGTGCGGCACTGTCGGGAGAGGTGCTTCAATCTGTCCTCGCGCTGTCGGAAAAGCACGATCTTGCACACTTGGTTGGATATGCGCTTTCCTCTAATGCCATTGCGGAGCAGGAGCAGGCGCAGCAGCTGCAAATGACGCAGATCAAGGCACTTTACCGCTACGAGCAGCTTCGCCACGCTCTTGAGGAGCTGTGCGGTGTTTTAGAGGATGCTCAAATTCCTTTTATGCCGCTGAAGGGTTCGGTGATCCGCGAGCTTTACCCCGAGCCTTGGCTGCGCACCAGCTGCGATATTGATATTTTGGTGCACGAGGAGGATCTTGACCGCGCCGTAGCACACCTGACAGCCGTTGGATGGAGCGTTCGCGGCAATAAAAATTATCACGATATTTCTCTGTATTCACCCACGGGTGTGCACCTTGAGCTTCATTTTAATATTAAGGAAAATATCGACCGCATTGATGCGGTGCTCGAGCGTGTATGGGAATACAGCGCGCCAATAGACGGCAAACGGTATGAATATCGGCAAACAAATGAGTTTTTACTGTTTCATTTTTTTGCCCACATGTCCTATCATTTTGTTGCAGGTGGTTGCGGTGTTCGCCCCTTGCTTGATATTAGTATTTTGCAGGATCGCTTGACCTACGATGAAAGCGCGTTTGCTGCCTTGTGTGCCGCTGCGGGTCTTACACGCTTTTGCGCGTGCGTGGCAGAGCTCATACACGTTTGGTTTGAGGGGGCTGCACCAACACCTCTTACCGCCAAAATGGAGGCCTACATTATGAGTGGCGGCGTATACGGCATCGGTGCCAACCATGTTGCCGTGCAGCGGGCAAGGCGCGGTGGCAGGCTGCGATATCTTTGCTCTCGCCTGTTCGTGCCTTATCGGATACTTAAAACCCGTTATCCTGTTTTGGAAAAGCATAAATGGCTATATCCCTTTATGCAAGTGAGAAGGTGGTTTGAGGCATTGTTTGGCGGACGAGCCAAAGATGTTAGCCGCGAGCTGAAAATAAACCAAGGCATTTCGCCCGAGCAAGTGAATGAAATTAGCTTGCTTTTGTCGGAGGTTGGATTGTAAGCCTGCTTATAAAAGCTTATAGGCTAATAGAAAATGCAGAATATTAAGCGTCAGCTGACGCAAAGCCGCCCCAAGGCAATGCCTTGGGGCGGCGTCTCCTTTTTATTTCTAAAACTTTTCAAAATCCTCCCCTGGGTGCTTGGAAAGC
>JAZOLJ010000075.1:0-41809 GCA_045652845.1 Eubacteriales bacterium | reverse complement strand
CGAGCTTGATTGCTCTTTACTTTTTTTAAGAGTATATTTCTCTTTCAGAATTGTCGAGATATTTCGCACTTGCTGTGCTTCATACTATCTCTCGTTGTTCAATTTTCAAGGATCATTCGTCTCCGCCTTTTTCGCGGCGACTTGCACATTATAACACAAAGGGAATGGACTTGTCAAGCCCTTTTTTGAAATTTTTTTAAAAATTTTTTCGACATCAAAATATGGTATTTTTTGCCCCTATATATAATAAATGTAGTGTTTTGAAGGCTCGCATTTTAGATGCGCAGCAGTGCCGCAAGACCCGTATAATCGACAAGGCAGCCGACGGCGATCCCGATTAGCAGAAGCGCACCCGCAAGGATAAGATTTTCGCGAAGATGCTTGTTGGTGCGAAAGAGCACCAAGAGCCCCACGCCCGCGCCCGTTAAAAGCCCTGCGAGCATAGCACCCGCTGACAGCACGCCGCGTGCATAGAGCGTGGCGATCGCAACCGATGCCGCGCAGTTGGGAATAAGACCCACCAGTGCCGCCGCGCATTGCCCCAACACGGGAATGCCGCCAAGTGCTTGAGCCAGCTGCTCGGCACTGACAAAATGAAGCACCGTGCCAAGCGTAACGTTTATTACAAAAACGAATAGGAAAATTTGCACAGTGTGGTGCAGCGCCGAGCGCCAAATGCCCTTTTCGCAATGGCAGCCCTGCTCGTGGCAAAGCTCCTCTACGTGCAAATGCCCCTGCCGCGAGCGAAACACAAGATCGGCAGCAAACCCCGCAAGCACAGCCACCACCAGCTTGATGGCAAGAACCACAAGAACGGTGCGGGGCGGCAGCCCCTCGCCAAGGAACACGGCGATCATTTCATCCGAGGTGGCAAGAAAAACGGCAAGCAACGTGCCAACCGTAACAACGCGCCCCGAGAAAAAGCCCGCTGCCGCGGCTGAAAATCCGCATTGCGGCAAAAGCCCCAGCACGCCGCCGATCAGGGGCCCCGCGTGCCCCGCACGCGCCACGGCGCGCTCTACGCGCTCACCCGCCTTGTGCTCAAGCAGCTCCATTATAAAATATGTAAGAAATAAAAAGGGCAACAGCTTTACCGAGTCGAGCGCGGCATGGCCCAAAACGTGTAATGCCTCATGCATATCCGTTCCCTCCCTCGTTTGCCGCCGCGCACGCAGCACACGTGCCGTAAAGCACCGAGCGACCGCTATCCACCAAAAAGCCGTGCGTTTTCATTAAATTTTCCGCGATCTCGGCATTGCAGGCGCATTTGAGATGCGCAATCTTACCGCAGGCAAGGCACTGTAAATGCAAATGCCCCTCGCAGTGTCCCTCCGCGCCTACGAACTGATACACGTATCCCTCACTCTCGGCACCTGCGCGAAACCTGCGTACAAGCCCCTCTTGTGCAAGGTCGCCAAGCATGCGATACACCGAGCTGCGACCGGGAGCACCCTCGCCATCACAAAGACCCCGATAGATCTCGTGCGCCGCCTGCGCCGCTTCGCTTGTATACTTTTTTAAATAGGTCAGCAGCGCGGTGCGCCCTGCCGTTTGGTAATGCTTTTTTTCGTTTTCCATATACGCTCCAAATTGAGAACAGTTCTCATATTGTAGCATGCCGCCGCCAGTTTGTCAAGTAGCGGCTTGGGAATTATAATTATTTCTTGACAAAGCACCGCGAAAAATGCTACAATAAACAAAACAACAGCTTGCAGGAGGCACATCATGTCCCATCCTTTATTTATTGTATTTGAAGGCATTGACGGGTGCGGAAAAAGCACCCAGCTAAGGCTGCTGTGCGATCGCCTTGCCGCCTGCGGCAGAAGGCCTACGCCCACCGCCGAGCCCACGAACAGCAAAACGGGAAAAATGCTGCGTGCGGCACTCTCGGGCAGCGACCCGCGCACTGCGGCGGAAATGGCAGCCCTGTTTACGCTTGACCGCATTCACCACAACAAGGCGGAGGACGGGATTGAAAGCTGCCTTGCCCGCGGCCTTGACGTGATCAGCGATCGCTATTATTACTCCTCCCTTGCCTATCAAGGAAGCCTTTGTGACTACGAATGGGTGCGCCACATGAACTGTAGCTGCCCCGAGATCCGCCGCCCCGATCTTTGCATTTTTCTTGATATATCGCCAAAGGCGGCACTTTCCCGCATTGGAAGCCGTGGCGAAGCGAAGGAAATTTACGAAAAAGAGGATACGTTAACGCTTTTTCGCGCCACGTTCCTGCGTGTTTTTGAGTCACTTGACGATAACGTTGCCATCATCAACGCCGAGGGCACGCCCGAGGAGGTTGCCGAGCGCGTTTTTGCTGCCGTAAAGCCCTTACTTTAAAATAAAAGGAGAACGATCATGAAAATTCCCGTTAAAATACTGCTTTCCCGCGGTGCTGAGGTGCCGACCTATGCAACCGACGGCTCTGCCGCCGTTGACCTGCGCGCCGCGCTCCCCGAAAATGAGCCCGTTACCATCGAGCCCGGCTGCCGCGCGCTGATCCCCACGGGTATCGCCATCGCGCCCGAAAGCCGCGAGGTGGTTGCCATTCTTGCCGCACGCAGCGGGCTTGCCATCAAAAAGGGCATTCGCCTTTCTAACGGCATTGGCGTGATCGATGCCGACTATCGCGGCGAGATCTCGGTAGGGCTGCACAACACAGGCACCGAGCCGTTTGTGGTAAATCGCGGCGACCGTATTGCGCAAATGATGTTTATGCCCGTAATGGCTGCGGATTTTATCGTGAGTGACAGCCTTGACGAAACGGCACGCGGCGCAGGCGGCTTTGGCTCAACGGGTGTAAAATAATGCGCATCGTTCTTGCCTCAAAATCGCCGCGCAGACGCGAGATCCTTTCCATGCTCGGCGTAAAATTTGAAATTGTAACGGCAGATACCGACGAAAGCTCGGCGCTTACCGACCCCACGCTGCTGGTAAAGGAGCTGGCACTGCGCAAGGGGCGCGCCGTGCGCGAGCTGCTGCGTGCGAGAGGCGACTGGGACGAAAAGACCTTGATCATCGCTTCCGATACCGTTGTGGCAGTAAACGGGCAGATCCTCGGCAAGCCGCAGGATGACGCCGATGCCGCACGCATGCTGCAACTGCTATCGGGCGGCGCGCACGACGTGATCAGCGGCGTGGCACTTCTGCAGGGTGCGCGCGAGGTGGCAGACTTTGATAAAACCGCGGTTCATTTTGGCGAAATGAGCGAAAAGGACGTAGAATGGTATGTAAAAAGCGGCGAACCGCGCGACAAGGCGGGGGCTTATGCCGTACAGGGTCTTGCCTCGCTTTTCATCAAGGGGCTTGCGGGCGATTACTTTAACGTGGTAGGGCTACCCGTTTACCGCTTAAACGCCCTCACCGAGCAATTTCTCGGCTGCAAGCTGACCGAGCTGTAAGCCGTAAAAAGACTGCGTTCGTTTTGAACGCGGTCTTTTTTGCTTTCTTCTCTTCTAATCTACAATTTTATGTGTAAATAACTTGATTTTTATCTTAATATATGTTAATATTAAATTATAATTGTCGTATTATCGCTTATTATCGGGAAAGGAGGCACCATGAAGGCGGATTTTTCTCATCAATGCGGCACGCTGCTGCTTTGGCCCTCTCGGCGCGACGTATGGCGCGCAGGGGCTGTACCCATTGCAAAAACCGTTGTGCAGCTGGCGCTTGCCATTGCCGAATTTGAGCCCGTGCTACTTGGCTACTCCCCCAATATTGACCCAAAAGCAGTGGGGCTTGCCGCACTAAAGCATAAAAACATCACCGTATGCCCTTTGCCCTATGACGATATTTGGGCGCGCGACACCGCGCCCGTGCCCACAGGGGACAGGCTTGTTCGCTTCAACTTTAACGCCTGGGGCGGCGAGGAGGGGCTATATGCCGACTGGCAAAACGATCTGGCGCTCCCCCATGCCATGGCAGACCGCCTAAAAATACCGCTTGACAGCTGCCCCCTCACGCTGGAGGGCGGCGCACTCGCGACCGACGGCGCGGGCACGCTGATTGCAGTAAAGAAAACCATTTGCAACGACAACCGCAACAAGGGGCTCTCGCAGCAGGAGATCGAGGCAGAGCTAAAGGCGGCCCTCGCGCTCGAGCAGATCATTTGGCTTGACGAGGGGCTTGCCCTTGACGAAACGGGCGGGCACGTAGATAATTTGCTGGCATTTGCCGACGAGCGTCGCATTCTGCTTGCCTTTACCGAGGACAAGGAAAGCCCGCAGTACCAAACGGTGCGCGCGGCAGAGCGCGTGCTGCGAGGTGCTACCAACACACGCGGGCAGCCCTATGAGATCATCAAAATTCCACTCCCCCGCGCCTTTCGGCGCACGGCGGCGGATTGCGAGGGGCTTGCTGCGATGCGCGGCAGCAAATCGCGCAGCGAGGGCGAGCTGATCCAGCCGAGCTACATCAATTTTGTATTCGCCAACGGCGCGGTGATCCTACCTACCTTTGATGACCCTGCCGACGGGGAGGTGCTGACGCTCTTTGAGAAGATCTTCCCCAAAAGAAAAATCGTTCCGATCCCCGCGCGCGAGGTCGTGCTTGGCGGCGGCGGATTGCACTGTATTACCAAAAATTATTAATAAACGACGATAAAAGAAAGGAATGTGCATCATGAAAAAACTACCGCAGCAGTATAAGTTCTTACTCAAAAAGGAACAGCGCGACGATTCGATCTTTCCTTACTACCAAGACCCCAAGGTGCTCGGCACCAAGATTCTGAGCGACCTGTTAAAGCAGCGTATCACCGTAAAGGACGGTGACGTGGAGATCGACGGCATTCCGCTGAACGACCGCAGCAAGGAGCTGGGTCTGATGAGCGACCTTTATGCCGGAAACGCGATCTTCTCTCTTGCAGCCCGCTACGGTGTGATTCTGCGTGACTATCAGGCAGAGCGTGCGCTCAAGTGCCTGCGCGCCGTGCTTGCACACGTAGAAAAGCACGGCTACGACCTCTCCCCCTACCTTGACCCCAAGGTAAACGATCTGCTCTTTGGCAAAAAGCCCGAGGGAGAGATCAAATACGAATACATCGGTGCCATGACCTGGGCACTTTCCCTCTTCTCCTCCGCACGTGCCGCACAGCTGAAGGGCACTGTGGTGCTCACCGAAGAGGAGCAGGCTGCCATCTTTAAGCAGATGCGCTACATCATCAGCTTCTTTGTAAAAAACGCGATCAAAAACGATACCGAGGTGCTTGGCTGGGGCTACACCAACGAGTGCCGCGACCCCTCGCTCTTCTTCACCTACTCGGTGCTTGAGACCTATTCCGACTTCGAGGATATGGTTATTGCCAAATCCCGTGCCGCCAACTACGGCGATGACGAGGAGGAGGCCGAGGTGGCTGAGGCTGCCGAGATCACCGAGGAGGACGATGAAAGCGCACTCGGCGACCCCGAGCTTTATAACTTCATCAACGGTCTTGACCCCACAAATACCAAGCCTGCCGAGGATTGCCTGACCTCTAAATACCGCAACCTCTGCTTTGCCATCGGTGACCGCGTATGGAGCCTGTTTGGTGTACGCTTGAAGGATGAATTCTTTGCAGACAATATCGAAAAGCCGCGTGCGACCTCGGTTGACAACATCCTCAACGCCGGTCGCTCCAGTGCTCTTTTCAACAACCTGTACCTCATCTTCATTTTGTTCTATTCCTACGCGAACACAAGACAGGGTGACCAGAACGACGAGGTTGTAAATACCATGACCCGCGGTCTGCAATTCATTCAAAACTTCTACGACGAGCTTTGCGCGAAGAAGCGCGAGAGCATTGTAGACAAGCACATCATCTCCTTCTCCCAACGCCACCTGCATATTGCCGACTTTGGCAAGGAGCTGAATGAGGAAACCATTCCCGCATCGCCTCTGCTGCCCATGCTGGTTAAGGCAAACAACATGATCTCCTACCACATCCTGCGCTTCCCGCAGCAAACGATGTACGATCTGTTTATCCGTATGCTGGATGCCAAGACCCCCGAGGCTTGGGTGTGGGAGGGCAGACGCTTTGACCTGCTTGCCACCGAGCGTTATCTCGAATCCATCGCCGACTACTTTATGTACTACGATGCGTTTGAGCGCGAGTACGCAAAGGAAAACGAGAACAAGCAGGATATCCGCGACAAGATCGAAAGAAGCCTAAACAAGAAATACGAGGATGCCGCCAAAAAGGCAGACGCGGAGCGTGAAAAAGAGCTTGCCGCTGCAAAGGAGGCACTTGAGATCTCGCTGCGCGAGGAGCTGACCGCCGAGATCACCGAAAGCGTTCACCGCCAGTACACCATTGAAAACGAGATCAACAACCGCATTGACAAGATCCTGACCGAAAAGGTGGAGGAAAAGGCAATGGCGGCGCTAACGGGTGCGCTTGGTCGCATTGCGGCATACAACGCCCTCTCGGCCGAGGCAAAGGCAGATGCAGCACTCAGCGAGCAGGATGCACAGCTGAAGCAAACCATTGAGAGCCTTATTCCCTCTTACATCGCCCTCAAGATCGAGGAGCTTGGCTTCTCTGCAAACGAGGTAGGCGCCACGAGGATCCAGCAGCTGCTCGGTGAGGACGCCGTGAAGTCGCTTGCGGCTTACGCCGAGTTTATTGCCAAATTCAACATCGGCGACGAGCAGTACAAGCGCTCGCTCGGCGACATATTTAAGCTGTTGTCGGAAAGAAAATCCAATTAAACGTCAAAGCATCTAACTAAAATTAACAACATTAAGGAGATCGATCAATGACTACCGTTACGTTTTACTCTTACAAGGGCGGCGCGGGCAGAAGCTCTACCACCCTTAACACTCTTCCCTATCTTGTAAAAGCTCTTGGCGCAGATGCCAAGCACCCCATTCTGCTGCTTGACATGGACCTTGACAGCGCGGGCATGACCTACCTACTGAACCAGGACAAGCATTTTCAGCAGCCCGAGGTCCACGATATCAAGAGCCTGCTTACGCAGCAGGTAAAGTGGTCTAACGACTGGGAGGAAAATCTCTCGGACAGCAAGCTTTACCAGATGTTCGTGCCCGTTGGCGAGATTCTTGGCGTTGAGAACGATGCCATCATGTTCCTTGGCGTTGACGATACCTCTACCATTGATAACAACGAAATGGACGGCACCAAGGAGGCAGTGTTTACCAAGCTTGACCAGTTCTGCCGCAACAACGACATTTCTGCCGTGGTAATGGATAGCTCCGCGGGCGACCAGTTCTCCGCACAGCTCGCCACCCAAGCAGCCGACGACATCGTTTGCTGCATGCGCCCCACCATGCAGTTCCGCATTGGTACCTTTAACTACCTTGACCGCCTGGCAGCCCTGCACAGAACCAACCAGCGCATTCTCTTGCTGCCCACCGTTGTGCCGAACGTAGACCGTGAGATCGACGGCGAGCTGCAAAAGGAAAAGGCTGTTACCAACATTCTTGACCGCACCAACTTCCTCAAGAAGAAGCACACCAATATTATGAAGGTGGATACCAGATTTATCAACGTTGACGCGCTTGGCATCAACGAGGTAGAGCGCTTTAAGTGGAAGGAGGGCGTGCTCTTTAAGCTGAGCCGGACCTCGGAAATGAAAGAGGATGAGCTTGAGGCAATGAAGCGCTACGAAAAGCTTGCCGAAGCACTCGCCGAGGCGGGTAACTGATATGTCGGGGCACGGTAGCAACGCGCCTGTGCTGACCTTTGATGAGGTTGCCGTAAAGGTAAACGAAACCATCAAGGACCCGCGTCTTAAGATCCTTCTGTTTGGCATCAAGGACGTCAAAGCAAAGGATATCAGCAACATTGGCGTAATTTATAAAATGATGACGCTCGCGTTCCTGTTCACCTACGCAAAATACAAACAAAGCCCCAAGCCCTTTTCAAAATCCCCCAACGCAAAGCGCGTAGCGGATGCCTTTGATTGCATCTACAACGGTGAGGATATCGGGCTTGACCTCATCATCTACGTGCTGACCGAAATGCAGCTCGATGCGATGGCTCTTGGCGATCGCTCCTGCTTCTTTGGTATTTTTGAAAACCGCAGCCGCGAGCTGCAGATCCCCAAGCTGCGCACCATCATCGGCACCTGGCTCAAGAGCGCAAAGCACGCCCTGCGCGACGAGGCGGTTCTTTGCGAGAACTTCTACGGCCTGTTTTCCTGCCTCACGCTTTTCTCCACTCTCAAGCTTGTCATGGAGGACGACGGCTACGTAGGCTTTAAGTTCGGCAACACCGAAATTCCCTCTTACTCCCTGATTAAAAAGGAAGAGGACGGCGGTTTTTTTTACCTGGTTTCTTATGAGATAAGTGCAGATCAGCACTGCTTGCTCTCCTACTATGCGTTTGAGGACAAGCAGGTGATGCAGATCTCGGAAAAGGTGAGCGATTTCCTCGATAAGGCGCACATAAGAAACCACTACAGTGAGCCGAAATCGATCTTGGCAAAATCCTTCTTCTCGCTTAGCTTTAAGTACATCAAAAACCTCTCCCTCGCGATCTCCGATACCATTACCAAGGCAACCAAGAGAAAGCTTTACGAGCATTACTCGATCAAATACAGCGATATCTTTGAGCTTGGCTACAAATCCTTTGAGGAGGTCAACTGGGATAACACCATCACCATTTTGATGATCGAGGAGGGCCCCTCCGAGCTGCTTGAATTTTTGCTTGACTCGGATGGCTTTTACTTCGACAAGATCCTTCATAACCTTGAGCTGCGCTACAACCACCCCGGCTTTGCGCACGAGGTAAAGGAGGATTACGAGGAGGCACAGGATACCGAGCTTGCCATGGCAAAGAAGTATTCGGGTGACAACCTCACGCTCATCAAAAACCTTGACTCGATCAACAAGACCTTCATGGCAAAAAGCATCATTGACGGTCTTGCAAGGATCGACAAGAACAAAAAGCAAAACAACGCCCACTTCGTAGAAAGCCTGCCCATGCGCATCAAGGCGCTCGATAAGATCATTGCCTCAAGCGACCCCAATTCGCAAAAGGCGATCAAGATCAACAAGATCCTTGAAAAGACCTTCCGTCACATTCTCCCCTTCTACCGCGGCATCATTGCCTACCAAAAGGAAAGGGACAGAATTACCGCGGAGCGCGGCGAAACAAACGACGACCTTTCGATTGAGGACCGTAAGAGGTGCGAAAGCAAGTTCCTTGCTGCCGCAAAGAAGGAGTACGGCGAGATCAAGGGTGCTTCGCTTGGCATGCTGGTTGGCAAATTCCGCGATTTTTCAAGTGGTCTTGTGCGTGTGACCAACAAGGCACACCCCGAGGTGACCGAGGACGGCAACGCCCTGAAAAACGCCATCGGCCGCGATTATATCTGCCGCACCGACTCCTTCAGGCAGATCATTGACTTTACAAAAAACGATACCGCAGGCATCAACATGAAAAAGCTGCCCCAGGATATTACCAACTTTGTAAACAACGAAAAGCACGACAAGCCCGAGGCGTTTCTTGCCAATCTGGTGCTCTTTAACAAGTTTTTACTCAAGGCAAAGGAGCTGCTCTACTACTTTATCTACAACGAGGATTACCAGCGCGAAATGATCCTCGGTCAGCAGATCTCCTATGACCCCATCTACCCTTACGTTGTGCGTTACACCGTAAAGAGCGAGAACCGCGACGGCTATAACATCAACAATTTCTCAGTCTTTATTACCGATGATAATATCACCAGTGAGGTAAAGATCCTTTCCGAGTGGGACTACGAGATCAATGAAAAATACTACTGCATTCCCAACATCAGTACCTCAAACAAGCACTGGTGGATCGACCCCTTCCTTATCAGCTGCAAAAAGTATGATGAGATCATCTATGGCGACGGCAAGGGAGATGCAGACGAAAGCGAGGAATAAGCATGCTGCATATTATGATCGACGCTTATCAGTCGGATTCGCCCAAGCTTGACAACCTCAAATCGGTTTACGATTCGATCGTCAAGATCACCAATTATCTTGGCGTAAAAACCATCATGCCCCCCTCTCTTGTGCCCTACTATTACGGGTCGGTGAAGGAGGATGACGGCATCAGCGCCTTTGTGCTGCTGAAGGGCGGACACTTTACCATTCACACCTTCCCCCAGCGCGAATGCTACTTTGTAGACGTGCTGTACGACGGCTTTCTCAACGAAACGAAGCTCCTTGACATTCTGCACGAGGAGCTTCCCTTCGAGCACCAGATCGTTAACACCATTGACCGCCGCTTTGACGTATCCGAGCAGTGCGAGGCAAACATTGACGAAAACAAGGACTTCGGCCCTCACTATCTGATGCACAACGAGGCACCCGCGCACCTTGATATGGAAAAGATCTACACCTTTCTTGACCGTGTGCCCGTGCTCATCAATATGGACCCCATCACCCGCCCCACAGTGATCACCGACAGGGTAAACGACCCCTCGATCATTTCGGGTATTACCGTCATTGCACAAAGCCACATTGCCCTGCACTACTACAAGGAAACGAACAGCTTTTGGCTGGATATCTTCTCGTGCAGCTTTATCGAGTGCGAGGATCTGATCAAAACCGTTGAGGAGATCTTGGGCGTTGCTTGCGTCAGTCGCCTCATCAGCCGCGGCAGCAAGCACACCGAAAAGCTGACCGAGCGCAACGAGTACATCAGCCGTTTCAACGAATGGCAGGATAACATTCTATAAGATGCAGGGCGGTTTATCCGCTTATCAATAAGGAGGCACCATGCCCACCATTACAAGACAGTTTACAAGGTTTATCTTCCCCTTTCAGTTTGAAGCGGAAAAGCTAAATCCGGGGCAGGTAACAATGGCTACCAAAAAGGGAGAAGCGCCCGTTTTTGAGCGCTTTAGCGTGGCAACGGAATCTCTGCGCGAGGGGCTTGATATGATGCTCTCAAGCGAGGGCGGCACCGCCAAGATCGCCGATTGCTATCGCCTAAACGTCAACTGCCGCCGCTACCTTTCTCTGCCCGCCCGAAAAACCGACATGCTTGATTTTTACAGTCGCGCAGGTGACGGCGTGCCGCAGCACGTTGCCATTACCGACCTCAAGCTCTACTTGTTTGAATCTTGCGTGGGCTTTGTGGAGCTTGAATGTGAATACGAGAGCCGCGCGCTTGCAGATTACATTGACCTCAACTATTTCATCAGCGAGGTAAAAAGCGACAAGAACCGCTTTGTCAGCCACGAAAAGGCTTGGAATGAGGAAACACGCACCGCAACGGTGAAGGATACCGCCTTTACCGTGGGTGACCTGCTTGCGCGCCTGTTTGACGAGATCAGCGGCGGCAACGGCGCAGCCGTGCAGCCCTCCTACCAAAAGGCAAAGCCCCTGATCTACTCTTATCTGCTGCTAAACGAAAAGCCCGAGGACGTGAGCGACCTTTTGTTCCATCTTAATAAGAATTATAAGGATAGCTATAAATTTGCCGCAGACTGCACCGAGATAAACACGCTGCACCCGTTTGATAACTCCTACTGGACAAGCTCCCTCAACGGTGCCACGAATTTGAGCTTTCTCACGGGCGATAAGACCACCGACAGCTTCTTTACCGAGGATTTTTATACCAAGGCGAAGGATACCTACTATTTCCTGTTTCTCAACGTCCTGCACCAACGCCATGCCATTGCGCGCATTACAGGCGAAATGGGGCACCTTGATTGCCTTGTCAATGATTACTACCTCATGAATGAGCAGCTAAAGCAGGCTAAAAGCTGCGAGGCGCGGGCGATCAATCTCAAATTCCGCGCATTCTTCAAATTCCCCTCGTCGGTCGAGCACATCAACAATTATTACGATATGCTCTACAATACCTTTCAGATCGGTGATTTTTATAAAAGCTTTACAGGGGATATCTTCAATCTGCAAAGCATTTGTCAGCGTTACGTCGACCGTATTGCCGAGCGCGAAAAAAAGATTGCCAAATGCAAGGCAGCAAAAACCGAGATCCTTGTTTCTATTGCGGGCACCGTGGTTGCCGAGGTAACGGTCTTTAACAACTCCTGGGCACTGATCGAAAAGATGCTCGGTCACTCGGTAAGCTTTTACTCCCCCGCTATTATCATTCTGCTTGCCGCCTTGATCTCTCCCCTGTTTACCATCTTTATGAACGTAAAAAAGCAGCTCAACGAGATCAACACCCTAACCGAGCAATTAAATGCCGAACGGTATGAAAATCTCGTAGAGGACGACCGCATACGCAATGAGAAGAAAAGAGATGCCCGCAGAAGATCAAAGCAGCTCTTCAAAAGCAAAAGCAAAAGCAAGAAGGAAAAAGCCGACAAGTGATACCCACCGCACCAACGGTTGTTGTTACAATTAAAAAAACGATAGCCACCGACGGGGCTATCGTTTTTATTTTATTTCCTGTTCAATATCGTCAAAAATAGGGCTATCAAAAAATTGCCGTAGCGTGATCTCAAGCCCATCACACAGCTTTTTGAGTGAAACCACACCGGGGTTTTGGCTTTTTTCATTTAGCATACTGTAAACGGTTGAAGGACAAACACCCGAAATGTTGGCAAGCGCATTGATTGCAATGTTTTTTTCTTGGCATAGCTGAACAATTCGCCAGGCAACCGCTTGTTTGGTATTCATAGCCCCCTCCTCATATTTTCACATACCATTATTTTAGCCAAAATTGCGATATATCGTGTGCGATATATCGCAATTTTTAATTTTTTGTGCTATAATATGTGATATATCGCACATTTTGGGGGGAAAATATGATCTGCACCTTTTTTGGACACAGAAGCGCTTCAAGCGCCATTAAAGCGCCTTTAGAAAACACAATTTTATAGCCGAAGAGGGCCGAACCCACAAGGCTTGGGCGGGCAAAAACGCGCTCTGGCTACAGGAAAATGCCTTGTAATATCCGCATATTACTGCAGCAATTTCCCTTGCCATAACACCTTTTTGCACTGCCGAAGCTGCAAAGCACCTCTCGGCTGAAAGATTTTTAGCAGATTTTGCTGTGGCGCGGTGCGGTAATGTGATACCTTACAACCCCCGACGCGGTAGAAGATGCAAAAATATTGCGCCGAGAGGCTTATGGGTTCGGCTCTCTTCGGCTGTACCTAATTGAAGTAGAAGGAATTAAAAAGTTTTACGTGGGAAACAACGGAAACTTTGATTTTTGGGCGCAAACTGTATTAAAAAATATCGCAAAAACAAGGAATGACATACACTATAGAATTGTGCTTTCTTATATTAGCGAGAAAGCTCTTTGCGAAGAACAGCATGCCACAATTTTTCCCGAAGGGTTGGAAAAGGCTCTACCCAAATATGCTATAACACAAAGAAATCATTGGATGATTAAAAATTCCACTTGGGTCATCGCTTACAAAACTCATCAACTTTCAAATTGTCACAAGTGGGTAGAAAGGGCAAAAAAAGCGGGCTTAAAAATCATCAATTTGGCTGATGATCCAAATTGAAAAAGGGCGATAACGCTATGCGTTATCGCCCTTTTTGATTTACTTAACTGCCGTTTCCTGCTTATTTCAGATCGGCAAACACGCGAATGGCGTTCTTCACGTCCTCCTTCATTGCCTTCATGGCGGCAAACTCTACGTCGTGCAGATATTTGCTGTTCCCCGCCTCGATCTCTGCCTTGGCGGCCTCATAGCCCGCCTTGGACATGTAGGAGTAGTAGTTGATCTTGCGGATACCGCCTGCAATCGCGCTCTTAAAGCCCTCCTCGGAAACACCGCTGCCGCCGTGCATCACAAGCGGAAGCCCCGTTGCCTTTTTCACGTTCTTTACCACGTCAAAGTCAAGCTTTGGCTGTGCGTTATAAAAGCCGTGTGCCGTACCAAAGGCAATTGCCAGCGCATCCACACCCGTTTCGCGGCAGAATGCCTTCGCCTCCTCGGGGTCGGTGTAAAAGTCCTCTGCCTTCATGGTCTTGTCGGTCTCCTCCTTGCTGCCTGCCTCGCCTGTAACCAGTCTGCCAAGCTCTGCCTCAACCGAAACACCCATGGCATGTGCCATCTCTACCACCTGCTTGGTAAGTGCCAGATTTTCACTATAGGGCAGCGCGGAAGCATCGATCATCACAGAGGTGAAGCCAAGGCGCAGTGCGCGATAAATCATTTCCATCGTCACACCGTGGTCAAGATGCACGCAAACAGGCACCTTGGCAGCCTTTGCCGCCGCGATCATGGCGGGGCCAACGATAGAAATGTCGTTGTATACGTTATGCACCTCTGCGTGTGCAATGATCACGGGCTGATTTAATTCCTCTGCCGCCGCGATCACCGCCTGCAGGCTATCAAAGCCCGTGGCGTTAAACATACCGATGGCGATATTCTCGCGCTCGGCGATCTCTAAAATCTCTTTCAAATTTACTAACATAATTTACCTACTAAACTTTCTGATATTTTCAAGTAACAGCTTTTCCTCTACAATGCCGCTTGTGGCGTCGGGTGCAGTTAGCGATGCAACGGCAGCAGCCTCGGCAAGCTCCAAGATCTCGGCGGGGGCGGCATTTCTTGCAATGGCAACCAAGGCACCCGAGCAAAAGGCGTCGCCCGCCCCTGTTTTACCCTTGATATAGCCCCTCGGCAGCTTGCAGGAGGGGAGCGTTGTCACACCCTCTCGCGTGGCACAAAGCCCCATCGCGGGCTGATGAATGATCACGCGCTCGCCGACACCAAGGTCAAGGAGCTTGTTTGCAATCGCATCAAGATTTTCGTCGGTCGGCTCCATTCCCGTTAGCTTCCCTGCCTCAAGCTCGTTGATAATAAGGTTGTCAACGTACGGCAGACAGGGCAAAACAAGCTGATAACGGTCGCTGTTTTCGCTGACAAGATCGATCGAGGTCTTAATGCCGCGCGCCTTGGCTTCCTTTAAAATGGCAAGCCCATCGCCCGCATCCACCTTATCAAGCAGGAGAAAGTATCCAAGGTGGAGCATCTCGCACGTGAGATTATCAAACGGCACGTCATCGATGCCAAAGGTGGCGCAAGCACCGGGATAAGTAAAGAAGGTGCGCTGACCGCCCGAAACGCTCATCACGTCGGTAAAGCTGGTGCGCTCCGTGTCACTTACCGTCACCGCCGACACGTCAACGCCCGCCTCACGCATCACGCGAAGCGCATGGTTGCCCGCATCGTCCTCGCCCACCTTGCCAACGGCAAAGACGGGGAGCGCGGGCGCGATTTTTTTAAGACCGATGCCGTTGTTCGGCACAAGCCCGCCGCAGGCAAGGGATACGCCGCGAATCTTGGTCAGCTCCCCCTCCTGTGGATAAGCGGAAATTTCATAAAGGTTGTCAACGAGCAGCGTGCCGACAACGGCAATTCCCTCTCGCTTTTTCATATCAGTTACACTCGGCAACCAGCGGGCCTGCCAGCTCGCTCATAAAGAAGAGCTTGCCCGCAAGCGTGGGGATATAGGAGGAGGTGATCCACGGCGTCTTGCCGTAGCGCAGCGTCATCCAAAGGGACATGCCCTGCCACTGCATACCGCGCCCGAGAATACCGTCAGCGCCGCCGATGGCGTAGTCTGCCTGCAAAAAGAGCCCGGGGCCGATGGTGTTGGCACGGCAGGGCACCAGCGTGGTGCGGGACTTGAAGCTGGTAAGGGCATTTTGCTCAACCGTGAGGGGATGGATCTTGGCGCCGATGCGGTAGGGTGCCTTCTCCCAGTCTGCCGCACTCTCGTAGTCAGCGGCAAAGGTAGGCTCCCAGAAGGCGATATGGCACATTCTGCCAATGCCGTAAACCAGCACCAGCTTTGCACCCTCCCCCTTCAGCTTTGCAATCTTCTCGGGGTAGGTGGGCAGATTTGCCTTGGTGGCAAAGTTGCGCTGTGCGGCGGGCACGGTCAGCTCGCCGAGGGGGTTAAAGAGCGCCTGCTCCATCGCGTACTGGAAAGCACCGCTGTTGTCGGGCGCGAGGGTATTGCCCTCGCTATCCGCCCACTCATCCATGTTAAAGGTGTATACGTGGTCGCATTTTACCTTCCATTCGGTCAGGAAGTAAACCACCCACTTATACATGCCCATCGGGCCTACGGGCAGGATCATCGCAAGCTTCTCGCCGCGCTCCTTGGCAAGGCGGATCTGCATTGCCATCTCGTGACCCATGTAGGTTTCAAACTCGGCAAGGCTCTCGCACTTGATGGGTGTAAAATCGGGGTTCCAGTGTGCCTGACGCTCTGTAATTTTTTCGGGGGCGTCGATGCATGCATCGATCTTGTCAAAATCCCAGCCCGCGGGGTAGAAGCCTTCGAGGGCAGAGCCCTTCACGGTAGACATAAAGTTCATAATAAATTCTCCTTTATATTTTATGTATTTGAATTGCCTTACGGCAGGTAGCGCTTGGTGGTTCCCTTCAGATAAACGTGGCACTGCTTAAAGCCCTCGGCGTACTGGGCGCCGCACTGGTAGCCGCGGTAACGGCAGCAGGTCTTTACCATGTCGGGAAAATCAATGCCGTCGTGATCGCGCATCCACACGATCTGCGACTCGTGGCAGTTGAGCATCTCGATCTTCTTGTCAATGTAGGGTGTCACGTCCACGTATTCGGTGGGGTTAAACTCCACCCCCGCGAGGGTATCCATGTAGTAGATCGGCACCATCTTGGCGTGCCCCTCGGTCTTAACTTGGTAGTTCGGCAGGGTCGCCGTGAATGCCGCGTCAAACACAAGACGGGAAACCGCCGTGTGGTCGGGCATATAGTCGTTGGGGTCGTGGGTAATGATAAAGTCGGGATTGACGCGCTTGATAACGTCAACCACCTTGTCGCGCGACTCCTTGTTGTTGTCGTAGATCTCAAGGTCGTGGAAACCGCCCCAGATCACCTCGTCAAAGCAGCCGAGAGCACCTGCGCGCTTCGCCTCGTTCGCACGCATGACCATCAGCTCATCGGGCGGAATAATGACGTGCCCGAGGTTGCCCGAGGAAAGGTGGCAAACCACCACGCGGTCACCGCGCTCCTTGCATTTGAGAAGTGTACCCGCGCACGCGATCTCCATGTCATCGGGGTGGCAAGAAATGCAAAGAACCGTATACATAAAGCAAAAACCTCCTTACGCTTATAGCAAAATTTACTGCTTCCATTTAATTTTATCACAGTATTACTTGCAACGGAATATAAAATCGGTTATAATATTTATAAATTTAGACACGGAGGCGTGACATGAAAGATAAATTTATAAGATACAGCTTTGATAAGGTCATTAACATAGAAAAGCTGATCACTGTTTTTTATATGGAGCTTTCTAAAAATTTCACCTACGACGGTGAGAGGCACGATTTTTGGGAAATGGTCTATATTGACCGCGGCGAGGTGGTTTGCACCGCAGAAAAGCGAAAATTCGTTCTAAAGGGCGGCGAGCTGACCTTTCACAAGCCAAACGAATTTCATGCCATTCGCGCAAGCCAAAACACCGCCCCCAACGTTTCTATTATCACCTTTGAGTGCAAGAGCCGCGCCATGCGCTACTTTGAGGGCAAGATCTTCCGTCTTTCCCAAGAGGAAAAGGCTCTGATCTCCATGCTCTTTCGCGAGGGCATTTCGGCATATGCCCTGGTTGATCCGCGCAACCCCCTGCTGCAGCAAATGCAAAAGCTTGAAAACGCCCCCTTTGGCAGCAGCCAAATGACGAAAAACCTTTTGGAGATCTTTCTCATCAGCCTGCACCGCAACACCGACGTGCTTGCCAAAAAAAGCCGCTACCACTACAAGGTAGACGGCGTGGATATCCCCTTCCCTGTCAAGGAGCTGCTTGATCTGCTTGAAAAAAACGTATACGGCAGCCTTACCGTAAAGGAGATCTCCCAGCGGCTCGGCAAAAGCGAGAGCACGGTAAAAAATCTTTTTTCCCTTTACCGCAACGGCGGCATCATGCACTATTACAACTATTTAAAAATTGAGGAGGCGAAACGCCTCATTCGCGAGGGCAGCTGCAACTTCGGGCAGATCGCGGCACTGCTGCAATTCGACACGCCCCAATATTTTTCGATCTGCTTTAAGCGATACGTGCATATGTCGCCGCAGGAATATAAAAAATCCATTCTGCATTAAAAAATCCTGCGCTGCGCACAACATTTCTATTGACAAATAAAACAAACGCGCTTATAATAAAATTGTAGACTCGAAAAGGAGAGTAAAAAAATGAAAAAACTGTATCAAGGCAAAACCAAGGATGTTTATGCACTCGAAAACGGCAACGTGCTGCTCAAATTCAAGGACGACTGCACCGGCAAGGACGGCGTGTTTGATCCGGGTGAAAACAGCGTGGGTCTGACGATAGAGGGTATTGGCAAGGCAAACCTGCAAACCTCCGTTTATTACTTTGAAATGCTCAAAAAGGCGGGCGTAAAAACGCACTACGTCAGTGCCGATATCGACAATGCCACCATGGAGGTGCTCCCCGCAGAGTGCTTCGGCAAGGCACAGGGCGGTGGCGGCCTTGAGGTTATTTGCCGTCTTGTGGCAACGGGCAGCTTTATCCGTCGCTACGGCGAATACATTAAAAACGGCACCCGTCTTGAGGGTGGGTACGTTGAGTGCACCTTTAAAAACGACGAGAAGGGCGACCCGCTGGTTACCGGCGAGGGTCTTGTTGCCCTTGGCGTGATGACCGCCGAGCAGTTTGAGAGCCTGAAGGCACAGACACTGAAGATCACGGGGATCGTTGCCGACGACCTCAAAACCATCGGTCTTGACCTGTGGGATATCAAGTTTGAGTTTGGCTACAACAACGGCGAGGTCGTTCTCATTGACGAGATCGCTTCGGGCAACATGCGCGTTTACCAAGGCGACAAGATCGTTGACCCCGTTGAGCTGACCAAGCTGATCCTCAACCGCTAAAAAGCAAAAAAGCACCCGTTTGGGTGCTTTTTGCTTGTGGTTGACCCTTTCATATCAACAAAAAAGGATACTCATATGAAAAAAACGTTACTCAGCATTACGCTGCTGCTTGCCCTGCTGCTTTGTGCCTGCAATGGCAACAATGAGGGCGGCGGCAAGGAGTCTGCGCCCGAGGGGGTTACCATGACTGCCACCATCAAGCAAATGGGCGAAAAAATAGAGGTAGAGGTTACAAAAAGCGAGTATGCCTCGGGCATTTATTGGGTCATTACCTCAAACGATACCGTTTTCACAAACACGGCGGGCGAAGCCCTCACCCGCAACGACCTGCAGGCGGGCGACAGCGTGGAAATACTTTACAGCGGTCAAGTAATGATGAGCCTGCCGCCCCAGATCGTGGCACTCAAAATAACCGTTTTGTAACGCCACGGCAGTAACCTCCATACGCGGCAAGGGCGCGTGCGTGGTGTGAGTTCCCATACGGGAATTTCGCCTTCGGCGAATATTTGCTCGCTTGCCGCAAACGAGCAAGCTCAACGCGCTCTGCGCGGCGAATGCGAACCAATATTCAAAACGCACTGCGTTTTAAGTGGGGCCGATATCGCCCCGTATGGGGCGTCAAAAAGAAAACTCCCCCATTTTTTTGGGGGTTCTTTTTGGTGAGCCACTATATTAGAGTGTCGAACTATTTAATAAATATAAGGCTTGATGTAAATCGGGCTATATTTTTTACCTTATTATATTTACCTTTCGCCCGATTTAAGATGTTACTGCCAAGTAACGCTAAAAATTTAAAACCATATTCTAAATCTTTATGCACGAGTGGTTTTTTGAAAAACAACCCTCGGTTGCGAACAGAATAAAGTTTCGCTTGAATTTTGAACCAAGCTTTGGCGAATTGATCGAAAATTGCATTTTCCGCAACCATTGGTTGCCAAAAAAATTCAATGCAAAGTTGGTTGTAAAAAGGGATTGCGTTTGATACAATATATGTGTCGCAATTGTATAGGAAGGACTTGACCAAGCTATTACCTTACAAGCCGCGACGCGGCAAGGGCTGCAAAAATATTGCGCCGAGAGGCTTATGTGTTCGGCTCTTTTCGGCTATACCGGTGTTGGACCTTCTTACATTGAAATAATAATTTTAGGAGATTTCATATGACAATAGGCGAAAAAATTATGCATCTTAGAATATTTAAGGATGTTTCCCAAGAGCAGCTTGCCGAGGCTCTTGGCGTTTCAAGGCAATCTGTTTCCAAGTGGGAAATGGGTCAAGCGCTTCCGCAGATAGATAAGGTGCTTCAGCTTGCAGAGATTTTTGGTGTTTCTACGGATGAGCTTTTGCACGACAAAATAGATATATCAAACTTGCCCGCTAAACCAAAAAGAAATAAGTATTTCGGTACAGATGGATTCCGTGGCGAAGCAAATGTGACTCTTACCTCTATGCAGGCGTATAAGGTGGGTAGATTTCTTGGTTGGTATTTCTCGTCAAAGCTGTCGGGCTGTACAAAGCCTGGATACCGTCCTCGCATTGTAATAGGAAAGGATACTCGTCGCTCAAGCTATATGCTTGAGTATTCCATTGTTGCGGGAATTACCACCTCGGGTGCTGATGCTTATATGCTTCACGTAACAACTACGCCAAGCGTTTCTTATGTAACTCGTATGGACGAATTTGATTGCGGTATTATGATAACTGCTTCTCACAATCCTTACTTTGACAACGGTATTAAAGTTATAAACTCACGTGGAGAAAAGCTTGATGATGAAACAACCTCGCTTATTGAGGCATACATTGACGGAGACCTTGCTACTCTTGATGTAGTAGGCGATGACCTTCCGTTGGCGCAAAAGGCAAGTATAGGCTGCATTCATGACTATTCGGCAGGCAGGAATCGTTACATCGGCTATTTGATTTCAATTGCCTCTAACTCATACAAAAATCTAAAGATAGGGCTTGACTGCGCAAACGGTGCATCCTGGTATGTTGCTAATGCAGTATTTAGCGCTCTTGGTGCGCAAACATATGTTATTGGTAATAAGCCTGACGGTCTTAACATAAACGAGGGTTGTGGCTCAACACATATCGAAAATCTCCAAAAGCTCGTAAGAGAAAAGCACCTTGATATTGGCTTTGCCTTTGATGGCGATGCTGACAGATGTCTTGCAGTTGACGAAAACGGAAACATAGTTGATGGAGATGCTATCATTTATATTCTCGGCAAACGACTAAAGGCAAAGGGTACACTAAATGATAATACTGTTGTTACGACCATTATGTCAAACAGCGGTTTTGTTGCAAGCTTGGATAAGATAGGTATCAGGTGTGTTCAAACAACCGTCGGTGACCGCTTTGTGTATGAATGTATGCAAAATAACAATTATGCAATCGGCGGTGAGCAATCTGGACACATTATTATGAAAAAATATGCTACAACGGGTGACGGAATATTGACCGCCATTATGGTGGCTGAAGAAATATGCGACTCCAAGGACTCACTTTCAAAACTCGCAAAGCCTATAAAGCTTTATCCTCAGTATCTTCAGAATGTACGAGTAAAGGATAAGGCTGCCGTTGTTGCAGATGAAAACGTTAAAAAAGAAATTGATAAAGTAGAAAAGCTCATAAACAAGAAGGGTAGAGTCCTGCTTCGTGAAAGCGGTACAGAGCCTGTTATACGTGTTATGATTGAGGCTGAAACCCGCGAAAAATGCGTTGAATATACCGGAATGGTAGTTAAGGCCATTAAGGAGGGAGGACACTCTGTTGAATAAGCTTGTTAAGACAAAGAATTTATATGCCTCGGTGCCCGAGTATCTTTCACCGCTTTTTGATTCCTGCGAGTACCCTTGGGAAATGCTTCCTAAGATAAAGGACTACATACTTGAACTTATTGAAAAGGGTTTGCCGGGATATACTCTCATATCCGAAAATGTGCTTGTGGGTGAAAATGTAAAAATTTATCCAACAGCAACGATAGAAGGACCAACTATTATAGGATCGGGTTGTGAGGTGCGCCCGGGTGCATTTATAAGAGGTGGCGTTATTACCGGTCAGGGCTGTGTAATCGGTAATTCCTCTGAGCTGAAAAATTGTATTTTACTTGACAAGGTGCAAATCCCACATTACAATTACATAGGCGACTCCGTATTAGGCAACAAGGCTCATACAGGTGCAGGTACAATATGCTCCAATCTTAAATCCGACGGCAAGACGGTAGTTATACACGGGGATGTAGATTATGAAACAGGTCTGCGTAAAATTGGCGGCATTCTTGCCGACGGTGTTGATGTGGGCTGTGGCTCCGTTATAAATCCGGGTACGATAATAGGTAAGAACACATCTGTTTATCCCTTGACCTCCCTGCGTGGTGTTTATCCGTCTGACTGTATTGTAAAGGCTACTAAGGAAGTAGTAAAAAGAGTATAAATTGATTTTCAAAAGAGAAAGACTATAAATTTTATAAAGGTTAACACATACAAGGAGCTTATGCAAAAATAGCAGAAAAGAATAACACCCCCATATGGGGGTGCGGGAATTTCGCCTTCGGCGAATATTCGCTCGCTTGCCGCAAACAAGCAAGCTCGACGCGCTCTGCGCGCAGCGCACAGCAACGAACACCATGCACGCGGCAAGGCGCGTGCATGGTGTGAGTTTCCGTACGGGAATTTCGCCTTCGGCGAATATTCGCTCGCTTGCCGCAAACAAGCAAGCTCGACGCGCTCTGCGCGGAGGTGCTACTTCTATTCATCCGCGACCAACATTCCGGAAAGATGGGAGCTTGGCGATTTTGCGTAGCAAATGGCGGCATATGCCGCCAAGACAAGCTCCGGCTGTGCGCGCAGCGCACAGCAACGAACACCATGCACGCGGCAAGGCGCGTGCGTGGTGTGAGTTTCCGTACGGGCCACCACAAAACGAAAAAAGGCACCTCTTTCGAGGTGCTTCGTTTTGTGGTGACCCGTACGGGAATCGAACCCATGCCTTCGCCGTGAGAGGGCGACGTCTTAGCCGCTTGACTAACGGGCCATTCTTGACAACGTTGCTATTATATCACATCTTTTTTTAAAATGCAATACCTTTTTGAAATATTTTTTAAAAAATTTCCGCCATTTAAAATAACGCAGCAAAAAACGCCTTTCCTTGCCACACGGGCAGGAAAGGCGTTTTTTATCCTGTGGATCACCCGACTTAAAACAGGCTCCCCCTTTTAGAATATCATCAAAATGATCTTCGAAGCGAGCACCACCATAACAAGCGCGATGGGGTAGGTAGCCGCGTAAGAGGCGGAAACGTCGTCGGTCTTGGCAGTGCTGATCAGCGCGCCAAGTGCAGGAGTAGAGGTCATGCCGCCGGTGATAGAGCCAAGGTTGTTGAAAATGGAAAGCTTGAACACAAACTTGCCGAGCACAAAGCCGAGGATCATCGGTACCAGCGTCATAATAGCACCGTAGATGAAGTAGGAAACCTTTACATTAGAAACAAAGTTGACGCCGCCGGGCACGCCCGCGCCGATCAGGAATAACACAAGGCCAAGCTCGCGGAAGAAGTTCAGCGTTTCCTTTTTGAGGCGGCAATCGATCGGACCGATGTGGCCAAAGTGACCGATAATGAGGCCTGCCACAAGCGTACCGCCCGAGGTACCGAGCGAGAAGTTGATGCCGGGGATCTTAATGGCGCCAATCACGCAGCCAAGCGCAATGGCAAGGAAGAAGGGGAAAAAGCCAAAGGGATCGAGCTGCTTATACTGCTTTTCGCTTTGCTTGATCTCAACGGCAGCGGCAGCCACAAAGGACTCGCGCTCCTTGTCAATGTCAACCTTAAGGATCTTGGGCATGATCTGCACAAACAGCACCACGCCAAGCACGCCAAACAGATACGCAATGCCGTAGCCCGCGGTGAGCTGACTGAGTGCATCGGCGCTCTCCGAAACTACATCCTGCGCGGCGGAAAGTCCGGGAGTGGAAGTAAGGCCACCTGTAAGAAGACCAACAGCCATTGCGGGGGTAAGGCCGGAATCAACGAGTGTGAGAACAACGGCGGTAAGTGCACCCACAGTGATAACGGCAATACCCATTACAATGTAGGAAAGCGACTTGCGGTTGAAGGTGCGGAAGAACTTGGGGCCTGCAATCAGACCCACGGCAGTCACAAACATAGCCGTGCCGATGCTGGAGATCAGCTTGAAGTTGGCTGCATTAAAAAGCGAGATGGTTTTTGCGCCGATCTCAAAGCTGGGCACGTAGTTGCAAAGCACGCCGTAAGCAAGTGCTACAAGCAGCACGCCTGCCGTGCCAAGCGAGATACCCTTGATTTCGATCGCGCCCACGAGATAACCGACGGCAGCGATGATAAAGGCGATGAAAATGGTGGAAAGGAGAGATCCTGTCACACCGCCAAGATATTCGATCATGAGAAATGCCTCCAAAAAAACATGTTGTGGGGAGAGCGTATTTCGCACAAAACCTGCTCCGTTACGAGCTTTTTGAGCAAAATGCGTTCTCCCGCAGGGCTTGCGGCTTTCACCGCATCGAAAAGCGCCTTCAAGGGCGCGGGGTGGCTTATTCGCACCCCGCGCCCTTATTTGAAGGGGCTTGATAAGCGCAAGGAATATACAAAGGTATACGCCTTATTACTTCATCAATTTAGCGTTGGGCTGGTCAAACACGGGGTTGCCGTGGGTGTAACGGGGCAGGAGCCTCGGAGATACAACGTCGGTTTTGATGCCGGCATCCTTCATCTCCTTCATAAAGCTCTTCACGTGGTCGAGCGTGAGCTTCTTGCCAAGCTTTACTTCCTTGGCAGCAGCAGCCGCGTTTACGCCTGCATTGCGACCGAATACGATGATATCAAGGAGCGAGTTGCCCATCAAACGGTTCTCACCGTGAATGCCACCAACCGCCTCACCTGCAACAAACAGGTTCTCAACGTCGGACATGCCGTTAACGCCGATCTTGATGCCGCCGTTTTGGTAGTGGAGGGTGGGGTAAATGAGAATGGGCTGCTTACGCATATCAATACCGTACTTGAGGTACATACGCATCATTGCGGGAATACGCTTCTCAATGGTGCCCTCACCGTGGATCATATCGATCATGGGAGAGTCAAGCCATACGCCCTTGCCGCCGTTGAAGGTATCAACGCCGCCGCCGTTTTTGCACTCACGGATAACGCCGGAGGCGCAAATGTCGCGGGTCTCAAGCGAGTACATGAAGGGCTCGCCATCCTTATTTACAAGCTGTGCACCGATCGAACGAACCTTCTCGGTTACCAGCGCGCCAAAGATCTGGCTGGGGTATGCGGCACCTGTGGGATGGTATTGCAGGGTGTAGGCGTAAAGAAGGGGTGCGCCTGCACGGTAAGCAAGCACCTAGCCGTCGGCAGTTGCGCCGTAGTGGTTAGAGGTGGGGAAGCCCTGGTAGTGCATACGACCTGCACCGCCCGTAGCAATAACAACGGTCTTTGCACGTGCAATGAGGAGCTCTCCCGTTTCCATATTCATCAAAACCGCACCTGCGGCTCTGCCCTGCTCGTCCTTGATGATCTCAATGGCAGAGGTAAAGTCTACCACGGGGATCTGACGGTTCTGTACCTCATCGCGAAGCACGCGCATGATCTCTGCACCGGAGTAGTCCTTGCAGGCGTGCATACGCTTGCGGGAGGTACCGCCACCGTGGGTGGTTACCATAGTGCCGTCAGCCTCCTTGTCAAACATAACGCCAAGGTCGTTGAGCCACTTGATGCAGATAGGTGCGTCGCTAACCAGCTTTCCAACAAGCTCGGGCACGTTTTTAAAGTGGCCGCCGCCCATCACGGCAAGGTAGTGCTGTGCGGGGCTGTCATTCGGCTTATCGGCAGCCTGAATACCGCCCTCTGCCATCATGGTGTTTGCATCACCGTGGCGCAGCTTGGTTACGATCATTACGTTAGCACCGTTCTCGTGCGCCATGATCGCCGCGGCAGAGCCGGAGCCGCCGCCGCCGATAACCAGCACGTCTGTGTCGTAATCGATCTTCTTAAGGTCAATGTCCTTGGGGTTCACGCGGGGATTGCCCTGCAGAACCTCACAAAGCTCAAGCGGCACGCGCTCGCCCTTGTTGGGACCGATCTGCAGCTCAGCAAACTGAGATGCAATGTAGTCGGGGTGGTTCTCCATCTTGACCTGAACCTTTTCCTCTGCCGTCATACGGCGGGGGTGAATGCCTGCCTTTACGTTAGCAAGGCGCTCGGCACGAGTTGCTTCCACCTTTTTGATGGACTCTAACATTTCCTGTGTATACATAGTTTAGCGCCTCCCTTTTACTCGAAATCGCGATTGTTGTAGAGCTCTTTTAGCTCCTCGGCGGTCTTTGCCATGATATCCTGCAAAGCAGCCTCGCAGTCGCCCGCCTCAATTTCGGCAACGCGATCAAGAAGATGCTGCGTTTCGGGAGCGAGATACTTGCCCGTCAGGCGGCGTGCAAGAAGCCCCACCTGGGGATGCGTGATGCCTGCGGGGCAACGGGAGGAGCAAACGCCGCACATTACGCAGTCAAAGGACTCCTCGGCGCACTTCTCATACTCACCGCGCTGTGCATAGGCGATGTACTGCATAACCTTAAGATCCTGGGTGCACGCCTTGGTGCAGGCGTTGCAGCCAACGCATGCATAGATCTCGGGGTAAAGCTGCATCATGATCTGCTCGGTGGGCTTTATCTTATTAATATCGTAGGGCTGCTTAACAAGCGGGAAGAAGGGCAGTGTTGCAATATACATATTGTCCTCAACCTTGGTCTGGCAAGCAAGGCAGGTCTTCAGCTCATTCTCACCCTTGATGCGGTAGATGGTAGCGCAAGCACCGCAGAAGCCGCAGCGGCAGCCAACGCCGCGCACGAGCTGGTAGCCTGCATACTCCATGGCGTTCATGATCGTTAGGCTTGCAGGTACCTCATATTTTTTACCGTAAAGGTAAATGTTAACCATTTTTTCCATTTTTGTGCTGTCTCCTTATTAGTATTCGTTGGGAAGTTCATCAAGCTCGTCAAAGCGGAACACGGGGCCATCCTTGCAAACGTACTTGTTGCCGATGTTGCAACGACCGCACTTGCCGATGCCGCACTTCATACGAAGCTCCATCGTGGTGTAGACCTGCTCTTTCTTAAAGCCAAGCTCCATCAGTCCCGCGAGGGTAAACTTGATCATAATGGGAGGTCCGCACATCAAAACGGTTTTCTTAAGGTCGGGATTCAGCTCCTTTACGTAGTTGGGCACGAAGCCAACGTGACCGTCCCAATCCTCCTGTGGGTTATCGATCGTGAGGTGCACGTTGAAGCCCTCGGTATTCATCCACTCCTCAACGATCTCCTTGTGATAAACAAGGTCAGCCTTCGAGCGAGAGCCGTATACGATATCCACCGTGCCAAAGCTGGCGCGGTTGTCGCGCACGTAGTTGATTACCGACCGCAGGGGCGCAAGACCGATACCGCCTGCAACAAACAAAAGATCCTTGCCAAGCAGCTCGTCGTATACGGGGAAGTTTCTGCCGTAGGGGCCGCGCACGGTGATCATCTGACCAACCTCCATCGAGTGGAGCCAGTCGGTGAGGCAACCGCACTTCTTTACACTAAACTCCATGTACTCGGTGTTCGTGGGCGAGGAGGTGATAGAGATCATCGCCTCGCTGATGCCGGGCACGGAGAGCATGGCACACTGACCGGGCTTATGCTCAAAGAGCTTTCCGCCACCGGGTGCCTCTACGCGAAAGGTTTTTACGTCGGGGGTCTGCTGTGTGATCTCGGTCACAATGCCTGCATAAGGAATCAAGGTTTCAGCATTCATCAGTTCTTACCTCCCAGCGTTTTTGCTACCTTTACAATATTCATGGAGATGGGGCAACGGGAAAGGCATCTGCCGCAGCCCACGCACCCAAAGGTGCCGTTGTTTCTATCCGGATAATAAACCAGCTTGTGCATAAAGCGTTGACGGAAGCGCTCAAGCTGCGAATTGCGGGAGTTGCCGTGCGCCATTTTTGTAAAATCGGAGTACATGCAAGAATCCCAGCAGCGGAAGCGCTTGATGCCGTTACCTGTATCAAAATCGCGCACGTCGTAGCACTGGCAGGTGGGGCACACAAAGGTGCAGGTGCCGCAGCCAAGGCAGCTCTCGGAAAGCGTTTTCCACTCGGGGCGGTCAAACAGCTCCGCGGTCTTCCCTGCGCCAACGCCCTCCATCTGAAGGCCTGCAAGGGGCAGCCTTGCCATGATCTCGCGGGTTGCGGTCTTTGCAGCCTCAACAGCCCTCTCGTCACCCTCCTCAAGGAGAGTGGCGGTGGCAGCGAGCAGTGCCTCGCCCTTTTCGGTGTTGGCACGCAGCATATAGCCCTCTGGGGTCTGCCAAACGGTCACGTCGCCTGCAGGGTCAGCCGCGTCAATGCCAAAGGTGCCGCAAAAGCAGGTTTCGGCAGGCTTGCCGCACGCCATAGTCACAACGGTGCCATGCTCGCGGCGAGTTTTATAATAGCTATCAACGGGGTCAACCAGATAAACGCTATCAAGGATCAAAAAGCTGGCAGCATCGCAAGCGCGCACGCCAAACACCACGAAATCCTCTGCCTCACGGCGAGAGTCGATCACCTCAATGCTCTTCCCCTCCATTTTGAACTCCATGAGGTCCTCGGTCTGGGGGAAGAAGAAATCCTTTGCGGAGCGCACGGTGTTGAGTGCCTTTGAGAGCTGATCGCCTGCCTCCCACCTCTTGTACTCCGCTTTTCCTACGTTGTTGTCAACGGGAACAAAGAGAGCCTTATCTGCCGCGATGGCGGCAAAAAAATCATTCAGCCTTGTAAGGGACAGCTTTTTCATGCCTTGGCACCTCCTGCCTCGCCGGGCTCGATATCGTTTTTCTCGTACTTGCCGAGAGGCGGCCTTGCGGCAGGATCCTCACCTGCCTGATATTCACCGTAGAAGGTGTTTACATCCTTAATAAGCTTGCGGTTCAGCAAATGAAGCGGAATGCCCTGGGGACATACGCGCGAGCACTCGCCGCAGTCGGTGCATCTGCCTGCCACGTGGAAAGCGCGAATGATGTGGAACATATTCTCCTCAAACGAGCTTGCCGCAGCCTTCTGCGAAACGCCGGAGCTCGGGTTATCAAATACACACTGCTCACAGGTGCAGGCGGGGCATACGTTACGGCATGCGTTGCAGCGAATGCAGCGGGAAAGCTCACCGCGCCAAAACTCGTAACGCTCGTCGGGGGTCATCGCCTCAAGCCTTTCTACCATATCAAAGCGGTTGCAATCAGCCACCACCTCGCCATCCTCGCCGATCAGCTCGTCGTATGCCATGTGCTTCTTGCTCTTGCAGGAAAGGCATCTCTCGGCCATCACGTCGGCAGCCCTCACAACAGTATCACCGTAAACGGTAGCCACGGTGTAGCTGCCGTCCTTTGCGGTAATGCCGATAATACCGTCAATACCGAGATCCTTCAGCTTTTCTACGTCTGCCTTGCCGTAGCACGCAATGCCGATCACGTAGATCATCTCGCGCTTGATGCGGTGCTCTGCCAGCAGCTGATTGAAGCTGTATGTATCACAGGGCTTAAGGAACACTAATATCTTGCCGCCTGCCGCACATTCCTTTACCAAATATTTTGAAAGGTTGGCAGCGCAAAAATCGTTATATACAAATCCGTTCTTTACTTCATCCGCGCAACGGAATACGGCAGGGGTCATATCGTAGGCAAATTCGCCACGGGTCCAGCCGAGCACGCGGTCACAGGTGCCATCCTCGAGCAATGCGAGGGCACGCTTTACCATCATTTCTTGCATCGGAGATCCTCCAATCTCTTGTTCTCACCGAGGGCGGCAACGGTTGCCACAAATTCGTTCATCGTCTTGGAGAATTTAGCACCCTCTGCCGCAGAGATCCATTCTACACGTGTGCGCTCACGCTCGATACCGAGGTAGTCAAGCATAGAGAACAGCAACGTCATGCGGCGGCGTGCAAAATAGTTGCCGCTGGTGTAGTGGCAGTCGCCCGGGTGGCAGCCTGCCATAATAACACCGTCAGCACCGCGCTGAAAGGCGCGCAGAATAAACAAGGGGTTTACACGGCAGGAGCAGGGCACGCGAATGATCTTAACGTCCGCCGGGTAAGAAAGACGGCTCGAGCCCGCGAGGTCTGCACCCGCGTAAGAGCACCAGTTGCAGCAAAACGCTACGATCTTGGGTCTGAATTCTTTTACATCTTGCATATCGCGTCAACCTCCGCCATGATTTGTCTGTTAGAAAAGCCCTTAAGATCCATTGCACCCGAGGGACAAGCTACGGTACATGCGCCGCAGCCCTGGCAAACTGCCTCGTTAACGGTTGCAACACGGCGAATAAGGGTGGTGCGGTTCGGGCCGCGGAATTCTTTATCGGAATAAGTAATTGCGCCGTAAGGACAAACCTTTTCACAGGACGAGCAGCCGTTACACAGCATCTCGTCGGAGTGCGCAACGCAAGGGTTGCAGGTCAGCTTATCCTTGGCAAGAAGCCCTATCACCTTTGCGGCAGCGGCGCTTGCCTGAGATACGGTTTCGGGAATATCCTTGGGGCCCTGGCAAACGCCCGAGAGGAAGATGCCCGCAGTGGGGGACTCTACGGGACGCAGCTTTGCGTGTGCCTCGGTAAAGAAATCGTTGGTGTCCATGCTTGCGGTCAGCATCGTAGCAATCGAGCGTGCGCTCTTATCTGGCTCAACGGCGGTGGCAAGCACCACAAGGTCTGCATCGATATGAAGCTGCTCACCGGAAAGCAGATCGCTTGCCTGCACCTTCAGGGTCCCGTTCTCCTCAACGACCTTGCCAACCTGACCCTTGGTGTAATGCACGCCGTACTGCTCTACCGCGCGGCGATAGAACTCGTCAAAGTTCTTGCCGGGGGTACGCACGTCGATGTAGAACACGTAAACGTCGGTATCGGGGTATTTCTCACGGATAAGCATTGCGTGCTTTGCCGTATACATGCAGCAGATCTTGGAGCAGTAGGACTTGCCACGCTTGTTCTCCACGTCGCAGCGCGAGCCAACACACTGCACGAATACGATGGTGTGAGGGTGCTTCTTGTCGGAGGGGCGCAGAAGCGTGCCGGCGGTGGGGCCTGCAGCGTTCATCAGGCGCTCAAGCTCAAGAGAGGTTACAACGTCCTGACAGGTGGAGTAGCCAAGCTCACCGAACTGATCGGGCTGCATGGGGTTGAAGCCGGTAGCGGCAACGATCGCGCCGTACTCACGCTCAACGATCTGATCCTCCTGCTTATAGTCAATGGCACCCGTGCCGCAGAACTTAGAGCAAATGCCGCACTTGCCGGTCTTCATCATCGTGCAATAGCTTGCATCAATGGTGGCAACCTTCGGCACTGCCTGTGCGAAGGGGATGTAGATCGCACGGCGGGTGTCAAGACCCATATTAAATTCGTTGGGCACCTTCTTCTGCGGGCATTTCTCGGTGCAGATGCCACAGCCCGTGCACTTATCCTCGTCAACGAAGCGTGCCTTTTTGCGGATCGCTACCTTAAAGTTGCCCACAAACCCCTTAACGGACTCTACTTCACTGTAAGAAAAGATCTTGATTTTTTCGTTTTGTGCAACGTCAACCATTTTGGGGGTAAGGATACATGCGGCACAGTCAAGCGTGGGGAAGGTCTTATCGATCTGTGCCATCTTACCGCCGATGGTGGGCTGCTCCTCTACGATATCTACCTCAAAGCCCGCCTCGGCAATGTCAAGGGCGGTCTGAATACCGGCAATACCGCCGCCGATCACCAGCGCGCGCTTGGTAACGGGGCTCTCGCCTGCCGTGAGAGGCTTGTTGAGGTGAACCTTTGCGATCGCCGCGCGACCGAGAATGATCGCCTTTTCGGTTGCTTCCTTGATATCCTTATGGATCCAGGATACCTGCTCGCGGATATTTGCGATCTCAACCATGTAGGGGTTAAGCCCCTCCTTTTCGGCAGCCCGGCGGAAGGTTGCCTCGTGCATACGGGGCGAGCAGGAGCACACCACCACGCCCGAAAGCTTATGCTCGCGGATCGCATCACGCATCAGCGTTTGACCGGATTCGGAGCACATATACTGATAGTCGGTGGAGAACACGACACCCGGCTCGTGAGAAAGTGCCTGGGCAACTGCCTTCACGTCAACGGTGGCTGCGATGTTCGTACCGCAGTGACAAATAAATACGCCAATTCTTTCCATCTTCGCGGTTCTCCTTACTTGCTGTATTTGCGGAATGCGCTGGTGATCGCCTGCTGCGGCAGATCCTCATCAAGCATTGCGGGAATCTGCTCGGGCTTGAGGTGATTTGCGCCCTTTTCACGGATCACCGAAAGGCGAACCGCCTCAATGAGCTTCGCGGGCTCGACCTGACGGGGGCAACGCTCCATGCAGGCAAAGCAGGAAAGGCAATGCCAAATACTGGGCGAGGCTGCCAGCTTATCGATCTGCCCCTTCTCCACCATATATACAAACTGGTGGGGATGATATTCCATCTCGTCAAACGCGGGGCAGGTTGCGGTGCATTTGCCGCAACGCATACATTTGCGCACATCAACGCCGGAGGAGCGCAGGATCTCTTCTGTTGCGGCTGCATTTTTGTTGTGGCTCATCAGATCCTCCTTATTTCACACCGAGTGCTTCGGCAAGCAGCTCGGTGAAGTAAACAACGCTCACGTCCTCGTGACCGCCGTTCTTTTTAAGGTTGTAAAGGCAAAGAGGACATGCGGTAACAACGGTATCGGCACCCTTTTCCTTGGCAGATGCCAGCACCGTGCTGCTGCGCTTTTGTGCCTCGGGCTTGTTTTCAAGGGTCACGTAGCCGCCGCAGCACTCGTTGCGCATGCCGTAAACCACGGGCTGGGCGCCAATGGCACGGATAAAGTCCTCTATAATGGTGGGGTTTTCGGGGTCGTCCATTGCCATCACCCCGGAGGGGCGAAGCAGCAGGCAGCCGTAATAAGCGCCGATCTTGCGACCCGCAAGAGGGTTCACAACCTTCTTTTTCAGCTCGTCAAAGCCCACGCGATCGCGCAGGACCTCAAGAAAGTGAAGCACGCTCACCTCGCCCGCATAAGGGGTCTCGGGCTTGATGTAGTTGTTAACACGCAGTGCAATATCCGCATCGGTCCTCATATCGTTGTTGACCTGCTTGATCACGTTGTGGCAAGCCGAGCAAAGGGTCACCAGATCGGTGCCGAGGTCGCGGGCACTCATCAGTGCGCGCACCGAGGAAAGCTTGGTTGCGATCTCGTCCTTTGCCATCGGGTAAACCGCGCCGCAGCACTGCCATTCGGGAAGCTCGGCAAGCTCAAAGCCGAGTGCCTCGGCACACAAGCGCGCATAACGGTCAAGGTCCTTTGCCTTGGTTTTCAGCGTACAGCCGGGATAATAACTGAATTTCATGTGTTCTTTCCCTTCTCGTGAATTTTATACCATTTGTTCCGGATGGAACACTTCATCAAATTTCTCCGCGGTGAGGAAGCCAAGTGCCACGCACGCCTCCTTCAGAGAAATGTTCTCCTTGTATGCCTTCTTTGCGGTCTTGGCTGCGTTCTCGTAACCGATGTAGGGGTTCAGAGCCGTTACCAGCATCAAGGAATTGTGCAGGTTGCCGTGCATTTTTTCCTTGTCGGCAACAATGCCTACGGCACAGTTGTTGTTGAAGGAAACGATCGCCTCTGCAAGCAGTCTTACCGACTGCAGGAAGTTGTAAATGCAAACGGGCATGAAGACGTTGAGCTCAAAGTTGCCCTGCGATGCCGCCATGCCGACAGCCACGTCGTTGCCCATGACCTGCACGGCAACCATGGTAACAGCCTCACACTGGGTGGGATTTACCTTGCCGGGCATGATAGAGGAGCCGGGCTCGTTCTCGGGAATGCGGATCTCACCAAGACCAAGACGGGGGCCGGAAGCCAGCCAGCGCACGTCGTTTGCAATCTTCATCATGTCGCAGGCAAGTGCCTTTACGGCGCCGTGTGCAAACACGATCTCATCCTTGGAGGTGAGGGCGTGGAACTTGTTGCCCGCAGTGCAAAACTCCTTGCCCGTGATGTCGGATACAGCCTCGGCAACCTTTACGTCAAAGCCCTTCGGGGTGTTAAGACCCGTGCCGACGGCAGTGCCGCCGAGGGCAAGCTCCTTCAGGGTCGGGAGCGATGCTGCAAGCAGCTCCTTGTCGCGCTCAAGGCTGGTACGCCAGCCCGAGATCTCCTGCGAGAAGGTAATGGGCGTTGCATCCTGCAGGTGCGTTCTGCCACTCTTCACGATCCCCTCGTTCTCCTTCTCAAGACGCTTAAAGGTAGCGACCAGCAGGTCAATGGCGGGGAAAAGCTTATCCTCAATAGCGCTTACTGCCGCAATGTGCATTGCGGTGGGGAAGGTGTCGTTTGAGGACTGGCTCATGTTGATATCATCATTGGGGTGGCAAAGCTTTTTGCCTGCAATCTCATTGGCGCGGTTGGCAATAACCTCGTTGGCGTTCATGTTCGACTGCGTGCCCGAGCCCGTTTGCCATACAACAAGCGGGAAGTGGTCATTCAGTGCCCCCGACATGACCTCGTCACAAGCCTGCTTGATCGCGGCAAGCTTCTCGTCGGTCATCTTCTCGGGCTTCAGTGCATTGTTGGCAACAGCCGCTGCCTTTTTCAGCACACCAAATGCCTTGGTGATCTCACGGGGCATGGTCTCAATGCCCACGCCAATCGGAAAGTTTTGGTGACTGCGCTCAGTCTGCGCAGCCCAATAACGGTCGGCGGGTACCTTGACCTCGCCCATGGAGTCATGCTCGATACGGTATTCCATGTTGTTCCTCCTAAGCCTAAAATGGTGTATATATGCGTGCGCGCGCGTGCACGCCGCAATTTATCATTATATATTTTATCACAACACCCTTGCACCGTCAAGAGGGCACAGCCCAAATAATGCGACAAAGTTGTTGGCTTTTTTGACAAAATTTTAACAAAAAATATGGCACTTTTCACCTTTTTCCGACAATCCTTTAAAAAAATGGGCTTGTGCTTGAATTTTTTCGCCCCGCGTGGTATAATGATTAGGATTATATTGTGTGAAGGAGCTTCTATGCTGGAATTGCAACACGTCTGTTTTTCCGCACCTGCCGAGGACGGCGGAAAAACCGAGATATTAAACGATATCAATCTCAAAATTTCCGAGCGCTTTGTGGCGATCACAGGCCCTAACGGCAGCGGAAAATCCACGCTTGCAAAGATCATTGCCGGCATTATTACCCCTACCTCGGGTCGCATTTTGTTTGACGGCGAGGATATTACCGATCTCACGATTACCGAGCGCGCGCGCCGCGGCATCAGCTTCGCCTTTCAGCAGCCCGTGCGCTTTAAGGGGCTTACCGTAAAGGATCTTATTTCCCTTGCCGCAGGCGAAAAGCTTTCGGTGTCCACCGCCTGCGCCTACCTCTCCGAGGTGGGGCTTTGCGCAAAGGAATATATCAACCGTGAGGTAGACGCCTCGCTTTCGGGCGGTGAGCTTAAGCGCATTGAGATCGCCGAGATCCTCGCACGCGGCACCAAGCTCTCGATCTTTGACGAGCCCGAGGCGGGCATTGACCTTTGGAGCTTTAACAACCTCATCAAGGTTTTTGAAAAAATGCATGAAAAAACCAAGGGCAGCATTCTCATCATCTCGCATCAGGAGCGTATTCTGAACATTGCGGATAAGCTTGTGATGGTTGCGGGCGGCAGGATCGCCGCCGAGGGCACGAAAGAGGAAGTTTTGCCCAAGCTCTTCGGCACCGTTGCAGGCTGCCGCTACACGGAGGTGAACTGATATGCCACAGCTTGACAGCATAAAAAAGAACCTGCTTGAGCAGGTGGCGGATATTCACGAGGTGCCCGCAGGCGCCTATTCCCTGCGCGTTGACGGCAAGCTGTTTGGCAAAAACAACTCCGAAAATATTGAGATCGTTGCCAAAACCGACAAGCAGGGTATTGATATTTACATCAAGCCCGGCACCAAAAGGGAGAGCCTGCACATCCCCGTGCTGCTGGCGCAGTCGGGGCTTAAGGAGCTTGTTTATAACGATTTCCACGTCGGCGAGGATTGCGACGTCACCATCGTTGCGGGCTGCGGGATCCACAACGGCGGCAAGGAGGAAAGCGAACACAGCGGCATTCACGCCTTTTATCTTGGCAAAAACGCACGCGTAAAATATATCGAAAAGCACTACGGCGAGGGCGACGGCAGCGGCAAAAACACCATGAACCCCACCACCGTCGTTGAGCTTGCCGAGGGTGCTTACATGGAAATGGAAACCGCCCAGATCAAGGGCATTGACAGCACCAACCGCATAACAAGGGCAAGGCTTGCCGACAAGGCAACCCTTATTGTGCGCGAAAAAGTGATGACACACGGCACGCAGCGCGCCGAAACGCATTTTGAGGTCGATCTCAACGGCCGCGACTGCGGCACACACGTGATCTCGCGCTCGGTGGCGCGCGACAAGTCAACGCAGCTCTTTGTTTCTCACGTGAACGGCAACAACGTCTGCTCGGGTCATACCGAATGCGACGCCATCATCATGGACGAGGCGTCGGTTTCTGCCGTGCCCGAGATCGTGGCAAATCACCCTGACGCGTCCCTCATTCACGAGGCGGCAATCGGCAAGATCGCAGGTGAGCAGCTCATCAAGCTCATGACCCTGGGGCTTACCGAAAAGGAAGCCGAGGAACAGATCGTTGGCGGATTTTTGAAGTAAAGGACGGCGGAGGGGGAGAAGCCCCTTTTAAAAAATGGGCTTCTCCCCCTCTCTTTTTCGCTCACGCAAAAAAATTCACCCCTCAACCAGAAAACCTTACAAAAAATTTTCTCTCACAAGCATTGCAAAATATCCGCCCGTGTACGCACCACCTCTGTTGGGGCGTTCGGTAAACGCCTGCGGGCGACCGATGGTCGCCCCTACGGTGTTGGTACGAACAACGCGCGCCTTGTAAAACGGGAGGGGTAACCCCTCCCCTACGGCGTTTGTGCGAACAATGCGCACTATGTACGCAATTACTCGGTAGGGGGCAGCGCCCACGATGCCCCGTATCCCCACAAACAGTGCGTAAAAACCGTTAAAATCAAGTTCCCCTTCCCAAAAAGTTTTCGCAGGGAGGGGCGGTGTGCTTTGCCGCGGCAAAGCACAGGGGGGGGCGGGGCGGCTTTTTCAAAAGGAGCCCCTCCCCCTCCTCAACACAAACAAGAAAGGAGTAAAACGGTGCTGAAATTACCCGATCTTTCGCCACTTTTGCCGTGGTATGAAAAAAACAAGCGCGACCTGCCATGGCGGCACACGAAAAACCCGTATCACATCTGGGTTTCCGAGATTATGCTCCAACAAACGCGCGTGGAAGCCGTTTTGCCCTATTACCACCGTTTTCTTGACACGTTGCCTACCGTAAAGGCACTTGCCGAAGCACCCACCGACCTGCTTTTAAAACTATGGGAGGGGCTTGGCTATTACAGCCGCGTGCGCAATATGCAGAAGGCGGCACGCACCGTCATAGAGCAGCACGGCGGCAATTTTCCCTGCACGTATGAGGAAATTCGCGCACTTTGCGGCATTGGCGACTACACCGCAGGCGCCATTGCCTCCTTCGCCTTTGATCTGCCCTACCCCGCCGTTGACGGCAACGTGCTGCGCGTGGCGGCGCGTTTACTTTGCTATGAAAGCGATATTCTCTCCCCTGCCGCCAAAAAAGAGCTGACCGCGGCAGCTGCCACCGAGCTGCAAAGGCATCCGCCCGCCCTTTTCAACCAAGCCATCATGGAGCTTGGTGCCACAGTTTGCTTGCCAAACGGCGCACCACGGTGCGAGAATTGCCCACTTGCCGCCACCTGCGCAGCAAAAGCCGCAGGGCATGAGCAGGAGCTGCCCGTGCGCAAAAAGCCCGCAGCCCGAAAAAAAGAGGCGCGAACGGTGCTGATTTTACGCATTGGTGACCGCATAGCACTCCGTCGCCGCCCCAATGAAGGCCTGCTTTCGGGGCTGTTTGAGCCATACTGCCTTGCAGGCAAGCTGACTGCCGAGGAGGCGGGCGCGGCACTCAAGGCACTTGGCATCACGCCGCAACGCTTGATGCCCTTGGGCGAGGCAAAGCACGTTTTCACCCATCTTGAGTGGCACATGACGGGCTTTGAGGTCATTTTACGCGAGGCGGATGCCGCACAGCTGCCGCCCGAGCTTTTCTTTGTGCCGCGCAACGAAATCGACACCGTTTACGCACTTCCCTCCGCCTACCGCGCCTACCGCGCGTTCATGTAAACAAAAATCTCTCGCCAACGACATTCCCGAGGGGGTGTGCCGCAGGCGAGAGCTTTTTTATTGCCATTTTACCACGGTGGCAGTCACGTCTTCGGTCTTCACGGAATAGGGCGTGCCGTCGGGCAAAAAGGCAAGCTCTACCCCCTCGCACAGCAAGAGAGTATGCCCGCTATCATCAACGGTGCTGCCGCGCACCGCGCCGTTCGTTGGAAAGAGCGAAAAAAGCACCGCACCAACGCCGCCCATATCCCCAACCGCAAGCCCCTCGGAGGAGAGCGTGACCGCGCCGTTGGCGGCGCGCGTTAAAACAGTGCCACGGATCTCACTTGGCGCATAAAATGTAACCGTGGCGGGCGGTGTGCCCTCCTCCCCCCGCGGCGCCATCTCAATTTTTGCCGAAAAGGGCATGCCGTAAAGCGTGCCCTCGACCTCTGCCGTGTATCCTGCACGGAACACGTCAAAAAAATCGCCGCGCGGCGCACTGCACCCCGCACAGGCAAGCAAAATAAGCAAAAGCAAAAGGCAAACGCTCCGTTTCATTTGCAGCTACCACTCTTTCTTGGGTTTTACCAATACTTATGTGCAAAATTGCGAAAAAATGCCGCATTTTACTTGTATCGGGGCAAAAATTATGCTATGATAGAAAGGAACGGAAGCTATGTGCTGCTTTCCTGCAGAGCGTGCCACCGCCGAAATCGACACGGCGGCACTCCTACACAACTATGCGCTTCTTGTGCGCTTTTCCCGGTATTATGCACGCGGCAAGCTGCCGCGCACGATCGCCGTTGTAAAAGCAAACGCATACGGGCACGGCACCGAGGCGGTTGTCAGCGCTCTTTTGCTTGGCGGATGCGATTTTTTTGCCGTTGCCACGCTAAACGAAGCAATAACGGTGCGAAAGCACGCCCCGTTAGCCGACATTTTGATCCTTGGCTACACACCGCCGCAGCACGCCGCCACGCTGGCAGAGCACAACATCACGCAAACGGTTTTTTCGCGCGAATACGCCGCAGAACTCTCAAAAAACGCCACCGTTTCGGGGTGTATTGTAAAAATACACCTAAAAATTGACGGCGGCATGTGCCGCCTGGGGTTTGCAGCAGAGGATACGGAAAGCATTTTTTGTGCGGCTCGCCTCCCTCACCTTTGCCCCTGCGGCATCTACACGCATTTTCCCGTAGCGGATACCGATTTACCCGCCACACGTGCAGCGTTTTCCCGCTTTCTTGCCTGCCGTCTGGCACTATCTGCAAAGGGGCTTTCGCTTTTTGCGCACGCTGCTGCCTCGGCGACGTTACTCTCTTTGCCCGAAGCGGTGCTTGACGGTGCGCGCGTGGGGCTGGCACTTTACGGCATTGCACCCGTAAAAACCACGCTTTCTCTCTCGCCCGCGCTCACGCTGACTGCACCCATCATACAGCTTCACCACGTGGCGGCGGGAACGCCCGTGGGGTATGGCGGTAGCTTTGTGGCAAAGCAGCCCTCTCTCATTGGCACGCTGCCGATCGGCTATGGTGACGGGCTCTCGCGCAGCTTTGGCAAGCGTGTGGGATACGTATCCTACCGTGGCCGCGCCGTGCCCGTTGCGGGCAATATCTGCATGGATCAAATGATGGTGGATCTCACCAATACAGCCCCGAGGATCGGCGACCGTGTTGTCATTTTCAGCGACCCCTGCCGCGTTGCCGCAGCACTTGATACCATCCCCTATGAGATCCTGACCTCCATCGGCGCACGCGTGCAAAGAAAAAAGAAGAACTAACTGTGCTTGCTTTTTGTCAAAAACAAAAAAGCGATCGCCTTGGAGCGACCGCAAAAAACCAAAAGGAACAAAAGGAGAACCATCATGGAACGCATTACAAGCTTTACGGTAGACCACGATAAGATCGTGCCCGGTATGTACGTTTCTCGCATTGACGGCGATATCGTTACCTTTGACCTGCGCACACGCAAGCCAAACGACGGCAATTATATGGATACGCGCACCATGCACTCGGTAGAGCATATGCTTGCCACCTATTTGCGAAACGGCGAAATTGCCGAAAACGTTATCTATTTTGGCCCCATGGGCTGCCAAACCGGCTTTTATCTGCTCACGCGCAATCTCTCCCCCGAGCGCGTGCGCAAGGCACTGCTGGTGGCACTTCGCTCGGTTCTGACGCACAGCGGCGAAATGTTTGGCAATACCCGCCAAGAATGCGGAAACTATGAAAACTTAAGCGTGGACGACGCAAAAAAGGAATGCGCCTCTTATATTATCACACTGGAAGGACAAACGGGAGGGTTTACCTATGCACAGTAACGCAAAAATGGAAGGACGCATCGGCATTATCGGTGCCATGGCGGTGGAAACCGAGGGGCTGATCGCCGAAATGACCGAAAGAGAAACCAGCACCGTTAGCGGGGTAAAATACACGGTGGGCAAGCTTTGCGGGCGCGAGGTGGTGGTTGCCACCTGCGGAGTTGGCAAGGTGTTTGCCGCCATTTGTGCCGAGGCAATGATCTTAAAATTCGGCGTTTGCGCGCTCCTCAACACGGGCGTTGCGGGTGGGCTTTCCCCCTTTTTATCGGTGGGTGACGTGGTGGTTGCCGACGAGGTGGTGCAGCACGATATGAACACCACCGCGCTTGGCGACCCGCGCGGACTTCTTTCGGGCATCAACGTGGTAAAGATCGCTGCCGACACGCGGCTGCTAAAGGCACTTTGCGAGGCAACTGCCGCGCAGAGCATCAACGGCATTGTGGGCACCGTTGCCTCGGGCGACCTGTTTGTAGCGGAGCAAAAGGTAAAGGACAAGCTGACCGCCGAGTTTGATGCCGTTGCCTGCGAAATGGAGGGTGCTGCCATCGGTCACGTGGCATACGTCAACGGCATTCCCTTCGCCGTGCTGCGCGCCATCTCCGATGGCGGCGACGGCATGGAATTTTCAAAATTTGTAGATCTTGCCGCCAAAAGCTCGATCGCCATCACAAAGGAATTTTTAAAGCGTATTTGATGCACCGCAAAAGAATTTGGCATAAGCCTTTCAAACCGCCATCAAAAAACGGGCAGAGAACAAAATGTTCTCTGCCCGTTTTATCGCTATTTTATCGCGAGTATTCCAATTTCACCGACTGTCAAATGCTTGTGCCAATACTCTTATTCTTTTCCATGTAATTCGTTATAATACCAACGAATCGGGTTCTCGTAAATGTATTTTTCTCTCGTTCTATAATCTTCCCCGTCGCGAATAATATGTTCGATGTAGCCGCGTTGAAAAATATTGTTACCGAGTTCCTTATTGCAAAATCTTTTGAAGGTGGAAACAATATGGGGCAACATTTCATTGGTAGGGGTCGGCGCCCTCGACGACCCATCCTTTCGTTTGGCATACTCATTCGGATAAAGAAAAATAATCGCGTGTATATGATCAGGCATTATCACGTATCTGTCGATTTTCACACCGGATATATTTTCACTCGATAGCAAAAATTTCTCAACAACCTTTCCAATTTCGGTTAATCGTATTTGCGGGTCGTCGAAGGCGCCGTTTAACGGGGCGTCGAAGGCGCCGCCCCCTACCGCCACCGCCACTGATGCAGGTTTGATAATATTCGATAGCAATCGCATTCTATTCTTCACACCTATCGTAACAAAATATGCGCCTGCAGAACTGTTATCATATTGCTTAAGCCGCAGATCTTTCCTTTTCGGCAATTCTTTTTCTTTATCCATCATCATCAC
>JAZOLJ010000074.1:0-6444 GCA_045652845.1 Eubacteriales bacterium | reverse complement strand
GTTTGGTAAACGAAATAGTTGAGCCAGTTGGAGTAAAAGAGGTTCGCGCAGCTGCGCCAGCGCACAAGCGGCTCCTTGGTTTCATCGTCGTTCGGAAAATAATTTTTCGGCACGGCGATTTCAAGCCCCTTCCCCTTATCGCGCAAATATTCCTTTTTGAGGGTGTCGGCATCGTACTCCGAGTGACCCGTGACAGAGATCTGTCTGCCACGCTCGGTTGATACCACAAAAACGCCCGCCTCCACGGAGCTTGAAAGCACCTTCAGCTCCTCCACTGCCTCAATATCCTCGCGCGCCACGGTAGTATGACGGGAGTGCGGCACCAAAAAGGTATCGTCAAAGCCACGGAACAGGATGGAACGCTTGTGGTCAAGCTTGTGCTCAAATACACCGAAAAGCTTTTCGGGCAAAGGCCGCTTTTGAATACCGTAGTGATAGTAAAGCCCCGCCTGCGCACCCCAGCAAATGTGCAAAGTGCTTGTCACGTGCGTTTTGCTCCACTCCATGATACGGCAAAGCTCATCCCAGTATTCAACCTCCTCAAATTCCATATGCTCAACGGGTGCACCGGTGATGATCATACCGTCAAACTTTTGATCCTTGATGTCGTCAAACACCTTGTAAAAGGAGAGCATATGCTCGGGGGCGGTGTGGGTAGATTGATGAGTGGCGGTCTGCAAAAGCTCCAGCTCCACCTGCAGAGGTGTGTTGCCAATGAGGCGCGCGATCTGCGTTTCGGTTTCGATCTTTTTAGGCATCAAATTCAGCATCACGATGCGTAAAGGGCGAATATCCTGCGTGACGGCGCGGTGCTCGGTGATCACGAAGATGTTTTCCTCGTGCAGGGTCTTTGTCGCTGGCAGAAGATTTGGAATTTTAATCGGCATGATAAGCCTCCCCTTCGGGAATGTTATTTTTTGCGTTCACATGCACGCATCAAGTGCCTGCTTGATATCAGCTATCAGATCCTCGGCACTCTCAATGCCGCAGGAGAAGCGCACGAGATCGGGCGAAACGCCTGCTGCACGCAGCTCGTCATCGTTCATCTGTCTGTGCGTAGCGGAGGCGGGGTGCAGGCAGCAGCTGCGGGCGTCCGCCACGTGCGTTTCAATGGCGGCGATCTTCAGGTGCTTCATAAACTGCTCGGCAACCTTGCGACCACCCTTCACGCCAAAGCTGACAACGCCGCACGTGCCGTTTGGCATATATTTCTTGGCAAGGTCGTAATATTTATCGCCCTTAAGCCCCGGGTAAGTGACCCATGCAATGCGGTCATCACTTGCAAGATACTCGGCAACGGCAAGCCCGTTTTCACAGTGACGTGCCATGCGCACGTGCAGGCTCTCAAGACCGAGATTGAGAATAAATGCGTTTTGCGGCGATTGAATAGCACCAAAGTCGCGCATCAGCTGCGCGGTTGCCTTGGTGATATAAGCTCCCTCAAGACCAAATCGCTCGGTGTACGTCACACCGTGATAGCTTTCATCGGGCGTGCAAAGACAGGCGTATTTTTCGGGATATTTCGTCCAGTCAAACCTGCCGCTATCCACAATACAGCCGCCAACCGCCGCACCGTGACCGTCCATATACTTGGTGGTGGAGTGCGTCACGATATCGCAGCCCCACTCAAAGGGACGGCAATTCACGGGAGTTGCGAAGGTGTTGTCTATGATCAGCGGCACACCGTGTGCGTGTGCAACCTTGGCAAACCTTTCAATATCCAAAACGGTAAGTGCGGGATTTGCAATGGTTTCACCAAACATTGCCTTGGTATTGGGGCGAAAGGCAGCACTGAGCTCCTCCTCGCTCGCATCGGGCGACACAAAGGTAAAATCAATGCCCATACGGCGCATCGTCACCGAGAAAAGATTAAACGTGCCGCCGTAGATCGAGGAAGAAGCCACTACGTGATCTCCTGCCGATGCAATGTTAAAAATTGCAAAGAAGTTTGCCGCCTGACCCGAGGAGGTGAGCATTGCGGCAGTCCCCCCCTCCATATCGCAAATTTTCGCAGCGACGCTATCATTGGTGGGGTTTTGCAGGCGGGTGTAAAAATAGCCCGAGGCCTCAAGGTCAAACAGCTTGCCCATATCCTCGCTGGTTGCATATTTAAAGGTGGTGCTTTGAATAATCGGAATCTGGCGCGGCTCGCCGTTACCGGGGGTGTAGCCACCCTGCACACATTTGGTTTCAATTTTATAATTTGACATGATAACACCTCTTTGTGTTAGATTTTAATCAAATATTAGTATAGCACAAGTTTATATTTTTTGCAAGAGAAAAAAGCAAATATCTCACCACCCCGAAATGATAACACTATATCCTTAACCACACGCACGCTTGTATCTTACACGAAAACAATTTTACCGCGAAGCACCTTTTTTAAAAAGCCTCCCACGGCAAAATCGCCGCGAGAGGCTTTTTATTAGCCGGCAATGGCAAATACCAAGGGAATGGTTACTAATGCCATGAGGTGCGAGATCACCGCCATGCCCGCTGCTACCGTGGTATCCTTGCCGTAAGCACTCGGAATAACAATGGTATTCAGCCCCAAGGGCATTGCCAGCGTGCAAAGCGCACAAACAAGGAGCGTTTTGTCCTCAAACACGGGCAAAAGCATTGAAACGCCGATAAAGGAAAGCGGAATGGCAAGCAGGCGCACCGCGGAAATCACGTAGGTTCTCACGTCACTAAAAGTCTTTTTAAAGCTGATGGTAGATACCGTAATACCCGTCAAAAGCATTGCCACGGGCGACATGCAGGCACTGCTGCTGTCGAGCACCGCCACAAAAAACGAGGGCATCGGAATCTTTAAAAGTCCGATCACAATACCGATGATCATCGAGATAAACATGGGGTTTACAAAGGGCTTTAAGCGATTCTTTAGGGTCTGCCTCTTTTCGGTGTCGCCCATCAGGAGCACGGGCACCCCCCACACGTAGATCTCAACCCAAAGCGGCAGAGTAAAGAGGAGATATTCAAAGAAAATTTCGGGAAACATTGCACTCACCACCGCATTTCCCATAAATCCAAAATTAGAAAATGCAAGACCGTACGTATAAATATTTTGAATATACTTGTCGCGCGTTACTGCCTTTGATACTAAAATTGAAATAGGAATTATCACGATTGCGATCACAGTGCTCACCAGCAACAGCATTCGGACAGAGGCAAGGCGCTCCACGGTAAAGTGTTCAATAAACGTACCCAGCACCAGGGCGGGAATAAAAATTGTGTTTTCCAGCTTGGCAAGCACCTTGGAAGCCCCCTCGGGTAAAATGCCGAGCTTGGCAAGCACGTAGCCTGCCGCTATCAGGGTAAAAAGAAACGCGATTTGATTTAACGTAGAGAAAAACACGCTCATTCTGTGATCCTTTCTAAATCTGTATTTATCTTTTCTTGTGTTTATCAAGGCTCTTTGATGCCTTTTTGATGATCGGTCGATCCAATCAACGCGCTTTTTGACTCTGTGGCACATTCTTCCCGAAGCATTTTTGCAAACTGCTCCACGCATTTTGGCGTATATTTGCCAACGCTTTGATATAGCATGGTGATGCGCCTGCGCGGATGTATTTTTTTCAGCACAACGCGGTCTGAAAACTGCCCACGCCAGGATACCGCAGGGATCAGCGAGACACCAAGCCCCAGCTCAATGCATTTGCGAATATAGTACGGGTCGTCACTGCGTATCACGATATGCGGCACAAAGCCCATATCTGCGCAAATTTCCTGCGTAATGGTGTAAAGGCTACTGCCCTGATTGGTGCATATAAAGGGCGCGTCGGCAAGCTCCTTTGCGGTTAGCGTGGGCATTGCCGCAAGCGGACTATCCTCGCGCACGGCAAGTAAAATTTCCTCTTGTAGCAATTCTTCCCCCGCGTACACGCTACCAAGCACTTCATCGGTTACGACCAGATCAAAGTCCTCCCCATCGGGAGATGCCATGTATTTCGTCACGATATCCACGTCGGGATACAGCTTGCTAAACCTCTCCACGGTTTGCATCACCAAACGGCGATTGATAAAAATAGAAAGCTTGATCCTGCCGCCATCACCCTCATCAGCAAGCTGCTTTTTGGCATCGTCTAAAAGTGCCAATGCCTCACTTGCCTTTTGAAAAAATTCTCTGCCGCTTGCATTGAGCTTGATGCGGTTTGAGTGACGTGAAAACAGCTGTACACATAATTCCCCCTCAAGCCGCCTGATGCTTTGAGAAACTGCCGAGGTCGGCACCAAGAATTTTTTTGCCGTTGTTGTAAAATTTTCGGTTTCAGCGGCATCACAAAAATATTTTAGCTGCAGCAGCTCCATCACGCCACCCCCTTTTTTGTTATTATAACACAAATTAGGTTCACATTCAAGTTATAGCAGTATAAATTATTTTATTATTTACAATGCAGTAAAAACATGATAAAATAAGTTGTATTATAAAATTAAGGAGTAAATAATATGGACGCTTTGATCATTATGCTGCGCAACGTTATTTTGGTTGTAGCATTGGCAATCCCCGGATATTTGCTTGTCAAAACGGGACAGCTGAAGCAGGAGCAATCGGGTGCTCTTTCCAAGCTTTTGATGTACGTAGGTATGCCCTTTTTGATCCTGGCAAGCACCATCAACAACCTCGTGTTTAACAAAGAAACACTCATTACCCTTCTTGTGGTTGCTGCCGTGGGTGTTGCCTTCACCTTTGTAATGTTTTTTGCCTCCCTGCCCCTCACGGGCACGGAAAAGGAGCAAAAAACCCGCGGAATGCTGCGCTTTTGTGCTGTTTTTTCCAACAACGGATTTCTTGGCATTCCGCTTGCCATCGCCGTATTCGGTGCCGGCTCAGGGGTGCTGACGGTGCTGATCATTCTCAACATCATCACCAACATTTTAATGTATACCCTTGGCATTTACCTGGTTTCGGGCGATAAGAACCGTATGAACTTAAAAAAGGCGTTTTTAAACCCCGTTCTGATCGCATTTGTCATTGGTATCGTCTTAAATCTTGTAAATATCAAGGCTTACGTGCCCGAGGTTTCTACTTACGCCACCCACTTTAGCAACCTTGTAACTCCCATTTCCATGACCATTCTTGGTATGAAGATGGGCGCGGTCAAGATCACGGCACTCTTTACCTCCTTTAAGACCTATTACGTGTCCGCGCTGAAGCTGATTGCATTCCCCGTCGTCATCGTGGCGCTGCTGATCGCGGCACGTGCGATCTTCGAGGGCGGTGTAGTAAACACCGATATGATCCTCGGCTTCTTTATTGCATTCGCTATGCCAACGGCGGGGCTTGCCTCCACCTTTGCGGATGGCTTTAACGGCGATACCAAAAACGCCGTTTCCCTCACGCTTGGCACTACCCTTCTCTCTATCGTAACCCTTCCTATACTTTACTGGCTGCTTTGCCTGTGCCTTGGTTAAGGAGGATTTGATATGAGATTTCTTGAAAACATTGCTTACACCTCGCCCGAGGATAACGCGCGCCGCCTTGACCTTTATCTGCCTGATACCGACAGCTTTGATCTCTTTGTATATTTCCATGGCGGCGGAATTGAAAAAGGCGATAAGGCAGGCAAAACCGCGCAGTGCATCTGCCCTTACCTTACAGCACACGGCGTAGCTGTGGCATCCCTCAATTACCGTATGTATCCCGATGCAAAATACCCCGATTTTGTCCGCGATGCCGCTGCAGGCGTTCATTGGCTTTCCCATCATATCAGCGAATACGGAAGCTGCAAGCGTATTTTCGTTGGCGGTAGCTCGGCGGGCGGTTATCTTTCCATGATGCTTTGCTTTGACCCGAGATGGTACGCGGAATGCGGCGATTTTGACGTTCCCGTTGCCGGATATTTTCACGATGCAGGTCAGCCGACCTGTCACTTTAACGTGCTGCGCGAGCGCGGCATCGATCACCGCCGCGTGATCATCGACGATTCTGCACCCTTGTTTCACATCGGCGCGGCAAAGGAATATCCGCCCATGACCTTTGTGGTATCGGATCACGATATGAAAAATCGCTTTGAGCAAACACAGCTGGTGCTTTCCACCTTAAAGCATTTTGAATACGATGAAAGTAAGATCTTTTATCATCTAATGCACGGCAAGCATTGCGCCTATGGCAAGCTGGTCGACGAAAACGGCGATTCTGTGCTTGGCAAAATGGTGCTTGAATTTATCGAAAACGTATAATTTGTCACGACAACACAACCCCCCAGCAGTACCGCGGGGGGGTTGTTGTATAAAAAAGCACAAGAGGGCAGATCAATCTGCCCTCTTGTGCTTTGCAATGCTCATTGAAAACCGAACAAAGGGGGAGTAGAAAGAAACTCAAGAAATTTTGTAGGTTTGAACAGGAACACGCAAGGTGTTCAAAAGTTCAAGCCCTCGGTCTATTAGTATCGGTCAGCTAAATACATTACTGCACTTACACCTCCGACCTATCAAACTCGT
>JAZOLJ010000073.1:0-7406 GCA_045652845.1 Eubacteriales bacterium | reverse complement strand
GTCATCAAGCTCCCTTGATGCCCAGTAAAGCTGGGGAATGTTCAGCATGGTATCAATGATAGACTGTGTTTTATGCTGCTCATCGTTCCAAGCTACGATATAATCGCCGTCGATATTATAGCGGCTTGCCAGCATCATGGCCCCCAATAGGTTGCGCCTTTTTGACTCCTCGTCGCCCGTCAGGCGATACGAGGCACCCGACGTGATGTGCCACATAAAGCCCACGTCGTGATGCAGCCGTTCAAGCTTTTTTATGAATGCGCCGTCCATGATCTTCTCGGCGTTTTTCGCGGTTTCAAGATAGCAATCCTTTTTGGTCTGGGCCCACATCAGCCACATCAGACCGCCCCAAAAGCCGTTGGTCCATTTGTTGATCTTGTCGGCGCATTGGTCGTCGTGCGTGCCGTTTACAGTGGTGTAGGGGATCTTATTTCTGCTCTTCACGGCAAGGCGCGAGAGCTTTTTGTCGAGCTTTTCAAAGGTCGCGTCGATCCACCCTTTGTTTTGTGCAAGTATGCTTTCGTAGCTCATAGCTCGCTCCTTTTATTAGGGCTGCTTACCGATATAGGCAAGAATGCCGCCATCCACGTAAAGCACGTGACCGTTTACAAAGTTAGAGGCATCCGAGGCAAGGAATACGGCAGGGCCTGCAAGATCCTCGGGGTTGCCCCAGCGTGCCGCGGGAGTTTTGGCGATGATGAAGGAGTCAAAGGGATGACGGCTGCCGTCGGGCTGGCGCTCGCGCAGGGGTGCCGTTTGGGGCGTTGCAATATCGCCGGGGCCAATGCCATTACACTGAATGTTGTATTCGCCGTACTCGGAAGCAATGTTTCTTGTCCGCATTTTAAGGCCGCCCTTGGCAGCCGCGTATGCGGAAACGGTTTCGCGCCCCAGCTCGCTCATCATAGAGCAGATGTTAATGATCTTGCCGTGCCCCTTTTTGATCATGGAGGGGATCACAGCCTTGGCAACGATAAAGGGGGCGTTGAGATCTACGTCGATCACCTTTCTGAAATCCGCGGCGGACATTTCGCACATGGGAATTCTCTTGATGATGCCTGCATTGTTGACGAGGATATCCACCACGCCAACCTCCTTTTCCACCTTGGCAATCAAGGCGTTTACGGCGTCCTCGTCGGTGACGTCACAAACGTAGCCGTGTGCCGAGATGCCCTCTGCCTTGTAAGCGGCAAGGCCCTTTTCTACCAGCTCGGCGTTGATATCGTTAAAAATGATGGTTGCGCCTGCCTCGGCCATGCCCTTTGCGATTGCAAAGCCAATACCGTACGAAGCGCCCGTAACCAGAGCCACCTTGCCTGTGAGATCAAATATATTTTTCATAATTCATACGCCTCCTTATTAAAGCAGATCCTTGGTTTCGATATGGTCCATATCGGTAAACTCCTGGTTCTCGCCGCACATAGCCCAGATGAAGGAATATGCGCGCGTGCCAACGCCCGAGTGAATGGACCAAGAGGGGGAGATCACTGCCTCCTCGTTGTGCATGATGATGTGTCTTGTTTCCTGTGGCTCGCCCATCATGTGGAATACCGCGTCGTTCTCGCCCATATCAAGGTAGAGGTAGACCTCCATGCGTCTGTCGTGGGTGTGAGAGGGCATGGTGTTCCAGTTCGAGCCCTCCTCAAGCTGCGTGAGGCCCATTGCCAGCTGGCAGCTCTTGATCACCTCGGGGTGGATGTACTGGTTGATTACGCGCTTGTTGCACTCGGCGGTAGAGCCGCAGGGCACCTTTTTCGCCTTGGTGATATCAATTTTTACCGTGGGATAGGAGGTGTGTGCGGGGCAGGAGCTGACGTAAAACTTGGCGGGCTCGTTTTCATCTACGCTTGCAAAGGTGATCTCGCGGTTGCCCCGGCCGATGTAAATGCCGTCACGGGGGTTCATTTCATAAACAACACCGTCTACGGTGATCACGCCCTTGCCGCCGATGTTGATGCAGCCCATCTCGCGACGCTCAAGGAAATACTCTGCGGCAAGCTCCTTGCCGCCCACCAAACGAAGCGTTTGGCGCACGGGCATGAGGCCTGCGGTAATGATGCGGTCAATGTGGCTGTATACCATTCTGACGTTGTCCTTGGTAAAGAGCCCCGCGATGTGAAACTCCTCGCGCAGTCTTTGTGTGGTGTAGTGCTTTACGTCCTTTGCGTTTGATGCTTGGCGAACTTCCATTTTACTTAAATCCTCCTTAATAATAGTGCCGAATGCCTCGATTTGCGACAGTGCCGCAAAGGAAAGCACCTCGGTTGCCTGCTGAAAGTTTGACAGGCGTATTGATTTTGTGATTTTTTTCTCAAAGCAGACCGCGATCCCGCGGCTGTTTGCGGGGTTTAGGTCGCTGTTGTCAAGTTGAAATTCTCCCCGTATCGTTTCCCCGTCGGAGAAGGTGATATCAATGCTTTTCCAGTAGGAATCGTGGGGGATACCGGTAATGGCGTCGTGCTTGAAATCCGCACGCAGATAAAATACCAAGCGGTCAAGCTCAGCCTCACGCCCAAAATCGAGTGTGTAAAAAAGATCCTCGCGCGCGCCGCCCGACCAAGAGTGGTAGGGGTAGCTGCCGTGCCCTTGGTTGCATTTTACGCCGTCAATGGCATTGCGCTCGTAAAAGGCGGGGCTCTCACGGGTTACAAAATTTGCCGTGGCGTGCGGAAAATGTCGCACCTTACCGCGCAGATCGTGCGCGTTCAGTGCCAAATTGCGGTACTGATAGATCTCCTCGTCCTCGGGCTCGCGGCAGCGTAAAAGCTGTACCTCCCCCGAAAAGGCATCGGGATGATAGGCCTTTTTTAACTGCTGCTCCGTGGGTACGGTAAACTCAAAGCTATGATGGGGCACCCACAAAATGCTTTCGGCAAGCGTGGGGTCAAGCTGCACGGCAATAAAATCACAGCCGTCAAGTAAAACCTTGATCTTATCTCCCGACGCAAGCCCCCCTTGCAGCTCTGCCCGAATATCGGTGCCGCGCCACTGTGCAAGAAGCTCTCCCCCCGTGCCGATTACGCTTAAGGTGAGCATAAAAAGCCTCCTTCCAGGATAGTAATTTCATTATAACACATATATTTTACAAATTTATTGCATTTTTCTGTTTATTTATTGCATTTATGATCATCTTGTGCTATGATAAGATCAGCATACAAAAACCGAGGGGGTGTGAGATGATGAAATGCTTTTACGATACCTGCACCAAGGCGATAGAGCATGCCGTACAGAGCAAGAGCTTTGGCATATTTTACTCTGATATCAAAAATCAAAATCCAAACGTGCATATTCACGAATGCTGCGAGCTTTTTCTTTGCCTTCGCGGCGGAAACACCTTTTTGATCGACGGCAAGATCTGTGATATTTCCGACGGTGATCTGCTGATGATCAATCAGTTTGAGGCACACAAGGTGGTGCCGGGCAAGGGTACCTGCTTTGAGCGTTATATCATGCACGTGCACCCCTCCTTTCTTCACGCCAACTCCTCGGCTGCGGCAGATCTTTCCGCTTGCTTTTACGCCGCCGACCGCGCCGCAAAAATTTCGCTTTCGGGCGAGGAGATCTCTCGCCTTACCGCCCTTTTTGAAGCGTTGCGCGAGGAGCGCAGCTACGGTGATGAGCTGTATAAAAGGCTGCGTGCCACCGAGCTGCTGCTTGAGGTTAGCGGGCTTTTTGCCGCGCATCGCGACAGTGTCGCGCTCAAGTGCAGCCACCGCACGGTGCAGCTTGCTATCAATTACATCAACGAGGCATACGCGCAGCCGCTTACCCTTGAGGCGGTAGCGAAAGACGCCTTTGTTTCGCCCGCACACCTAACAAGGCTTTTTCACCGTTATTGCGGCACTACCGTGACAAAATATATTATCAGCAAGCGTCTTGCCGAGGCGAAAAAGCTTTTGGGTGAGGGGCGAAGCGTGACCGATACGGCATTTCTTTGCGGCTTTAACGATTACGCCAATTTTATCCGCGCCTTCAAACGGGCAGTGGGTGTGCCGCCAGGCAAATACCGCACGCTTGATTGACCGCGAGGCTGTAAATCATGAAAATATCCCGTAAAAGAGGTTAAAGCCATGAAATTATCCGAATTTTTGGGGCGAGAGAGATGCTCTCTTTCCTTTGAGGTATTTCCGCCCAAGACTGACACGAATTTTGAAAGCGTGAAGCACGCCACCGAGGAGATCGCCAAGCTGCGCCCCTCGTTTATGAGCGTGACCTACGGGGCGGGCGGCGGTACAAGCCGCTATACGCTGGATATTGCCAAAAACATCAAGCAGCGTTACGGCGTGCCAACGCTTGCGCACCTGACCTGCGTATCCTCTACGCGCGAAACGGTGCACGAAAAAATTGAGGCGATGCGCGCGGCGGGTATTGAAAACGTGATGGCGCTGCGTGGCGATATCCCCGCAGATATGGAGGCGGATGACCGTACCGGCTGGGCATATCGGCATGCCATTCAGCTGGTGCAAGAGCTAAAGTCGTATGGGGATGAATTTTGCGTGGGTGGCGCGTGCTACCCCGAGGTGCACCCCGAAAGCACCAACCAAAGGGAGGATATTGCCCACCTGAAGGAAAAGGTGGCGGCGGGCTGCGATTTTCTTACCACGCAGATGTTTTTTGATAATAATCTTTTTTATAATTTTCTTTACAAGATCCGCGAGGCGGGCATTACGGTGCCCGTGATCCCGGGCATTATGCCCATCACAAACGGCAATCAGGTAGAGCGTGCCATCAAGCTTTCGGGGTCACTCATGCCCCAACGCTTTAAGGCACTGGTTGATAAGTTTGGCGAAACGCCCGCCGCCATGAGGCAGGCAGGCATTGCCTACGCTACCGACCAGATCATTGATCTGTTTGCAAACGGCATTAAAAACGTGCACGTGTACTCGATGAATAAGCCCGACGTGGCGGCGGCGATCATGGCGAATTTGTCGGATATTCTCGGTTGATAGGTGAAGGTATGAATATTACACAATACTTAAAAAGCAATATTTTGGTGCTGGATGGCGGCATGGGCACGCTTTTGCAGGCGGCGGGGCTTGCCCCGGGCGACCTGCCCGAGCGATGGAACCTCACGCACGCCGACGTGATACAGGGCATTCATACCGATTATTTTAACGCAGGCAGCCACGTGGTAAGCACCAACACCTTTGGCGCAAGCTGCTTAAAATTTTCCGCGGCAGAGCTTGAGGAGATTATAAAAGCCGCCGTTTTCAACGCACGTGCGGCGGCAGCGGCTGCCACGGGCACACAGCCGAAATGGGTGGCACTTGACGTAGGCCCTACGGGACGGATGCTGAAGCCCCTCGGGGACCTTGATTTTGAGGATGCCGTGGCGGTATTTGCCGAAACGGTGCGGCTTGGTGTGAAATACGGCGTGGATCTTATTTTTATCGAAACCATGAGCGATAGCTACGAAACCAAGGCAGCCTTGCTTGCGGCAAAAGAGAACAGCAGCCTGCCCGTGTTCGTTTCAAACGCCTTTGGTGCTGACGGCAAGCTGATGACAGGTGCCTCGCCTGCCGCTATGGTTGCCATGCTTGAGGGGCTTGGTGCGGATGCGATCGGCGTGAACTGCTCATTGGGGCCCGCGGCACTTGGCGGCGTGGTAAAGGAGTATTTAAGGTATGCCTCCGTGCCCGTGCTTCTCAAGCCCAATGCGGGGCTGCCAAGGGCAATAAACGGCAAAACGGTATACGATATTTTGCCACAAGAATTTGCAAATGAGGTGGCAAAGCTTGCCTCTCTCGGTGTTATGGCTGTTGGCGGCTGCTGCGGCACAACGCCTGCCTATATTGCGGCATTGTCACAAAAGATTGCAGATATCGCACCCCGTCCCGTATCCAAAAAGAATATAACCGCCGTTTCCTCCTACACCCATGCGGTGATGCTTGGAGAAGCCCCCGTGCTGATTGGCGAGCGCATCAACCCCACGGGTAAAAAGCGCTTTAAGGAGGCACTGCGTGCGGGGGATATGGATCATATTTTAAGTGAGGGTCTTATGCAAGCGGAAAAGGGCGTGCATATCCTTGACGTGAACGTGGGTCTGCCCGAGATCAACGAGGTTAAGATGCTCACCGATGCGGTGTGCGCCCTGCAGGCGGTGACCGACCTGCCATTGCAGATCGACACCGCCGATGCCGTTGCTATGGAGCGTGCATTGCGCCGTTACAACGGCAAGGCAATGCTCAACTCCGTCAACGGCAAAAAGGAGAGCATGGAGGCGGTATTTCCGCTTGCCGCCAAGTACGGCGGCGTTGTGGTGGCACTCACGCTTGACGAGCAGGGCATTCCCGCCACTGCCGAGGGGCGCGTGGAGATCGCGCGGCGCATTCTTGCCGAGGCGGCAAAATATGGGATAGACAAAAACGATCTTATATTTGATCCGCTTGCGCTCACCGTCAGTGCCGATCATACCGCCGCGCGCGAAACACTGCGTGCGGTAGACCTTATTCGCCGTGAGCTCCACTGCCACACCTCGCTTGGCGTATCTAACGTTTCCTTTGGCTTGCCCGCAAGAGATACGATCAACAGCACCTTTTTTGCCATGGCACTCACAAGCGGGCTTTCGGCGGCAATTATGAACCCCTATTCCACCGAAATGATGAAGACCTATTTTGCCTATCGCGCGCTGCGCGGGCTTGACCTCGGCTGCGCCGATTATATTGCGTTTGCCGCAGCTCTGCCGCAGCAGGAGGCGGTGCCTGCCGCCAAAAAGGCGGAGAACGGTGCGAAAAACACCGCTTTTGGCAGCGAGCTGCAGCAGGCGGTGGGCAAGGGACTTCGCGACCGTGCCGCGGCACTGACAAGAGAGCTGCTGCAAAAAAGAGAACCGCTTTCCCTCGTGCAGGAGGAGATCATTCCGGCATTGAATGCCGTGGGCGTTGGCTTTGAAAAAAACACCGTGTATCTGCCGCAGCTGTTAATGAGCGCCGAGGCGGCAAGTGCGGCGTTTGAGGAGATCAAGGCGGTGATGCAGGGCAGTGGCGGCACCGACAAATGCGCCTTTGTTATCGCTACCGTTCGGGGGGATATTCACGATATTGGCAAAAACATCGTAAAGCTTTTGCTTGAAAATTACGGCTTTGCCGTAACCGATCTTGGGCGCGACGTTCCCCCTGCGCGCGTGGTGGAGGAGGTCGTGAGGCAGCACGCGCCCCTCGTGGGGCTCTCTGCCTTGATGACAACCACCGTGCCCGCCATGGAGGAAACCATTCGCCAACTGCGAGAGCAGGCACCGTGGTGCCGCATTGTAGTGGGCGGCGCGGTGCTGACAAAGGACTATGCCGATGCCATCGGCGCAGATTTTTATGCCAAGGATGCCATGGAAACCGTGCGCTACGCCGAGGAGATCGACAGATTGCAAGGATAAGAAATTTAAAATGGGCTGCCTCAAAACGAGGCAGCCC
>JAZOLJ010000072.1:0-10050 GCA_045652845.1 Eubacteriales bacterium | reverse complement strand
TGCCTGAAAAAGCGTGATGTGGCAGGGCGGCTCGGTATCCGAGTGCCTTTTGGAAAGGATATCGGCAACCACCGCGTCGGGCAAAAAGCTGCGCAGCACGCAGCAATACTCGTTTGCGGCACTGTCACACACGGTAATATGCTCCCCTGCTGCCATGCGCAGGGCGCGGGAGATGTGGTGCGCATCGTCACCGCGCACGGTAACGGTGCTATCGGCAATATCGGCACTTGGAACAAAAAAACGTGGCACCCTGTCAACCTCCCCAAAGCATTTTTCTTATTATAACGCAATTTGCCCAATTTGTCAATGCCTAATTTGTGATTTTTTACTACTTTCTTCACAAAAATGACAAAACGGGCATTGCATAATGCCCGTTTTTATCAAAAAAATACTAATTTAACGTTTATGCTTTTTGAACAACCAAAGCGCACCAGCCGTTCTCATCCAGTCGCTCGGTTACCCGCAAGCCATTGGCAGCCAATGCATCAACAACCTCCTCGGCACGCTCGGTAATGATACCCGATGCCAACAAAACGGCATCGTCCTTCATGTAAGCGCCAACGTCGGGTGCCATGCGAATGATGATATCTGCCACAATGTTGGCGCAGATCAGATCGTACCTGCCGCCCGAAAGGTCAACCTGCTTTAAAAGATCGGAAACGTCGCAGGTAACGTTTTGCTCGCCGCTATCCTTAATGTTTTCACGTGCCACGCGCACCGCTACAGGGTCAATATCATACGCCTTGCACACAGCAGCACCAAGCTTTGCGGCGCAAATGGCAAGAATACCGCTGCCACATCCTACGTCAAGCACGCGCGCGCCCTGCTTGGTATAGGTCTCAAGCAGCTCGATCACAAGACGGGTGGTCTCGTGCGTGCCCGTGCCAAATGCCATACCGGGGTCCATTCTCACAATGATCTCGCCCGGCTGCTCCTCGTATTTTTCCCATGCGGGTACGATCACGATTTTTTTGCCGATATGAATGGGCTTGTAGTATGCCTTCCACGAGTTTGCCCAATCCTCCTCCGACACGCCAATGATCTCAACCTTGCCCTCAAAGCCGCTCTCTGCCATGCGTTCACGCACAAAGGCAACGGCATCGGTAAAGGGTCTGTCCGCAGGCAGAAATGCCGAAACGGATGCCACGGTTTTATCCGCATTCAAAATGCTCTCGTCAACGAGGTCGCCGTAGCAGGTCTTGAGGTCAATGTCGCTGAAATCCTCGATCATTAAATTGTTGTTGATCATGCTCATGATCGCCACAAGCGTATCAAGATAGCAGAGCTTTACGGTCACCTTCAGCTGCGACCAATCCTTGCAGTAATCCATAGCTTATCCTTAATTGCGGTTTAATTTTTCGAAAATGCGCTTGAAAAAGCCCGATTTTTTGCCGTAATTTTCCTCGTTGCAGTTCTCGGCAAAGGCGCGCACCTGCTCCTTTTGCTTGTCACTCAGGGCACGCGGGATCTCTACGTTTACGCGGAAAATAAGATCGCCGCGGCGGTTCTTATTGTTGATAAAGGGAATGCCCTGTCCGCGCACGGTAAAGGTAGCGCCCGGCTGTGTACCCTCGGGGATGTTATATTTTGTATTCCCTTCAAGCGTAGGGATCTCGATCTCGGCACCGAGTATCGCGTCGGTTACAGGCAACGGCACCTCACAGTAAATGTTGTAGCCGTCACGCTCGAAAATGGCGTGGGGCTTTACGGCAACCTGCAAAATAAGGTCACCGGCACTGCCGCCGTTTCTGCCGTCGTTACCCTGACCGCGCAGTGCAATGCGCTCGCCGTCGTCAATACCCGCAGGAATTGAAACCTCCAGCTTTTTGCTGATGCGGATAAAGCCCGTTCCACGGCAGTTGTTACAGGGGTTTTTAATGATCTTGCCCTTGCCGCGGCAGTTATCGCACGTGGTGGTGCTTTGGAACTGCATGCCGCCAAGACGCTGCATCACGCGCATCTGACCCGAGCCGCGGCATTTGCCGCAGGTTTCGGCACTTGTTCCCTTTGCTGCACCGCTACCCGCACAATCGGGGCAGCGGCACACGCGGTTATAGCTTACGTCCTTTTTTACACCAAAGGCAGCCTCCTCAAAGGTTACCGAAATGCGCGCGCCGATATCGTCGCCTCGCATCGGGCCGTTGCGCTGTGCGCCACCGCCGCCAAAGCCGCCAAAGCCCCCGCCGAAAAAGCTGCTGAAGATATCGCCAAAATCGCCAAAGTCGCCAAATCCGCCGCCGGCACCGCCTGCGGCAGGATCAAACGCCGCATGCCCGTATTGGTCATACTTGGCACGCTTATCGGCATCCGACAGCACGTCGTACGCCTCATTTACTTCTTTGAATTTGACCTCCGCCTCTTTATCATCGGGGTTCATATCAGGGTGATATTTCTTGGCAAGGGAGCGATACGCCTTTTTAATGGCGGTATCGTCCGCCCCCTTGTCTACACCCAAAACCTCATAATAGTCGCGTTTATCAGCCATAATTCTCTCTTAAGGCAATCAGTTGCCACTCTTATCCTCGAAATCAGCGTTGTAGAAGCCACCCTCGGCACCGTTTGCGCCTGCATCGGCACCGCCCATATCGGCAGCACCCTCGGCACCCTGTGCCTTGTAAAGCTTCTCGGAGAGCGCATAGAACGCCTTCTCAAGCGCCTCGGTATCAGCCTTGATGGCTGCGGTATCACCGCCTGCCACCGTGCCGCGCAGCTTCTCGATTGCGGCCACTACCTCTGCCTTTTCCTCCTCGGTCACCTTGTCACCGATCTCGGTGAGGGTCTTTTCGCTCTGGAAGATCAGCGTTTCGGCATGGTTCTTGGTATCCACCGCCTCCTTTTGCTTCTTATCCTCCTCGGCAAATCTCTCCGCATCCTTAACGGCGCGGTCAATATCCTCCTGCGACATGTTGGTGGAGGAGGTGATGGTGATATGGGTCTCCTTACCCGTGCCCTTATCCATTGCCGATACGTTTACGATACCGTTTGCGTCAATATCAAAGGTAACCTCGATCTGCGGTACGCCACGGGGTGCGGCGGGAATGCCGTCAAGATTAAAGCGGCCAAGGGTGGTGTTGCCTGCAGCCATTTCACGCTCGCCCTGCAGCACGTGGATCTCAACCGAGGTCTGACCGTCAGCGGCGGTCGAGTAGATCTGGCTCTTCTTTACGGGAATGGTGGTGTTACGCTCGATAATGCGGTTAAACACGCCGCCAAGCGTTTCGATACCAAGGGAGAGGGGGGTTACGTCAAGCAAAAGCAGATCCTTTACGTCACCGCCAAGCACGCCGCCCTGAATGGCAGCACCCACAGCCACGCACTCGTCGGGGTTGATGCCCTTGAAGGGCTCCTTGCCCGTAAACTTCTTCACTGCCTCCTGCACGGCGGGAATACGGGTAGAGCCGCCCACCAGCAGGATCTTATGGATCTCGGATACCGACTTACCTGCATCCTCCAGCGCCTTGCGCGTGGGAACCATGCAACGGTCAACGAGGTCGGCGGTCAGGCGGTCAAACTCCGCACGGGTGAGGGTTGCCTCAAAGTGCAAGGGGCCTGCTGCGGTTGCGGTAATAAAGGGTAGATTGATGTTAGAGGAGGTCATGCCCGAAAGCTCGATCTTTGCCTTCTCTGCTGCATCCTTTAAGCGCTGCAGCACCATCTTATCCTGGCGCAGGTCAACGCCGTTCTCTCTTTGGAACTGCTCTGCCATCCAGTTAATGATACGCTGGTCAAAGTCATCGCCGCCAAGACGGTTGTCGCCTGCGGTTGCAAGCACCTCAAACACGCCATCGGAAATTTCAAGAATAGATACGTCAAAGGTACCGCCGCCAAGGTCAAACACCATAACGGTCTGGTCGTTTTCCTTATCCATGCCGTATGCAAGTGCTGCGGCAGTGGGCTCGTTGATGATACGCTTTACGTCAAGCCCCGCGATCTTACCTGCATGCTTGGTTGCCTGACGCTGTGCATCCTTAAAGTATGCGGGAACGGTAATGACCGCCTCGGTTACAGGCTCGCCAAGGAACGCCTCTGCATCTGCCTTCAGCTTCTGCAGAACCATTGCGGAGATCTCCTGCGGGGTGTACTGCTTGTCGTCAATGGTAACCTTATAGTTAGAGCCCATCTCACGCTTGATGGAAGCCACGGTACGGTCGGGGTTGGTGATGCTCTGACGCTTTGCCACCTGACCTACCATCCTCTCACCCGATTTAGAAAACGCCACCACAGAGGGGGTCGTTCTTGCCCCTTCGGGATTGGGGATCACCTTGGGCTCGCCGCCCTCAAATACAGCAACACAAGAGTTTGTGGTGCCAAGGTCAATACCAATAATTTTTCCCATGATCAAATTCCTCCAAAAAATTAAGTTTATATTTTTTTATTATTGTAACGAAATCAGTTTGCCACCTTTACCATGGCATAGCGGAGCACGCGGTCACCGCGGCAATAGCCCTTTTGCAGCACCTCAACCACAACGCTCTCGCCAAGCGTTTCATCCTCCACGTGCATCACTGCATTGTGCAGATTGGGGTCAAATGCCTCGCCTGCGGGGTTGATCTCGGTGACACCCAGCTTCAAGAAGGTATCCTGCACGCTCTTTAGCGTCAGCGCAACGCCCTTTGCCACGTTTTCGCCGTCGCTGTACTGTGCGGCGCGCTCAAGATTATCCACCACGGGGAAAAGCGCTGCCAGTGCCTCACCGAAGGCATCGGTATAGATCCCCTCGCGCTCCTTTGCGGTGCGGCGGCGGAAATTATCGTACTCCGCAGCAAGGCGCAGATACGTGTCGTTGAGGGCTGCCATATCCTCGGTAAGCTTTTGCAGCTCCTTTTCCTTTTCCATCAGTGCCGCCTCAAGCGAACGAAGCTTTTTCCTTGCGCCCTTTTCCTCGGTTGCCGTTATCTCCTCGGCAGCAGCCTCAGCAGCAGGCTCCTCGATTACCTCATCATTCTTTATTTCTTCAGTCATTTTCTTCTCCTTTTATAAATTCACCTATATGCTTTGACTCGCCTAGCAAATGCGAAATGTTGCCGCCAAGATTATCGAGTGTAGCAAGCACACGCGCGTAATCCATGCGCAATGGCCCGATCACACCGATGGCACCAACCGTTTTGCCCCCCGAGCGAATGGGCTTGAATACCAGCGTTGAGTTGTTGATAACCTTCACCGAGCTTTGGGAGCCGATCACCACGTTTACATCCTCACCGTCAATGCCCGACACGATATCAAGAATATCATCCTTGCGCTCAAAGGCACCCAGCAGCTCGCCAAGGTTTTCGGCATCTGCAAATTCGGGGTATTGTAGCAGGCGGTCAAGACCGCTGACCTTAAGCTCTCCGTTATCAAGGTCGTTTAGCATTTCGTAAATGCTTTTCATCACGGCGTTTACCAGCACGCTGTCACCCGACATGCGATTTTCAAGAGCGATCATCACGGAAAGTGAAAGCTGCTCGGCATGAACACCCACGACCAGCTCGTTGAGTGCGGCGGTGAGGCGCGAAAGCGTTCTCTCGTCAATATCGCTTGCCACCAGCACGTTGCGGGTCTTTACGGTGCCGTTCGATGCCACCACGATCAACACGAAGCTGTGTGCATCGATCAATGCCGTTTCGTATTTGGTAACCGTTACCGAATGCGCGCGAGGCTTAATGGCAAAGCCCGTATAGTTGGTCAGCGCAGACGCCACCTTTGATGCCTTATCAAGGATCTGATCAAGCTCTGACATTTTGATCTTCATGAGCTGATTGATCTGTGCGATCTCTTTGGCGGTCATGGCGTATTCCTCAAGCAGCGTGTCTACGTACAACCGATAGCCCTGCTTGCTGGGGATGCGCCCCGCAGAGGTATGCGGCTGCTCAAGAAGCCCAAGCGCTTCAAGCTCTGCCATTTCGTTACGAATGGTGGCAGACGAGCAGGTAAGCTGCTTGCTTTCGGTAATATACTTGGAGCCGACAGGCTCACCGCCGCGAATATGCGCTTCTACGATTGCTTTTAAAATCAGCTTTTTACGTTCGCTAAGCTCACCGTTTTTTGGGGGCATGCCGTCACCTCCGTTTTTGGATTTTAGCACTCGACCTTGGATAGTGCTAACTCACAACTAAAAATATATCACTATTTTTCCCATTTGTCAAGGATTTTAATAAATAATTTTGTGAAAATTCAAATGAGAGTGCAAATTTTTTGCCAAAACGGTGGGTTGCAAGCAAAGCCTTTCAAAACAAATGGCAAAAACAAAGGAAACGGCACGAAATATGCCGTTCCCAAGCTTTGATCTCACTATTCTTTTTTAAGAGCATCTACTCGTTTTTCACCTGCTCCTCATCGCCCTGTGAAAAGATCGCCTTTGCAACGAGGGCTACGGCAGGCCCTGCAAACACACCGATAATACCGAATATCCTTAGCCCGGCGTAAAGGGCGATCAGCATTAAGATCGGGTGCAGCCCCAGGCTTTTACCAACGATATGCGGCTCGATCACCTGTCTGATAATGGTGATCAACGCGTACAGCACCAGAAGCCCGATGCCAAGAAAGGTATTTCCCGTCAGCAAAGCGAAAAACGCCCACGGCAAAAGCACCGTACCAACACCGAAAATGGGCAAAAAATCAAGCAATGCCACAAGCAACGCAAGCAAAAAAACGTAGCTGACGCGCAAAACAACGAAGCCCAGCAAAAGCTCGGCGAAGGTGATAAGAAACAAAAGGCAATACGCGCGCAGATACTGCCCCGCCCCCGCCCGTGCCTTACGCGAAAGCTCGGGCACGTGCTCCCGCCATTTTGGGGGCAGCAGCCTTGGCATGCTTTCACTTACCGTTTCATATTCCACCGAAAAATAAAAGCATGCGATCACGGTAACAAGTAAAAACAGCAACGCTGACGGCAATGCGGCAACAAGGCGCATGGCAAACGCGGGAAGCCCCTCTGAAATTTTAGCAATCATGCCACGCACCTGCTCGGCAAGAAAGGCCCCTGGGTCCTCAATAACGCCGCCCAACGGCGAAAATATGCCCGAAAGCTCCCCCGGTAGGCGTGCAAACAGATCCTCAAAAAAAGCAAAGAATTCCCCGAGCTTGGCTTGCAGCACCCCCTCCTCGGAAAGCTGAGCAAGAAAATTTTGCAGCTCGATCAGCGCGCGGCTGAACAGCAAATAGATCAAAGCACCCACAAGCAGCAGCGCAAAAAGCGTAAATGCCGCCGCCACTGCCCTTTGTGGCAAATGCATGCGGGCAGCAAAGCGTTTGGCGGCGGGGTGCGTCAGTGCCGCCAGCAAAAACGCGATCAAAAACGGCAGCAGCACACCAAGCAAAACGTCAAAAAACAAATAAAGCGCCGCAAGCACCCCCGCAACCGTCACCGTGACCGCGCCCCATTTCACCCATTTTTTCTCCGACATGGTAAGCTCCTTATATTTTATAATAGTATAGTATGTGCCGCCAACGGCAAAGCATGCAAAAAATCCGACGCCACGTACAGGCGTCGGATTTTTTATCTAAACCGTCATTTCGCCGCGCAGGAATGTAAGGATCTTTTTCTCCTCGCGTGAAACCTTGACCTGTGTCAGCCCCAAAAGATCAGCAGTTTCCTGCTGGGTGCGGTTGCGAAAATAGCGAATGAGCAATATTTTGCGCCAAAGCGGCGGCATGCGCCCGATCGCTTGATTAAGAGCAATACGGTCTGTAAGGATCGCGGGCTCGTTTTCGCTTTCATCATCGGTAATGCGGTCGCCAAGCTCCCCCTTATCATCCTCAAACACCTTTTCGGAAAGCGATGCCACGGGCGAGGTTGCCGAAAGTGCCATTGCTGCCTCCTCGATCGAAACGTCGCACGCCGCAGCCAGCTCCTCAAGGGTTGGATCGCGCCCCTCGCGCAGGCTAAATTCCTGCCTTTTGCGCGCCAGCTCGCCCGCTAACTGCTTGTAGGTGCGGCTAACGTGAATAATGCCGTCGTCGCGCAAATTACGCCTGATCTCCCCCACGATAAGGGGAACGGCAAAGGTAGAAAACGCCGTGCCGCGCGAGAGGTCAAAGGTGCGTATGGCACGCAGCATGCCCATGGTACCGATCTGCAGCAGATCCTCATATTCAATGCCGCGATCGCGAAATCGCAGGGCGGCGGCACGCACAAGACCGATATTCTCTACCAAAAGCCTCTCTGTTGCCGCATCAGCGACAGCAAGGTCCTTCGACTGTGCGGCAAGTAGCAGCTCGTAGTGCCGTTCCTTCCCTGTTTTCATCTCCTGCACGCTTGATCACTCCTCCTCGGCAGACCGCCCCAAGCGCTTTGTGAGAATAACAAGCGTGCCGTGCCCTGCGCGCGAGGTTACCGTCAACCGATCCATAAAATTTTCCATTACGGTAAAGCCCATGCCACTGCGCTCCCCTGCCGCATCGGTGGTAAACAGCGGCTCGCGGGCGCGGCGCACGTCGGGAATGCCGCACCCCTTGTCGCGAATGGCAATGCGCACGCAGCGATCGGAAAACAGGCTAACCGTTATGTAAAAGCTCCCCTTTTTATGCCGATAGGCGTGCACGATGCAATTTGTTACCGCCTCGGATACCGCACATTTGATATCCGCCAGCTCCGTGGTGTCGGGTGAAAGCTGTGCACAAAAGGCGGCAACTGCCGCGCGCGCCATCCCTTCGTTTACCGAAACGGCAGGGAGCGTCAGCTCCATGCGGTTTATCTCACCCCTAAACGTATAGTCCTTATTCATATCCATTTTAAACCTCTTTTCTTGCACTTTCGCCTTCAATTTCCATAAACCGTTCCATGCCCGCAAGGCGCAAAATCTTTAATATCCTCTCGTTTGGGCGTGTCAGCGCCATCACGCCGCCCACCTCACGCATCAACCGTAAGCGTCCCATCAAGAGCCCGAGGCCCGCGCTATCCATAAAATCAATGCAAGAAAGATCCAGCACCAAGCGGCGCGGGCGCTCACGCATAATCAGCTTGTCAAGCTCCTCGCGCAAAAAAACCGCGCTGTGGTGATCGATCTCACCAAACAAGCGCACCACCAATAGCCAATCCCTTTTTTTTACCTCAAAACGATAATCCGTGCGAAACATTTTTTCACATCCTTTCCGAAATGATTGTAGCACGCCACGCGCAAAAAAAAGGTCGCAGCCTGTCGGCTGCACGAAAAAGTGCACGACAGGCTGCGACAAAAAACATATAAAACGCAATAAGGGTGCCTCAAACCGAGGTTTGAGACACCCTGTAAATTAGGCAAAGGGATCTACAGCATAATCCATGTTGGGGGTTTGCTCCGGGCTTAAGGGATTTTGCAGCTCCTCACCTGATGCGGCAATAATATCTTTGCTTAAAAGGAAACGAATTTCAGCATTGGGTGCAAGATAGTTCAGTTTCATTTTATGCCTCCTTTAACGGGAAATAATCCATGCAACAATTATAATACAAAAGATCCTAAAAGTCAAGAGGTTTTAGAGATTTTTTATACTTTCTTGATTTTATTCCTTGTTTGCAGTGATCTTTGCCGTCAAATTGCCGGGAACGACCTCATAATCGGTTACGGCAAACTCAAAGCTGCCAAAGCCCTTGGTCATGGCGCGCAGTGCGATCGGGTAATCCATGATCTCTGCCTTCGGCACAATGGCATGCACCACGGTGTAGCCCTTTCTCTGCTCGGAGTGATCCATACCCATTACGCTGCCGCGACGCTTATTGAGGTCACCCATCACGGTACCCACAAGCGACTCGGGAACGGTAATATCAAGATTGCCGATCGGCTCAAGCAGCACGGGGGCTGCCTGCTCAAGGCACTTCTTGTACGCCAGCTGTGCGGCAAGGCGGAAGGAAAGCTCGTCGGAGTCAACGTCGTGGTAAGAGCCGTCGTAAAGATCGGCTGCAAGCTGCACCAAGGGATAGCCGTAAGCACCCTTTGCCATGGCATCCTGCAAGCCCTTTTCTACGGCAGGATTAAAGTTCTTCGGCACAGCACCGCCAACCACGGATACCGTAAAGGTAAGCCCTTGCTCCTCGGCGGGGGCAAAGCGGATCTTTACGTGACCGTACTGACCCGAGCCACCCGTTTGCTTCTT
>JAZOLJ010000071.1:0-15847 GCA_045652845.1 Eubacteriales bacterium | reverse complement strand
GCCGATTACGTTGCGCGCAATCTTGCCGCGGTAAAAGAGGATATTCGCGCAGCCGAGCTGGCGGCACACAGAGTGGGCAAGACCGCGCTGATCGCCGCCGTAAAATACGGCGAGGATGCCGAGATCGATCGACTGCTATCCGTGGGTGTTTGCGACGTGGGTGAAAATCGCGTGCAGCAGCTACTGGCACATATGCCGCTTTACGAGAAGCACGGCGCGCGTATTCATTTTATCGGCACGCTGCAAAAAAATAAGATCAAATACATCATTGATAAGGTGTACGCCATTCATTCGGTTGACAGCCTGTCGCTTGCCGAGGAGATCGATAAGCATGCTGCCAAGCGCGGCATTTCGGTGCGCGTGCTGGCAGAGGTAAACATTGGCCGTGAGGCGGCGAAGGGGGGCGCGATGCCCGAGGAGCTGGAGGCACTGTGTCGTGGGATCGCGGCACTGCCCAATCTTTCGCTTTTGGGCGTTATGACTATGGCACCGCGGTGCGAGGATCCTGCTGATTATCACAAATATTTCGCAGGGGCGCGCGTGCTTGCCGAAGCGGTATGGAAAACGCTTTCGCTGCCGGGGCAGCCACTGCTCTCAATGGGCATGTCGGAAAGCTTTGATGCAGCCATTGCAGAGGGTGCCGATATGGTGCGCGTGGGCAGAAGGCTGTTTTTGAAGGAAGAAAATTGAAATTTCTAATAAATCTTGGAGGGACTTATGAAAAATCCATTTGCAAAGAACAAGAGAAGCGATTACGAAAGCTACGAGGATTACGACACCGGATTTTACCGTGGCGATGAGGACGAGGAGGATGGCGTTGTAGACGACCTCGCAGCCGAGCCCGAGAAAATGCCTGCAAAGCGTCCCACGCAAAGCGCGGCAACCGGCAACATGCTTAAGGTCGTAAAGCCCCACAACTATGATGACGGTCCTGCTATTGCGGGCTACCTGATGGACGGCTACACCGTTGTGATGAACATAGAGGAGCTTGAGCGCTCTGCCGCCATGCGCCTGATTGACTTTTTGCTGGGCGCTCTTGAGGTGCTCGATGGCGAGTTCCGCCGTGTAACCAAAACTACGCTGGTGCTCTCTCCCCGTTCGGGCGAGGTGACCGGCGAGGACGGTGCAGAGGAATACTGATCGCGCAAGGGTGCGCAATAGGAAAGGAGTTATGGCATGGACTTGATCGTGTCTTTGCTGATAGGCACCGTACAGGCATTGCTTTCTGTGGTGCAGCTGTGTTTTTTGGTGCGTGCCATACTTTCTTGGTTGCCGCTATCCGACGATAATCCGCTGGTCACCTTTACCGCTATGGTAACCGAGCCGATCATTGCGCCCATCCGCGCGCTGTTTGATCACTTTGGCTGGTTCCGCAATTTCCCGCTTGACATGCCCTTTTTTGTGGCATTCATCGTGGTAAATCTGGTGGGCAGCGCGCTGCTTGCCTTTTAAGGAGCGCATATGGTGGAAAAGGAAAAGGCGCAGCTTTTGGCACGCGCTGAGGATCTGTGGCGTCGCGCAGATGCGGGTGAGCTGGTATATACCCCCTTTCTCACGCCGCGTGAGCAAAAATGGCTGCAGGCGGAATACGCAAAAAGAAATGAGAGCTTCCTGCTTGCGGGTGGCTATGCCGCTGCCGAACGGCGGCGGATGTATTTCTTGCCCGAGTATATGCTCACGCTTGAGGGGGAGGTGCTGGGGGAGCTGCTTGCCGACGAGCAAGCGGCATCTCTTGTGGCGCTGTCCGTTAGGGGCAGCGGCTACCGCGAGCTTTCACACCGCGATTATCTTGGCGCGATCTTAAATCTCGGCATCGAGCGTGATGCCCTCGGCGACGTGTGCGTGCTTTCCCCGCACGAGGCGATCCTTTTTTGCGACCGCGTGATGGCAGGGTTCCTTGCCGAAAATCTCACACGTGTGGCACGCGATACCGTAAGGGTTGGGGAGGCTGTGCTTGCCCCCGATTTTGACGGCGGTAGGCGTTTTGCCCCCGTGGCGGACACTGTGGCATCTCCCCGTGCCGATGCCGTTGTGGCGGCACTGTGCAATTTATCGCGCGAGCGCGCACAAGCGCTTTTCACACAGGCAATGGTAGAAATAGATTATGAGCCCGCCGAAAAATACGACCGCGAGGTTGAGGCGGGCGCGATCCTTACCGTGCGTGGGCACGGAAAATTTGTGATTCGCTCGGTTTCGGAAAAAACCAAAAAAGGGCGGCTTCGGCTGCTCGCGGATCGCTATATTTAAATTCGTTTTCAGTTTATTTGAACATATAGGAGTTAAGAAAGATCATGGCAAAAGATTACAGTGCATCACTCAATCTTCCGAACACTACGTTTGCAATGCGTGCCGAGCTGCCCAAGCGCGAGCCGCTGATGCTGGATTACTGGCGGGACATGGACCTTTACCGCCGCATGCAGGAGGTGCGCGCAGGCAAGCCTACCTTCGTGCTGCACGACGGCCCCCCCTTCTCAAACGGCAACATCCATATGGGCCACGCCCTTAACAAGATCCTGAAGGATTTTATCAACAAATCCCGCAGCATGATGGGCTATCGCGTGCCCTACGTTCCCGGCTGGGATAACCACGGCATGCCCATTGAAAGCGCAATTATCAAGAAAAATAAGATCGACCGTAAAAGAATGTCTGTGCCGGAGTTTCGCAGTGCTTGCTACAGCTTTGCCGAGAATTTTGTAAATACGCAAATGGAGCAGTTCAAGCGTCTTGGCATTACGGGTGATTGGGAGCATCCCTATCTCACCATGGCACCCGAGTTTGAGGCACGCGAGGTGCGCGTGTTTGGCGAGATGTACCGCAAGGGCTATATTTATAAGGGTCTCAAGCCCGTTTACTGGTGCCCGAAGGATGAAACTGCGCTTGCCGAGGCAGAGATCGAATACCAGACTGATGCCTGCACCTCTATTTACGTGAAATTCCGCGTGGTGGATGACAAGGGCAAGCTCTCATCTGCTTGCGCGCTTGAGAACACCTATTTTGTGATCTGGACGACCACCACCTGGACCCTGCCCGGCAACATTGCCATTGCCCTCAACCCCGACGAGAATTACGTTGCGGTAAAGGCGGCAAACGGCGAATGCTATATCGTTGCCGAGGCACTTGCTGCCAAAACAATGGCAGTGGGCGGCATTGAGGAATATGAAACCGTTCTTACCCTTAAGGGCAAGGAGCTTGAATATATGACCGCGCAGCACCCGTTCCTTGACCGTCTTTCCACCATAGTCAACGCCGATTACGTGACCATGGATAGCGGTACGGGTTGCGTGCACACTGCCCCCGGCTTTGGTGCGGACGACTATCAGACCTGCCGCCGCTATAACATTGACGTGTTTGTGCCTGTGGATGACCGCGGCTACCAGACTGCCGAGGCAGGCAAGTTTGCGGGCATGCGCTATGATGAAAGTAACGTTGCCATTCTTGCTGATATGAAGGAGAGTGGTGCGCTCTTTGCCAGCGAGGAGATCGAGCACGAGTATCCGCACTGCTGGCGCTGCAAGGCACCCATCATCTTCCGCGCAACGCCGCAGTGGTTCTGCTCGGTAGATGCCTTCAAGAACGAGGCAGCCGAGGCATGTGACCGCGTTGAGTGGCTTCCCGAGTGGGGCGGCGAGCGCATCAAGTCGATGGTGCGCGAGCGCGCCGATTGGTGCATTTCGCGCCAGCGTCATTGGGGCTTGCCCATTCCCGTATTCTACTGTGAGGATTGCAAAAAGCCCGTTTGCAATGAGCAGAGCATCGATGCCGTAGCGGCACTGTTTGGCGAAAAGGGATCGAACGCATGGTTTGAGAGCGAGGCGGCAGACATTCTGCCCGCAGGCTTTACCTGCCCCCATTGCGGCGGCAAGCACTTCACCAAGGAAACCAATACCCTTGACGGTTGGTTTGACTCGGGCTCCACGCACTTTGCCGTGCTGGAGGGCGAGGAATGGCCTGCCGACGTATATCTTGAGGGTGCTGACCAGTATCGCGGCTGGTTCCAATCCTCGCTTCTTACCGCCGTTGGCTCTACTGGAAAGCCCCAGGCTCCCTTCAAGGCAGTGCTTACCCACGGTTGGGTCGTGGACGGTGAGGGCAAGGCAATGCACAAGTCGCTTGGAAACGGTGTTGACCCGCTTGATATGATCAAGAAATACGGCGCGGATCTGCTGCGCTTGTGGGTCGCCTCCAGCGATTATCACGTAGACGTGCGTGCCTCCGAGGTGATCTTCAAGCAGCTCTCCGACGCATATCGCAAGATCCGTAATACCGCACGCTTCCTGCTTGCCGATCTTTATGATTTCGATCCCAAGACCGATATGCTGCCGATGGGCGAGCTTTACGAGATCGATCAGTGGATCGTATCCTGCATGAACGATCTTGTGAGGTCTGCGCGTGAGTCCTATGATGCGTATGAGTTCCACACCATTTACCATGAGGTGAACAACTTCTGCACCGTTGAGCTCTCGAAGCTTTATATCGATATTACCAAGGACCGCGTATATGCCGAGGCTGCCGATTCGAAGGCACGCCGCTCGGCACAAACCGCGATGTATTATATCATCAGTGCACTCACGCGCTTGGTAGCACCTCTGCTTGCCTTCACTGCAGAGGAGATCTGGCAGGCTATGCCCCGTGCCGAGGGAGACGTGGCGGAAAGCGTGTTCCTCAACGATCTGCCCGCCGCAGATGAGGCACTTGCCTTCCCCGAGGTGCGCGCCAAGTGGGATAGACTTTTCTCACTGCGTGAGCCCGTGATGAAGGCACTGGAGCTTGCTCGCGCCGAAAAGCGCATTGGCAAATCTCTTGATGCTGCCGTGACGGTATATGCACCCGATGCCGAGGTATATGCGCTGCTTGACGCCTTCCGCGCCGAGCTCCCCACCGTATTTATCGTATCGCAGGTAGAGCTGCTGCAGGCAGCCGCACCTGCAGGGACGGTGATCGAGGATGGCGCACCCATTGGCGTTGTGGTTGAAGCCGCCGCAGGCGAGAAGTGCGACCGCTGCTGGAATTATACCACCGAGGGCACAATGGATGAGGACGGGTGCCTTTGCCCCCGTTGCCGCCGTGTGCTCGGCAAATAACCAAAATGCAAAGTGCCGCAAATGTCGGTTTCGACGGTTTGCGGCACTTTTTGAAAGGATTTTTTATGCTTTGGATCGTGATGGTCATTGCCGTAATTGCGGCGGTTATCGTTTTGGATCAGGTCAGTAAAATACTGATCCTTACCTATCTATATGAGGATCAGCTCGCGCTTGTTGAGGGCGTGCTGAAATTCACTTACGTTGAAAATCGGGGCATGGCGTTTGGGCTTTTATCCGATCACCGCTGGGTGTTTCTCGTTTGCTCTGTGGTGGGCATCGGCTTTATGGGCTTTTATCTTTTCCGCTACGTAAAGCGCACGCTTTCCCGCGTGGGGCTTGCTCTCATTGTCGGGGGCGGCATCGGTAACATGATCGACCGCGTGCGCCTTGGCTTTGTGGTGGATTTTATTGATTTTTGCGCCTTTGATTTTTGGGTGTGGGTCTTTAACGTGGCAGATGCCGCCGTTTGTGTGGGTGCCGCGCTTTTCGCGCTTGATCTTTTGCTTGAGCTGATCGGGGAAATGAAAAAGAGCAAGACCGTCACCACCGACCGCGAGGGGGATGGAGAGCAGCATGGCTGAAATTTTAAAGACAGTTGCAGCCCCCGCGGATAAGGATAAGCGACTTGACGGCTTTCTTGCCACCGCCTTCGAGCTCTCACGCTCCTGCGCGGAGCGTTTGATCGGCGAGGGGCGCGTGACGCTTTCCTTTGGCGAGGCGAGTAAAAAATACCGCTTGAAGGGCGGTGAGGAGATCACATTAACGCTCCCCGACCCTGCTCCCGCCGAGGCACAGCCCGAGGATATTCCGCTTGATATCGTGTATGAGGATGGGGATATCGTGGTGGTCAATAAGCCAAGCGGCATGGTGGTACATCCTGCCGCAGGCAACGAAACGGGCACGCTGGTAAACGCGCTGCTTTATCACTGCAAGGGCTCGCTTTCGGGTATTGGCGGCGTGGAGCGCCCCGGCATTGTGCACCGCATTGATAAGGATACCGCAGGGCTTTTGGTGGTTGCCAAAAACGATGCCGCACACGTGGCACTTTCCGCACAGCTGAAGGTGCATGAGGTCAGCCGCATTTATTACGCCATTGCGCTTGGCAATTTTAAAGAGGAGAGTGGGACGGTTAACGCCCCCATCGGGCGTCACCCCGTTGACCGCAAGCGCATGGCGATTACCAGGCGCGAGGGAGAGGGCAGAGAGGCAATTACCCACTATACGGTGTTAAAACGCTTCGGGCACATGACCTATATTCGCTGTCAGCTTGAAACGGGACGCACGCACCAGATCCGCGTGCATATGGCATCTCTCGGGCATCCTCTCCTCGGGGATCCCGTTTACGGCGGTAACGGCTCAAAATTTGAGGCAAGACACCGTGCACTCATTGCGGGGCAGTGCCTGTTTGCGGGTGAGCTGTCACTCACGCACCCGAAAACGGGCGAGCGCATGACCTTCAAGGCGCCGCTGCCCGCCGATTTTGAGCGCTTGCTTGGCATACTTGAGAAGGAAAGCATTTGATGGATTTTTCAAAATATTTGATCGTGACCGATCTTGACGGCACCTTTGTGCATCATGGCAAGGTCGTGCCGAAAAACATAGAGGCAGTGCGTCGCTTTGTGGCGGGCGGCGGAGCATTTACCCTTGCCACGGGGCGCGTTTTTGAATCAGTACTGCGTGCCCTGCCGCAGCCCGAGCGCATACTGAACGCGCCTGCCATTTTGTGTAACGGCGCGTATCTTTACGATTTTGAAAGGGAGCAGACCCTTGCCGAACGCTTTATGGATGCCGAAAGGGCGGCAGAGGTGGTGGAGTTTATCTCTCGCTACTGCAGTGAGGTTCCGTTTCGTGTTTCTGCGCAGCGAGGCATCCGCCTCTATACGCTGCGCGGTAGGTTGGTAGAGGATATTGCGCTTTTCAGCGAGGATCGCGTTGAGATCGCGCCCATGCACACGTGGAGGCTTGACGACTGGTATAAGCTGGTGCTGCGCGACGAGCCCGAGGTGCTCGCGCGCGTGCGCGCACTTTTTGAGGAGCACATGTCGGGCAAGGGCCTTGTTTGCTTCTTTTCGGGTAAGCATTTTCTTGAGATACAGCCCGCAGGCTGCAACAAGGGCGAGGGGCTGCGCAGGCTGTTGGCACTCGCCCCCTATCGCGACCGTGCCGTGATCGCCTGCGGCGATTTTGAAAACGATATCGAGCTGCTGCAAACGGCGGATATCGCCGTTTGCCCTGCAAATGCGCTGGAGCGCGTGAAGGCGATCGCAGATCATACGCTGTGTGATTGCAGCGAGGGGCTGATTGCCGAGGTCGTTTCAATGATCGAGGCGCAGGAATTTTAAAAAGGGGCAGAACGTGATGAGCTTTGGCTATAAATTGGCAATTTTTGATCTTGATGGCACGGTGCTTGACACCCTTGATGATCTTGCAGATTCCGTGAATGCGGTGTTAGCCGAAAACGGATACCCTACGCACAGCCGTGAGGCGATCTGCGCTTTTGTCGGAAACGGTATGAAAAAGCTGATCGACCGCGCCCTGCCAAAGGGCACGGATGCCGCACACGCAGAGCGCATCCTCACTGAATTTAAGGCGTATTATGCGCTGCATTGTGCCGATAAAACCACACCGTATGCAGGGATTCGCGCAATGCTTGCGGCACTGCGTGCCGCAGGGGTGAAAACTGCGGTGCTCTCCAATAAGGCGGATTTTGCCACGCAAGCGCTTTGCAAAAGATATTTTACGGGGCTGTTTGACGTGGTGGCAGGCGAGCGTGAAGGGGGGGGCATTCCCAAAAAGCCCGCGCCCGGAGGCGTTTTTGAGATTTTGCGCGCCACTGATATCTCCGCCGAGGATGCCGTTTATATCGGTGACTCCGACGTGGATGTTAGGACCGCCGCCAATGCGGGGGTTTGTGGCATTTTCGTTTCTTGGGGCTTTCGCACAGCCGAGCTGCTCCGCAAAAGCGGTGCTCGCGTGATCGCGGATACGCCGCAGGAGCTGCAGGCGAGGATCTTAAGCCCCCATTAACCTCAAAAAGAAAAACGGCAGATCGACCGATCTGCCGTTTTTTGTTAATTGGATGTGAGGGGCTTCTTGATATCGGGCAACAGGGTGAGCGAAAAATCGGTGTGCTCGGCGTTTGCGCCCTTCAGCTCCACGGTGTAGTCAAGGTGGAGCGTGCCGTTTTCCACAATGCGGTTTTTTACGCGCTTTGTTTTCACAGCCACCTCAAAGGGCATATACGGGGTCTGATAGACCGATATGTGGCGACGTCCCTCTTCAAAGCAAAGCGCGGTGCGAACCTCCCCCTCGCGTGTCATGGTGACAAGCGCGGGGTCGGTTTTTTGAAACGAGATGGTGGTGCGGGCGTTTTTCATGCCCGTGATCTCTCCCTCGCGGTAAGAGATCGAGATGCGTGTGCCGTCGTCATAATAGCTGCCGCTTGCTGTCATTTCCAGCACCTGCGGCTCGCACGAAGCATCCTTCATACCCCTTCCGCACGCATCCTCAAAGAGCGTGCCGCTTATTTCCCTTTGTGTGGTCTTGATTGCAATGCGCACCTTTTTTAACATTTTGTCATGCCTTCTTTTTGTAGGTTGTTTCACGAAGGAGAAAAGTAAAAAAGCATCCTCTCTCCACGGAATACCCTCATTATAGCAGATGCGGCAAAAAAATGCAAGCGGCGTGTTTTATTTGTAAAAGCACGCGATTTTTCCTTGACAAACGTACCGCAATACTATATAATATAATAGTATTGCTTTATTAAGAAATAGGATAAAGTGTGCAAATAAAACGGATGATAAATGATTGTGAGCCATAGATGAAATACCTGTTTTTTGATATTGAATGTGCCAATTGCTATAACAATTGCGCCAAGATCTTTAGCCTTGGCTATTGCATCACCGATGAGAATTTTAACATCCTGCACGACAAGGAGGATGTGCTCATCAACCCCCGTGACCGCTTTGACTGGTACGTTGCCAAAAAAATGATGGCGTATCCGCGAGAGATCTTTGCAAGCTTTCCGCCGTTCCCCGATTTTTACGACCGCTTTAAGGAAATGTTTGAGGATCCCGACACCGTGGTGATCGGCTATGCCGTAACCAATGACGTGCATTTTTTGCAGGATGACTGCCAGCGTTACGGCCTTACCCCCTTTACCTATCGCTTTTTTGACGTGCAGCAGATCTATGCGCGCCAGCCCGAAAACAATACGGCAAAAAATCTTGAGGATTCGCTCCTTTCCTGGTGCGGCATCGAAGCGGAAAACCTGCACCGCAGCGATGAGGATGCCTACAACACCATGCTGATCCTCAAGGCGATTGCCGCTTATCACGGCAAAAATCTGCCCGAGCTGCTTGAAATGTACCCCGATTGTGGCGGTTTTACAAAGGAATTTACCATGGAGTATGCCTGGAAAAAGCCCGAGGGCGAGGCAGGTGCCAAGAAAAAGCGTCACCGTGGCGGCAAAAAGCGCAAGAAGGGCGAGGCGGCAACCGAGAAGCCGCAGCCCGATACCGCAAATATGATGGAGGCGGGCTCAGAGAACGCGGCACTCTTTTTAAAGTATCTTGAAACGATACAGCCGAAGAAAACGCGCAAGCCCCCACTGCTGACGGGGCACACCGTAACCGTCAGCCTTGGCTATCAGCGTTACCATTTTAACGAGATGCTGTATCTTGCACAAATGATCGCGAACGAGGGCGGACGCTATACACTTTCGACCCGCAATGCAGACCTGCTCTTTACCTACGATTGCGGTGAGGAGGGCGACCAAAGGCTTGCCACGGCAGAGGCGATGATCGCCGAGGGCAAGGAGATCGAGATCCACCCCATCAAGGTGCTGTTCGACACACTGGAAACCAGCGAGGTGCGCCTCTCGCGCAAGCCGAGGATGGATCTTTCGCATCTAAAGGAGCCCGCCGAGGAGCCCGCTGCTGATAGCGAGGAGCCGTTGCCCGTATAACGGTATTGAAAAATACAAAAAACCCCGTGGATTTTCCACGGGGTTTTTTGATAGCCGATTTAAGAAAAATTCGGCAAGCGTTGCGCGGGGCATTAGCCCTTCTCGCCTTGTATGTTATTTGATGATGAAGCGGTCAAGATCCGCAAACAGCTCGTCGGTATCGTCGGAATGAGCAGTGAGGGTAATGGGAGCCAGCAGATCAAGGCTGAAAATGCCCATAATGGATTTGCCGTCAACCACGTATCTGCCCGATTGCAGATCAACGTCGATCTCGCTTTTGGCAACGATGTTTACAAAATCACGCACGTCGGCGATGGTGGAAAGTCGAATGCTAATATTCTTCATAATAAACGCTCCTTTTTGTATTTCGGAATGAAGCTCATTCCATCTTGATATCATTATATCGGATATGCGCCCCCTTGTCAATCTCTTTTTTTCACAAAATTCATCAAGAAAAAGGGAGCCTTCTTCTTGACTTTTTCAGTTTATAAGTGTATAATATAATAGAATATACATTGGTGTTATTATGTACGCTTGTATATCAGATATTTAGAAACTAAAAAAGGAGGTAGTAAAGTATGAGTGAAGGACTTGCAATCGCCCTGATTGCGGCAGCGCTTGCGCTTGGTCTTGCCGTTGGCTTTTTCCTGCGTCGTATCATCGCGGAGAAAAAGATCGGCTCTGCCGAGCGGGAAGCAAAGCGGATCCTTGCCGATTGCACACAGCAGGCTGAATCCCTCAAAAAGGAAAAGCTGCTTGAAGCAAAGGAAGAGATTCTGCAGCGTCGCAACGAGAGCGAGGCTGAAATGAAGGAACGCCGCGCAGAGATCACCCGTATGGAGCGCAGACTGACGCAAAAGGAAGAAAATCTTGATCAAAAGTCTGAGGCACTTGAGCGCAAAAACGAAAAGCTTGATCAAAAGCTTCAGGAAAACGACAGCGTGCGTGCTGAGATCGAGGCAACCCTTGCCGAGCATAAGCGCATTCTGGAAACGCTCGCGGGTCTTACCGCCGAGGAGGCGAAGGAAGAGCTGATCGAGCGCGTAGAGGGCGAGGCAAAGCACGAGCTTGCCCAGCGTCTTGACGAGCTGGAAGCGCAGTTCAAGGACGAGGCAGAAACCAAGGCACGCAACCTGCTCTCGCTTGCCATTCAACGCTGTGCCACCGATCACGTTGCAGAGGCAACGATCTCGGTCGTGCAGATCCCGAATGACGAAATGAAGGGCCGAATCATCGGCCGCGAGGGTAGAAACATTCAAAAGCTTGAAACACTGACGGGCGTGGAGCTGATCATTGACGACACACCCGAGGCAATTACCCTGTCGGGCTTTGATCCCGTACGCCGCGAGGTCGCAAGGCTAACGCTTGAAAAGCTGATCGCTGACGGACGTATTCACCCCGCACGCATTGAGGAAATGGTGGAAAAATGCCGCCGTGAGGTAGATGCCGTGGTGAAGCAGGCAGGCGAGCGCGCCACCTATGAGGTAGGCATCCCCAACCTGCACCCCGAGCTGGTGAAGCTGCTTGGTCGTCTGCGTTACCGTACCAGCTACGGTCAAAACGTACTTAAGCATTCGATCGAGGTTGCATTCCTTGCAGGTATCATGGCAGAGGAGCTGGGCGTTGATGCGGCAGCCGCAAAGCGCGCGGGCCTTTTGCACGATATCGGCAAAGCGTTCCCCCACGACGTGGAGGGCACGCACATAGAGCTTGGCGTAAACGTTGCGCGCAAGTATAAGGAAAGCCGTGAGGTGGTACATGCCATCGAGGCGCACCACAACGACGTAGAGCCTCAAACCGTGATCGCAATTCTTGTGCAGGCAGCCGATGCAATTTCGGCATCCCGCCCCGGTGCGCGCCGTGAGGATCTTGAAAATTACATCAAGCGTCTTGAAAAGCTTGAGGAGATCGCCAAGGGCTTTGAGGGCGTTGAAAAGGCATTTGCCATTCAGGCAGGCAGAGAGCTGCGCGTGATGGTGAAGCCCGAGGACGTAACCGACGAGGGCATGAAGTTTATTGCCCGCGAAATGGCAAAGAAGATTCAGGACGAGGTCAAGTACCCCGGCCAGATCAAGGTAAATCTGATCCGCGAGAGCCGCGCCGTGGATTACGCAAAATAAGCGGTGATCAATCTTGCAGGCAATGCCTGTAAGCCTCTCATATATATTTATAGAGTTTTCGTGCGAATTTGCGCCATGCGCTGTAAATACATGAGAAAAGGTCTCCGAATGCAATTGCATTCGGAGACCTTTTGCTTTCCTTTGGGCGGCCTCGCGCGGGCAGGCAAGCCCTTTATTTTGTCATTTTCTCCTGCTTTACCTTGTGGTCGATCACGTGACGGGAGGCAAGCTCGCGGTGGATATCCGAAAGGTCAATGCCCTGCTCAATCATCAAAACCATGACGTGATACACAAGATCGGAGATCTCGTAAACGGTTTCGGCGCGGTCCTCTGCCTTGGCGGCAATAATGACCTCGGTGCATTCCTCACCGATCTTTTTGAGGATCTTATCAAGCCCCTTTTCAAAGAGATACGTGGTGTAAGAGCCCTCCTTTTTCTCGGTCTTTCTGCCACGGATCAGCTCCATGAGGCCCGCAAAGGAAAATTCGTGACGCTCCTCGCTCTCGCCAAAGGGGGCACTAAAGCAGCTCTCGGTGCCAAGGTGGCAGGCAGGCCCCTCGGGCTCTACCATTACCACAAGTGCATCCTTGTCGCAATCCGCGGTGATCGAAACGATGTGCTGCACGTTGCCGCTGGTCTCGCCCTTCAGCCAAAGCTTTTGGCGGCTGCGGCTAAAGAAGCAGGTCAGCTCCTTTTCAAGTGAAATACCAAGGCTTTCGCGGTTCATGTAGGCAAGCGTTAGCACCTTTTTGCTGACGGCGTCTACCACAATGGCGGGAATAAGGCCCTTTTCATCAAATTTCAATTCATCAATACTAAAGTTGGGAGTAATCATAGCTTCGCCTTTCTTACACTAATCTTGCGGGGATGCCCGCTTTTTTCATTTCCTGCTTGAGATCGCTGATCCTTACCTCACCAAAGTGGAAGATCGAGGCGGCAAGCCCCGCATCCACACCCGGGAGGGTGTTGAACAGCGTGATAAAATCCTCGATCTTACCTGCACCCCCCGAGGCGATCACAGGCACCTTTACAACGTCGCAAACGGCTGCAAGCAGGGGAAGGTCAAAGCCGCCCTTCACACCGTCGGTGTCGATGGAGTTGAGCACGACCTCGCCCGCGCCCCGTTCTACGCATTGGCGGATCCAGGAGATTGCTTCCATGCCCGTGTTTTCTCTGCCACCCTTGGCAAACACGCGGAATACGCCGTCAACACGCTTCACGTCAGCAGAGATCACCACGCATTGGTCACCGTAACGCTTTGCCGCCTCGCTGATGAGCGCGGGGTTGCGGATGGCACCCGAATTCACGCTCACCTTGTCGGCGCCGCATTTGAGAACGCGGTCAAAATCCTCAAGGGTGTTAATGCCGCCGCCAACCGTGAGGGGAATAAAGATCTTGCTTGCTACCTCGGTTAAAATGTCGGTAAAGAGCCGACGCCCCTCCGAGGAAGCGGTAATATCGTAAAAAACCAGCTCGTCCGCACCGTTTTCGCTGTAATACCTTGCCAGCTCCACGGGGGAGGAAACGTCGGAAAGTCCTTCAAAATTTACGCCCTTGACAACGCGCCCGTCGCGCACGTCAAGGCAGGGGATAATACGCTTTGTAATCATTTTTTTGCCACCTCTATTGCTTTCGTGAGGTCAATCGCGCCCGTGTAGTACGCCTTGCCGACAATGGCACCGTACAGATCAAGTGCTGATAGCCCTCTTACGTCCTCCATTGAGGAAACGCCGCCCGATGCCACGATCTGCATACCAAAGCGTGCGGCAAGCTCACGGTAAAGCGCGTGATTGGCGCCCTTCATGGCACCGTCGCGCGAGATATCGGTGCAAATGAGGGTTTTTGCGCCCCATTCCTGCAGCTTTTCGCAAAAATCAAGGGCGTTTAGCTCGGATTTCTCGGTCCAACCCTTTACTGCCACAAAGCCATCCTTGATATCAACGCCAACGGCAATACGCTCGCCGTATTTTGCAACTGCCGCAAGCAGAAAATCGGGGTCGGCAACTGCTGCCGTGCCAAGGATCACACGGTCAAGCCCCGCTGCCATGTAGCGGTCAACCACCTCCATGGTACGCACGCCGCCGCCGATCTCGCAAAAAAGACCGCACTCTGCCTTGATGCGGCAAACGGTATCAAGATTGGGGGTGTTGCCGTCACGTGCGCCCTCAAGATCTACCAAATGCACGTGCGTGGCACCTGCCGCGCGAAAATCGCGCGCAACACCAACGGGGTCGTTACTGTAAACCGTCATTTGGCTGTAGTCGCCCTTAAACAGGCGCACAGCCTTGCCCTCGTAAAGATCGATCGCGGGGAAAATCAGCATAGCGTACCCTCCTTTTCACAAAACGCGCGCAAAATGGAAAGCCCCGCCTTGCCGCTTTTTTCGGGGTGGAACTGGCAGCCCATCACGTTGCCGCAGGCAACGGCGGCAGTAAGAGGCGCGCCGTATTCCGCGGTGGCGATCACTGCCCCGTCGCAGTTGGCACCGTAATAAGAATGCACAAAATACACGCAATCGCCCTCGTTTAAATATTGAAAAAGGGGATGCTTTTTTTCGCCAAAGCACAGGGCGTTCCAGCCGATGTGAGGGATCTTCAGCTCCTTTGGTATCACGTCGGCAATCGGGCGGATCTCGCCCTTGATCAGTCCAAGCCCCGCATGCTCGCCGTATTCAAAGCTTTTTTCAAACAAAAGCTGCATGCCAAGGCAAATGCCCATCACGGGCTTACCGCCTTTTGCCAGCTCTATCACCACGTCAAAAAGCCCCGTTTCGCGCAGCTTTTTCACCGCATCGCCAAAGGCACCCACGCCGGGCAGTATCACGCGGTCAGCCGCGCGCAGCACGGCGGGGTCGGCGGTGACGACGGCCTCGGCACCGATGGCTGCAAGTGAGCTTTTGAGGGAAAAGAGATTTCCCACGCCGTAATCCACGATGGCAACCATCAAAGAACCTCTTTCGTAGAGAGCACCGCGCCACCGAGTGCTGCGTTTTCAGTCAGAGCTGCACGAAGACTGTGTGCCACTGATTTGAAAATACCCTCGAGAATGTGGTGAGAATTGCTGCCCGCAAGCTGCTTTACGTGCAGCGTCACGCGTGCCTCGCGCACAAAGGCAAGCCAAAATTCCTCGGCAAGCTCCGTGTCAAAGGTTCCAACCTTGGCGGCAGGCACGGTGACGTCGTAGCAAAGCGTTGCACGTCCCGAAAGGTCTATCGCCGAGAGCAGAAGTGCCTCATCCATCGGCAGGATCATGCTGCCGTAACGGGCAAGCCCCTTTTTGTCGCCCGCAAGGTCGGCAACGGCACGGCCAAGGCAGATGCCCACGTCCTCGGTGGTGTGGTGTGCATCCACCTGCAGGTCGCCGCGGCAGGTAAGCGTCATATCAAGCCCGCTGTGACGGGCAAAGAGGGTGAGCATGTGGTCAAGGAAACCGCACCCCGTATCAATATTTGCCGCACCCGTGCCACGCGAAAGCGTGAGCGTGATATCGGTTTCGGCAGTTTTCCTTTTTACTGTTGCAGTGTTCATAATTTACTCCTTTAGGCAAGAGTGAATAATCCGAACACGGTTTTGAGAGGCAAATATCCGCATCTGTATCAGAGAATTTCCTTGTAATATCCGCATATTACTGCAAAAATTCTCCTCACATCTGCAAATATTTGCTCTCTCAAAACTCCACGG